>CAJQNS010000240.1 GCA_905479735.1 uncultured Desulfofustis sp.
CTAAATGGTGCCGAGACCAGGAATCGAACCAGGGACACACGGATTTTCAGTCCGTTGCTCTACCGACTGAGCTATCTCGGCACCGGATAGAGGTGCACTATTTACAAAACATCGCTGCTGGTGTCAACGATTTTCGAGGCGGACTGAAGCCTGCGGCTCACTTGTCATCGTCGTGGATGGACAGGCCTCCGAGGTCGAGGTCGAAATCGAGGTCTTCATCCATATCGAGGCTGAGCTTCTGCTCCTTCGGCTTTTTGGTTTCCGGAATCGCCGTGGCGGCTGCGGCCGCTTCTTCACCGAATTCGTCGCCCAGGTCGCCAAAATCGAAATCAACATCGTCATCGGCCACCGGCTTCTCTTCGACTGGGGCCTTTGGGGGCGGCGACAGGTCGGAGAGATCGGCCAGCTCGTCCGGAACTTCGAGGCTCATGGTCACTTCTGGCTCTTCTTCGGCAAACGCTCCCTCAACTTCGGCCTCATCGAGTGTGCCAAAATCTAGTTTTACCTCGTCCTCCCCCGAATCCTCTTCGGAAAATGCCTCTATCTCGCTGAGATCATCGTTGAGCTGGTCCAGGGCCGATTGTTCGAGGTCCGAATCTTCCATCTCGAGCTGTACCTCGGCAGTGGTTTCCTCTTCCTCCTCGAGCAGGATATCCAGATCCGGATCGCTGATTTCAATCTCTTCCTCGGCGAGTTCTAGCTCCTCTGATTCGGCCGCCACCTCTTCCACGTCTTCTTCATCGGGAACGAGTTTCAGGAACACCGGGGTGGTCACTTTAAGAACACTGCCCTGGAAGAGACTTGAAGCATCAGCAATATTCTTTCTGCATTTCAAACACTTCTCAACATTATCAAATGAGATGTAGCCACATTTTGGACAACGCATCGATAAACCCTCAACTCTGATGAAAAAGATTGGATATGGCCGTGAATGGACCTACCCCCTGACCGTCATTTGTGCCCAGTATCCCACATTTTTTCACAAAAAATCAAGCAATAATCAACGTTTCGCGGTTTTAACCGTGAGTTCACAAGTCGAGACAGCCCGCCAGGCAGGAAGACTTGCCTTAGGCAATAGAGCAATATGTCCAGCGCAAAAGCGTCGCAGGATGGTTGGTGGACTCGATCTGCCCGTGGGTTGGAAGAGCTCGGTTTACTGAGTTTTTCCATAAAATCAGGACCAGTCCATACCGATATCGCAGGTGGGGGCGGAATGTGTCAGGGCCCCAATCGAAATTATGTCCACCCCGCTTTCGGCCACCGCAGTGAGGTTTTCCAAAACGATGCCGCCGGAGGCCTCGACCAGTGCTCTGCCGTCGATGATCTGCACCGCTTCACGCATTGTGGCCGGACTCATGTTATCGAGCATGATGATGTCGACCCCGCACTCCAGACATTCCCGCACCTGGTCGAGGGTGTCGGCTTCGACTTCAATTCTGATGGTATGCGGGACCCTGAGCCTTACCCGCTCAACCGCCGCCGAGATGGAGCCGCAGGCGGCGATGTGATTATCCTTGATAAGTATGCCGTCGGTGAGGTTAAAGCGATGGTTTGAGCCGCCGCCGACCACGACACCGTATTTTTCCAGCATCCTGAGCCCCGGTGTCGTTTTACGGGTATCGCAGATACGTACTGGATAGTCCCGAACCTTCTCCACGAAACTGGCCGTGAAGGTGGCAATGCCCGAAATTCTCTGGAGCAGATTCAGAGCGGTCCGCTCGGCTTTGAGCAGATCGATGACCGGCCCCTGCACCGAAAAAACCAGGTCGCCGGGCTGCACCTCGGTACCATCGTCCAGCGGATTGATTATCTCGATGGCGGGATTCTGGGTGGTGAAAACACGGCCGCCGATGATTTCGGCACCGGCTGCGATAAACGACTCCCGGGCAACGATATCGGCCCTGCCTGACTGGTCGGCAGAGAAGATCGCTTCGCTGGTCAGGTCGCCCCGGCCTATATCTTCCCTGAGAAATGAACGGTACAGTCTGTCGAGCAGATTCTTGTCCATGCCTGCTGGCTCCGCAAAGGGGCTCTTCTCAGCCCCGGATCTTGTGCAAACGCTGCTCGGCTTCGGCTAATCGATTGAGCCGCGCCTCCAGCTCTTCCTGTTTGGCCTTTTCCTTGGCTACCACTTGGTCGGGGGCATTGGCAAGAAATTTGTCGTTGCCAAGTTTGCCGTTGACCTGGTTGAGGCTCTTCTCGACCTTGGCCCTGTCCCTGCCCAGCTTGGCCAGTTCGCTGTCCACGTCGACCAGCCCTGTAAGCGGAACAAATATCTCGATATCGTTGTAGATATAGGTTGCAGCATCGTCTGGTTTGTCCTGGCTGTCGGCGATGGTCAGGCCGTTGAGCCTGGTCAGGTCGCGGATCGCCGGGGAGAAGGAATCGATCAGTTCAGCCGCAGCACCGTCGACATTGGTCACGTAGGCATCGATCTTTTTGGAAGGATGCACGTCCGCCTCGGCCCTGATATTTCTGATGCCGGTGATGATGCCCATGAGCAACTCCATCTGCTGCTCGGCAGAGTCGTTCAACCAGCCGGGCTGGCGCTCCGGATAGGGCTCGAGCATCAGGACCTTTCTGGCGCCCGGCAGCACACTCCAGATCTCCTCGGTGACAAACGGAATAACCGGGTGGATGAGCTTGAGGATCGTTTCCAGGATGACGAGCAGCACGCCCCGGGCCTGCTCCTTGACCACTTCATCGTCGCTGTAGAGATCGGCTTTGATCCACTCCAGATACCAGTCACAGAACTCATGCCAGATGAACTGGTAGTTGGCCGAGGCCACGGTATTGAAATGATACTCGTCCAGCCCCTGGCGAACCTCATCGATGGTTTTGGCCATGCGGCTCAGAATCCACTGGTGAACCAGCGGCAGCTCGGCCGGCTTGTCCACCGCCTTTCTGACTTCAGCGCTGCAGTCGCCGACGTGCATCTGGGCGAATCGGGCGGCGTTCCAGATCTTGTTGATGAAAAAGCGATAGCCCTCGATCCGGTCCTCGTCGAGCTTGATCTCCCGACCCTGGGCGGCAAAGGCGGTGAGGGTGAAGCGAACCGCGTCGGTGCCGTAGTTGCCCATGATCTCGAGCGGATCGATGACGTTGCCGGTCGATTTTGACATTTTCTTGCCGTGCTTGTCCCGCACCAGGGCATGCAGATAGACATCATGGAACGGTACTTCGTCCATAAAGTGAATGCCCATCATCATCATCCGGGCGACCCAGAAAAAGAGAATATCGAAACTGGTGATCAGGATCGAGGTCGGATAAAAGGTCTGCAGCTCCCTGGTATTCTCAGGCCAGCCCATGGTCGAAAATGGCCACAGGGCCGAGGAAAACCAGGTGTCGAGCACGTCCGTTTCCTGGATCAGTTCGGTCGAGGTGCAGGCCGGACAGAACTCGGGATCGGTGGTCTCGACTATCAGTTCGCCGCAGGTGATGCAGGTCCAGGCGGGTATCCGGTGGCCCCACCAGATCTGCCGCGAGATGCACCAGTCGCGGATGTTGTCCATCCAGCTGTAGAAGGTGTTGTACCAGGTCTTCGGATAGATCTTGATGCGTTCGCTGCGGACCGCCTCGACCGAGGCGTCGGCCAGCGGCTTTACCTTGACGAACCACTGCAATGAAGTGGTCGGCTCGACCACCGTTTTGCAGCGGTAGCACTGGCCGAGGGCAATGTCGTAGTCCTCGATTCTGTCGAGGAAACCCTGGGCTTCAAGATCTTCGACTATCCGTGTGCGGCACTCGTAGCGATCCAGTCCCTGGTAAACGCCGGCCTTCTCGTTCATGACCCCGTGATCGTCCATTACCTTGCACATCTCGAGGTTGTGACGCCGGCCGATCTCGTAGTCGTCGCGGTCGTGCGACGGGGTCACCTTCAGGGCCCCGGTGCCGAAATCCTTCTGCACGTGGGGATCGAAGACCACAGGAATGGTCCTGCCGGTGAGCGGCAGCTCGATGCCCACTCCCTTGAGGTGGGCGTAGCGTTCGTCATCGGGATGCACGGCCACGCCGGTATCGCCCAGCATCGTCTCCGGACGGGTGGTGGCCACCACCACGTGTCCAGAACCGTCGGCAAAGGGGTAGCGCAGGTGGTAAAGTTTGCCCCGGATGTCCTCGTGTTCCACTTCATCATCGGCCAGGGCCGTCAGACAGCGGGGACACCAGTTGACGATATAGTCACCCTTGTAGATCAGTCCCTCTTTGTAGAGCCTGACGAAGACCTCGCGCACCGCCTTGGACAGCCCTTCGTCCATGGTGAACCGTTCCCGGCTCCAGTCGCAGGAGCAGCCCAGTTTCCTGAGCTGGTTGATGATCGTGCCGCCCTTGTCGGTGCGCCACTCCCAGACCCGTTCGATGAATTTATCCCGGCCCAGGTCATGGCGGCTCTGGCCCTCCTGGGCCAACTGGCGTTCCACCACATTCTGGGTGGCAATGCCGGCATGGTCGGTGCCGGGTACCCAGAGAGTGTTGTCACCGCACATGCGGTGATAACGGGTCAGGATGTCCTGCAGGGTATTGTTGAGGGCATGGCCGACATGCAGCACACCGGTGACGTTGGGCGGTGGAATGACGATGGAAAAAGCGGGCTTGCCGTCGTTCATCGTGGCTTCGAAACAGTGCTGCTCCTCCCAGGTCTTCAGCCACTTGTCTTCGACGTCGCTGAAGTCATAACTCTTGTTCAATTCTTTTTTATCACTCATCTGGTGCGTGCTTTGCTATATAGTTATTGTTACAGGCTTAATTATCGTTAACACGGCCCTGAATCGCGGGCGAAAGCGCAAATTACCTGCCGCCCCCCTGAAAAGCAACCGTTTTTATCCACACCGGAGATCGAGAATTAATGGAACACAAAACCTGATTTGAGCTATAGAATTAGGTATTGTGTCCCCCTAATTCGAGATCCGCCAGGGCCTACTCCAGGCGTTGGTTTATCTCACGCTCCAGGGACTCGGCATGAACAGGTGCTCATAGACGCTGATGGCATAGTTGTCGGTCATCCCGGCAATGTAGTCGCAGACCCGCCGGTGGGCGGTCTTTTCATTGGGCCAGCCTTTGTCGCCCTCGGCGATTATCCAGTCTTCACCAGCTCTTCTGACCAGTCCGTGCTCGAGAAAATAGCCATAGAGTTCGGTGATGATTCGCTGCGCCTTCTCGAATTCCCGGTGCACCAGGAGATTACGATAAACATTGTCGTAGAGAAAGCCCCTCAGCTCGGTGATCGCCGCCAGCATAGACCCGCTGATGTGCAGATTGCCGTCGTCGGCCGTCAGGGTTTCGACGATGATGTCGCGCACCATACTGCCTATTCTCTGCGAGTGGCCGCTGCCGACCACCTCGGCGATGGCCGGGGGTACATCTTCTGGGATCAGCAGTTCGGCCCGCATGGCGTCATCGAGGTCGTGGTTGATGTAGGCGACGATATCGGCCAGCCTGACCACCTGCCCCTCCAGGGTGGCGGCCAGCCCCTTACCCGAGCTGGGGATTATTTCATCGCGGCCTTTGGAGTGGCGGGCAATGCCGTTTCTGACCTCCCAGGACAGGTTCAGGCCGCTCCCCTTTTTCTCGAGGAAATCGACCACCCGCAGGCTGTGGATGTAGTGCTTGAAGCCGCCCGGGTGCAGTTTGTTGAGGGTCGCCTCGCCGGCATGGCCAAACGGGGTATGCCCCAGGTCGTGGCCCAGGGCGATCGCCTCGGTGAGCGGTTCGTTGAGGCAGAGTGCGGCGGAGATGGTGCGGGCAATCTGTGAGACCTCGAGCACATGAGTGAGCCTGGTCCGGTAATGATCGCCGGCCGGGGCCAGGAAAACCTGGGTTTTGTGCTTGAGCCGCCGAAATGTTTTGGAATGGATGATGCGGTCGCGGTCCCGCTGATAGGGCAGCCGAATGTCGCACATGTCCTCCTGCTCCGGGATTCTGCGTCCCCGGGAGGTGGCGCTGCGGGCGGCAAAGGGTGAGAGGACCTGCGCTTCCCGCTCCTCGAGCTGCTTTTTAATCGACCTGCCTATGACCGGAACAAATGCCATCGTTTTTCGCCTCAATGCCCTCAGGGTAGCATCGTTAGTTTCCATCCGGAAGCCAACCACATAGTTGGCTTTACCACACTGGTTTTTTTGTGCAAGATTTGAAACATCGGGGTAAAGTTGGGGAATAGCGTTTTCAGAGCCGCCTGATCCCTCAACCCCGACCCGACCTGAATCAGATGAGCACACGACAACGATCATCGCTGCTGGCTTCGGTTTTCAAAGCCCCGTTCTATGCCGGCTTTCTCTTCCTGCTCTATCTCCTGGGCCAAAGCTGCTTTGCCCGGATTAACGGGTTTGCCCTGTCCCTGGGGTTTTCGGCCGGCTTCATCAAGGTGTCGGGCTATCTGCTCTACGCATTGTTCTTCTTCGTCTGCGCAATCGTCCTGCTAAAGCTTTTTTTCCGCGATGACTAAGCCCGCCCCCCTGTCCAGGGAAGAAAAAAGCTGGGTTCTCTACGACGCCGCCAATTCGGCCTTTGTCCTGGTCATGATCACGGCCATCATGCCGATCTATTTCAAGGATGTGGCCGCCCGCGGAGTCGCCGATGCGGTGGCCACCTCAAACTGGGCCTTCGCCAATTCCACCGCTTCGCTAATTCTGGCCCTGCTGGCTCCGGTGCTTGGCACCATGGCCGATTACCAGGGCAGGAAGAAACCGTTCTTCCTCTTTTTCCTGGCCACCGGCCTGATCTTTACGGTGGCCCTCACCGTTCCGGTCGAAGGGCAGTGGCTGCTCTGCCTGCTCTTGTTCATCGGTGCCCGGGTCGGCTGGGCCGGGGCCAATCTATTCTATGACGCCTTTCTGGTCGACGTCGCCACTGCCGATCGAATGGACAACGTCTCGGCCAAGGGGTTCGGCATCGGCTATATCGGCAGCATCATTCCCTTCGTGGTGGTGATTGGTCTTATCGTCAGCGGTGGCCTCGGGGACGGCCTGCCCGCCGGGCGCACCAGGATGAGCTTCCTGGTCGTCGCCCTCTGGTGGTTCTTCCTGTCTCTGCCGGCCATTAAAAATCTGCAGCAGCGCCACTTCGTGCCCGCCTCGCCGAATCCCTTGCTCGACGGCTTCTCCCGACTGTGGGCAACCTTCAAGAACATCAGGCAACACCGCAGGGTCTTTCTCTTTCTGGCCGCCTATTTTTTCTACATCGACGGGGTCGGCACCATTATCACCATGTCCACCGCCTACGGCCGCGACCTGGGATTCGGCATCACCATGCTGATCACCGTGCTGCTGGTCATCCAGATCGTTGCCTTCCCCTGCACGCTCATCTATGGGCGGTTGGCCGCCAGGTTCAACACCAGATCGCTTCTGTTGTTCGGCATTTTCGTTTACTGTCTGATCACCTTTCTGGCCTTTCTGCTGCCCTTTCTCGAGGGTGAGGTGGTCAGGCATATGCTCTTCTGGCTTATCGCCCTGCTGGTGGCCTCCTCCATGGGCGGCATTCAGGCCCTGAGCAGAAGCTATTTCTCCAAGTTGATTCCACCCGAAAACAGTGCCGAATTCTTCGGCTTCTATAACGTTTCCGGGAAATTTGCCGCCATCGCCGGACCGCTGCTGCTGGGCATTGTCGGGCGGATCACCGGCGACACCCGGTGGGGCGTGCTGTCAATTCTGGTCCTGTTCATGATCGGCGCCTGGCTGCTTACCCGGGTTAAAGACTAGGGAAGACGAGGGGGACACAATACCTAGGGACGAAGGGGGACACAATACTTAAGGTGTCCCCTAGAACAGGGACACCTTAAGTATTGTGTCCCCGATGACTGTCCCCTCACCTCCCACCCCGCCGCCAGTGGCTGATGAATTCCGCCAGCGGCATGGGCTGCAACCCCTTTTTCAGGTTCGCCTCGGCTATGTCAAAAGCGATCGACCACTGGTCGATCAAGGTTTTCCAGGCATAGAAGATGGAGTTTTTCGGATCGTAGATATGGGTGGCCTCGGAGGTCAAGCCGTTGAGCTCGATCACTTTTAGATTCTTACCCTCTCGCAGGTCCTCTTCAGAGGGAGCCTTGAGGTCGAAACGGCCGAAATAAAAACCGCTATAATTTTCCACGATACGTTCGACCCGCTCCAGCAGTTCGGGGCTTATCAGGTCGGCCCCGTCGAGAAACAGCGAGCCCCGGCTATGAGTGCCAACCTGGCCCAGTTGGCGGGTCTCCCCCTCGGGTATGATGTCCAGCAGATCCGCCTCGAGGTTTTCAAAAAACATCGGGGCCATGCACACCGCTCGCTCGTCCCTCAGGATCAGCTCTTCGAGGGTGCTCTTCCCGTCGCCGACGACGTCAAGAAGCTTCTTGCGGTTGATGGAAAAAATACGGCCCCGCGGCTGGTCCGGCAGGCGATAATAGAAGACGCCGAACTCCTCGCCCGGGAGGTACTCCATAATCAGATAATCCCGCTCCGCCTGTTCCAGCCATTGGCGCGCCGTCTCATGGTCGGGGCAAATCTTCACCCCCTGGCCGCGTTGCCCGGCATCGGGTTTGAGCACGATCGGATAATCGAGGCTGTGGTCGGCCATGAAAGAGTGAAGCAGGTCCAGTCTGTCCTGCATGGTGTTTGCAGCGCCGACGAGCCGCCAACGGCCGACGTACTCCTGCCGAAGCCCTTTGAAGATAGAGGACTTTCTCTCCCCTATAAAGCCGCTGTCCGGCTTGATCGCCGGATTGGTGAGAGTAAACAGGGTAGCCCGGCGATACTTGACCAGGCCGGTGTAAAGGACGTAGACGAAGGTGACCACGTTGGTCACATAAAAAGGCCAGAACTCCCAGTTTGAGAATCTTCTCCAGCGGCTCAGCAGCAGTCGGCGCCCCCGCCAGGTAAAAAGAGGTACGATGAGCCTGGTAATGGTGAATATCAGCGCCAGCAGAAAGAAGAAGACCCACAGGGCCCAGCCGCTGTAGATGTCGATATAAGTGATCACCTGCCTACCTATCAGCACAGCGCTGAGCACCAGAATGGGTGTCCAGATCACCACGGCCAGGCCGAAGACGACGAGAAGTTTGACCAGGTCGACCCGCACCAGGCCAGCCGCCAGAAAGGTCGCCGTCCGGGTGCCGGGCAGAAAACGGCTCATGAAGATCAGCCCAAGCCCCCGTCTCTGGAACAGGGTTCGGCACTGCTGGACCCGGTGCTCGCTTACAAACCACTTCAGAGGCGGGTGGTGCAGGGCCTTGAGGCCGATCAGATAACCGGTCAGATAGAGCAGGATATCACCGATATAGATTCCCAGTCCGCTGGCTACGATCGCTTCCAGCGGTGAAATGATCGACCGGGCAGCCAGCAGGCCGGCGGCGATACAGGCCAGATCCTCGCTGATCAGGGTGGCCGCGGCGATGATCAGCAGCAGGGTGAAGCGGCTCGAAGATTGTGCCGCATACTCTTCGAAAGCGGTCAGAAGCGATTCCACTGTCCCCTGACTGGAACACCAGCCCGAGTCGGGCAGAACCATCACCAGGGCGGCGACAATGCAGAGAGTTCTAAGAGTCACGGCTCAAGGTGGTGAGGAGGTCAGACCGGGGTCTTCTGCCTAGATCAACGGCGCGGTAAGAGAAACTGATCTGGTTCGGTTCGACACTCACCCGGCTCTGGCTCACGGTGCGGGCATCGGGTCTGACCATCAGGGGGGAATGGGCGGGCAAGCGCTCGTCATGGTAATTGTGGAACTCTTCAAGGTTTTTTATGTAATCCGCACTTTCTGGATCTACCTGGAGACGAAACTGTTCACGCCGGTAGGCAGCAACTTCCTCGTATCGATACCCTGAACTGGTCAGCGGACGGGATAACTGACTCCCGCTTTGTCGACTCAATCTATCACCGTCCCAGTTGTAGAGCAGTGTTGCCGTGTCGCTGAACAGAAATAGATGAAACCCGGAATAGCTGGCCAGATCCACCTCCTCCATAGCCTCGACAGCAGCGGGTATCGTTTCATAGCGGGCCAGCGATTTGAGCAGCAGTCCTCTGCTCACCGGATTCTTTGCCTTGTGGGGAACCGAATAGTTGTTCAGCAGGCAGCCGATAATGCCTGCCCGGTTGGCGAAAATCCAGGTGCCGCCGCCGTCCGGGTCCAGCGGACAGATATAGGTGGTGCCACCCTCCTGCCAAATTCCCGGGGGCTGAGCAGCACTTCTTCTGACCGACTCGTCACGGTTGAAAAAGACGCCGTAGCAGCCGGGTTTCTGCCACCAGGAGAGGGTGCACATGTCAGGCGGAGAGTTGGCGTCGATGAGCAAGGGTTGAGGGGTCGATCAGATCTGTGCCCTGCTTAAGGCAGGCAAGATTATCTTTTATAGTTCCTGGTATCTGACGCATAATCTGCTCCTCGATCATCTCCTGCGTTTTTCAACGGTAAAACAGATCTTGATAAGAAAGAAGGCCACCGGAATGTAGGCTGCCAGGGCGAGTGCCGCAATCTTGGGAAAAACGAGCTGCGGTTCCGCCGAATAGACCAGAAGATAGGCGACCAGGGCCGGCACCTTGTCAAGATGAAAGACCGAAAACAAGGCAGGGACAAAGCGGCTCATCAACTCCGGGTTAGCCTCGGTTCCCCCCCTGGTCGACTGATAGATCAGGTAGAGCGCCACCGAGATGCCGGTAATAAATATGAGCACCCCTATCAGAACCATGGTTTCGATTTGAGACTGCTCACCGGTAGTGACGGTATTCTCGGATGGAAACCAGAGCAGAACCGGCAGAAACAGGCTGACCAGGTAGAGCAGGGCACCGCCGCCCAGCTTTCTCAGGTGGGTAGGGCCAAGTTCCTCGAAAGCTGACGAATTGTTGTTTTGGGGCTTATGCAGATAGAGATAGACAATCAACCCCATTAACATCAGCGCCAGCAGGAAAAAAGGCCAGGAAGCCCCATGGGCGCTGACCCCGAAGCTAATTCTATCTGATCCCGGCGGCAGCAGAAAGACAATCCCGAAAAAAAGCGCACAGATCACCCCGAAGCTGATCAGCAGGGCACTTATCAGTCTGGTTAATCCGGCCATGTAACAGACGCCCGAAACCAATGAGATGAACAGCGCGATGACGATTCTGACGATCATTTATTCCTCTGCTCTCCTTGTTCTTACATCAATTTTTATCAATTGGCTGGCAGGTTGACAGCGACTCAAGCCTCTGTGCCTGCCGAAATGATTCACAATCAACCGCGCTGCTGCACAATCCGGTGCAGATGGCGGGCGGTGTTTTCAGCACCATTGCAGTCGATCTCCGATGAGCGGTCCGATTCGGATGCCAGCAGCAAACGAAGCCCATCTTCCAGAGCCCGGCTGGAAATAGCCTCCTCGTCAACGACCTGCATTTGCTCACCAACTGCGCGCTGCAACAGCTCGAGATGTTCCTGCTGCTCACGGTCGCGGGTAGCCCGGAGCACGACCAGCGCCGGTTTCCCCAGAGCCATGACATCAAGAATGCTATTGTAGCCGCCGTAGATCAAGGCGGTTTTCGAGCGGATAAGAGAGGAGATATAGTTGTCGCCGATCGGTTCCACGACACAATGGGCGAGCGAGCTAAAAATGTCCCCCACCTCCTGGGCCCGGCTCTGCTCCACGTAGATATGGCAGCTGCCCTGGCCCTCACCTATTCGACCCAGGGCACCGTGAAGGTCGCGGATCAGCTGGGCTGTGTGCTCGCCGAACCAGGGCAGCGAAATTGTACAGGCCAGCCTTTCCAGGGAGTCCATATCACTTGTATAGAGCTGAGCCAGTTCCCGCAGCCGGGATACATACCCCATCTCGACGGCGGAATGGGTGAAATGGGAACCGATCCTGCCAAGCGGCCCTTCACCAAGCACACGGCGGTTCCCGTACCAGAGAATTTCCCGGTAGTAGTCGTCGACGACCCGCGCCGTCTCGTCGGACCACACCGCTTTATCTTCACCGATCACCGCCCTGAGACCCAGAACCCATTGACAGTCGGTTCCACTGCTCTGGTCGAGGGCTTCGAGCAGTTCCTGACGTTTACCGCACGGATTGTGATCCACCAGCAGGCAGCGGGGTCTGAGAATTTTTACCATGGCACCGATCATCTCGGCCCGCAGGTTGCCCAGCACCGACTTGTAAAATCCGGAATCACCGTCTCTTCCTTCAGAAGCGCCCTTGGTGAGTACGGTTTGATATGAGGGCAATTTGATCCAGTCCAGCGCTCCGCGGCCGACCATCATCTGGGCTTTGGCACTGCCGGTGATGAGCAGCACTCGGGACTCGGGATAGAGCCGTTTCAGGGCCAGCCCCACCGCCGTGGTCCTGCTTACATGCCCCAGCCCTCTGCCGTCATGGGCGTAGAGCAGGTAGTCCACCCGGGTGGGAAAATACTGTTTGAGCTTTTTTGAGTAGTAGTGGTCCTGCATCGAATATGACAATTCAGAGATTATCACCAATATTTCTAGTCACAAATACCATTTAATTGCATTATAATCATCCGGCAGAAGAATATATCAAGCAGTCAATTATTTTCCCTGGCTCGGTCGCCCGACAAAGTGCATCACCGAGCTCAATCGTCTTGGTGGAGCATGAGAAAATTCTTTGATACGCTGTTTCTGGTGGTGTCATCATTTGGCGGTGTACTGGTCTTCGTCAAAGGCAGCACTGCACTCTTCCTGCTCTGTCTGGCACTGCAGTACGGCTCCTTTATATCCTATGCAACCAGGCTGCGGGGCACTTCCCTTAGAAACTCCCCCTACATCTTTAATTTCGGCTACCTGGTGGTGCTTTCAGCCTATCTGCTCAGCTGCTATGTGTTCAAGACAATGATACTCTGACCCTCCCCGCCCTGATCCGGAATGATACCGCAAGAAGATCAACAAATAGTGCCAAAATAGTGTACAAATCAGCCTCGGTGAAATAGATTACCTTGACTGATCCGCCGAAGATGTGCAGCATAGTGACATCCCCGGACTGAGAAAAAACAAAAAAGCTTGTCCCCGGATCGGCTGAAGTATCAATGTTATTATCACGGAAAAATAGTTAACCACAATAACCCACTACCAGTAATCCTTATGCTCATCGGTTTTTTCAGTGCCCTAATCGGTTGTCTGCTGACCGGGGTCCAAGCCCTGCTCATCTATATTCAGGGGGAGGGTGTCTGTTTCAATGAAGGCTGCAGAATCGTCGATTCGCTGACCCTGGTCGATCCACTATATTTCAACCTGGCCGGTTTCATCTTTTTTCTGATTGTCGCCACGGGGTTTAGCCAGGCCAGGAAAGGTTCCAACCTCTGGCTCCGCTTTACCAGTCTGCTGCTTCTGGCCGGGCTGGCCGCCGAAGCAGTGCTGCTGGCCTTTCAGATTCTTATCAGCCAGGTACTCTGCTCCTATTGTTTGATTATTCTCTCACTGATCGTTCTGGCCAATCTGTTTTTGGGGCTCAAGCAGATGTTCAAGGGGTTGGTTATTTTTTCGGCGGTACTGATCGTTAGCTTCAGCCTCGACTATCACGGCGGACTGGTCAAACCGGAGCCGCTGGATCAGGGCACCATGGCCCGGTATCAACCGGAGAAATTCAACAAACGATTCTATCTGTTTGTCTCTTCCAGCTGTTCTCACTGCCAGTCGCTGCTCAGCAGCCTGGAACAAAACCCCAACTGCGCCGTCGACTTCAACCCGGTCGATACCTACGGCGCTTTTTCCTTTCCCGGGGCAGAACCGGTGGCCGGCTATCAGCCCAAGATCAATCTGACTTTTCTCAAGAAGATGGGGGTCTCTGAAGTACCGGTGCTGTTCGACCAGCAGGGTACAACCATGACGCTTATCCGCGGGGAACAGGCCATCAAATCTTTCATTGATCAGCAATGCCGGCCCGCCCTGCCGCAGATCGGCCTGCAGAGTTCCGAACAATTGTCGAGCAATTACCCATTACCGATTCCGGTGGAGGAAGACGGCTGCAGCATTGAACAGGATTGTGAGGAGACCGAGGGGCAGAGTTCCCAATACCTGCAGTAGAAAATCGTCATTTTATTCAATCTTTTGGTTGCCCTCGAAAATTTTATCCTCGACATATAACAACATGCCTGCGGTACAATTTTCAGCTGCGCTTCAACCTTGAATAAAATTCCTGATTTTTGAAAATACTCTACGCATCGAGGATCAGGCGATGATAAGCCCGGGTTTTCCGCCGCTGCTGATCACCTCGCCGATGATCACTGCTGCCGGGGTTGGAATCTGTGCTAAGTCCTTCACCAGTTCTGCGGCCTGATCGGCCGGCAGTGCCGCCAGTAGTCCACCGCTGGTCTGCGGGTCGAGAATCATCTGTTTCTGGGAGGCTGAAAATTCCTTTTCATATTCCAGATAGGCGCCGATGAGCTTTTCGTTGTGGCTGTTGACCCCGGTGCTCATCCCCTTGTCATACATGGCAATCGCTTCATCGAACAGCGGCAGATCAGCCATTTTCAGCCGCAGCTTGACGTTGGAGGCCTTGGCCATCTCCAGCCCGTGTCCTCCGAGGCCAAAACCGGTCACATCGGTTACCGCATGAATATCATATTTTCTCATGATTTCAGCAGCACCTTTATTCAGGCAGATGAGGGCCTCGATGCAGCGCTGCATGGCAGACTCAGATACCCAGCGCTTTAGATTGGCATTGAAGAGCACTCCGCTGCCCAGCGGTTTGGTCAGCACCAGCGCATCTCCCGGCTGGGCCCCCGCATTGGTCCAGAATTTGTCGGGGTGAACCAGTCCGGTCACCGACAAACCGAATTTCGGTTCGTCATCCTCCACCGAATGACCGCCGGCCAGCACGGCGCCGGCTTCTGTGATCTTGCTCAAGGCGCCGGCGATGATCTGCTCGAGATCTTTGTGGGGTAATAATTTTGACGGGAAACAGAGCAGGTTGAGGCAGACTTTCGGTTGACCGCCCATGGCATAGACATCGCTGAGGGCATTGGCGGCGGCAATCTGTCCATAGACGAAGGGGTCGTTCACCGGGGGGGTGATGAAATCGGCCGTGGTCACCAGGGCCAGTTCCTCGCTGAGCCGGTATACTCCGGCATCATCACTGGTATTGTAGCCCACCAGGAGATTTTCGTCCTCCGACTGGGGAAGACTGTCAAGCAAGGTTCCGAGCCCGACCGGGTCGACTTTGGCCGCTCAGCCGCAGGTCTTCGACAGGTTCTGCAGGGTCGGTTTTCTGAAGTAGTTGAGTATGGACATGGTTTGTTCAAAGGTGATTGTTAGAGGGGGGACACAATACTTAATTGTTTAAAATTCTAATTAAGTATTGTGTCCCCTTAATTCCCCATTCCTATTCCTTGTCTGTCTGCGGGGACATAATAAGTATTGTGTCCCCTTGTGCAATGTCCCGTCAAATACCGTTTTCCTATGGGTTGCGCCGCATCGATAAGGCGATCCGATAGTGGTCTGGCCCTCTTCCCTGGTGAGCCCGAGGCTCAAGTGGTATAATAAAGAGGCATTCTTCCAGAAACCAGGTCAACCAGAGGAGAAACTCATGGAACGCAACGCCGCCAGGATTATTGCTGCCAGCCCCGTGCTTGAAGGGGCCGGCGTTCATTTAAACCGGGTCTTCGGGTTTTCCGAGGTCGAGCTGTTCGACCCCTTTCTGCTGTTCGACGATTTTCGATCCGACACCCCGGCCCACTACCTCAAAGGATTTCCCTGGCACCCGCACCGGGGCATAGAGACTATCACCTACGTGCTCAAGGGCGACGTCGAACATGGTGACAGCCTGGGCAACAGCGGCACCATTTCCTCGGGAGACGTCCAATGGATGACCGCGGGCAGCGGCATCGTCCACCAGGAAATGCCCAAAGGAGATAAAGATGGAGCAATGCACGGTTTTCAGCTGTGGGCCAACCTGCCGGCCAAAAGCAAAATGACGGCTCCGCGCTACCAGGAAATCACCGCCGCCCAGATCCCTGAAATTGTCGTCGACGGGGCCCGCATCAAAGTCATTGCCGGAGAATGCGAGGGAACCCGGGGGCCGGTCACCGATATTTTCACCGAGCCCGAGTACCTCGATGTCACTCTGGCCGGAAACGCTCGGTTTCAGCGCCTGACGCCGGTGGGCCACACCGTGCTGCTCTATGCCATCGACGGCAGCGGAACATCAGCTTCGGCTGCGGTCAGCAACAGGCAGCTGGTGCTTTACGGTTCAGGCAGCGAAATCAGTGTGGAGGCCGGACCGGAGGGGCTGCGCTTCCTGCTGCTGTCGGGGAAACCGCTCAATGAGCCCATCGCCTGGCGAGGCCCCATAGTCATGAATACCGAAGAGGAATTAGAGACCGCCTTCCGCGAATATCAGCAAGGTAATTTTATTAAATAGCTCTAAGCCATAGTGACGTACTTCAGAATCTGCACCACCTGATCCGGTGTCTGGGCCCAGGCCATTGCCGAGCCGTCCACCTCTTTGAGCGGGTGGATGACATCCGGGTCGTGGAGGGTTATGTAAGGTATCTGCAGAGCGGCGCAGTAGCCGGCATCGAAGGCGGCATTCCACTGTTTGTAGCGGTCGCCGAACCTGACCACCACCAGATCGCTGGCCTCGATCAGCGTTTTGGTTCTGATCTGGTTGACCTTGGCCGACTTGTTGTCCCGCCAGAAATTGCTGCTTTCATCGCCAAGAACATCACCGGCGGCATCGCTTGCCTCGTGGTCGGTGACCGCAGAGGTGAATTCTATCGGCAAATTTTCCCGTGCTGCTCCGTCTATGATCTGTTGCCGCCAGTCGGTGTGAATCTCTCCTGAGAGGTAAACCGTCCAATGCATCTGCTTCTCCTGATATTTCTTGTTAAGCGGAAAGTGTTAGTCAGCTGAATGTTGACCACCAGCTTTGCTAAAAGTGGGCTTATACCACACCCTGGTTGAACCGAAAAGTCCGTAATTTACTCTACCCGCTCAATAGATTCACCGGCAGGTCCGGATCAGTCATGGTTGAATCTTTCAATTCCCCAGTGATCTGAGGTATTGGCGAATGACGCCTTGTTTACCAACCAGCACTGGGGCCATCTCCCGCTTCTGCAACTGATAGTCGTACATCGGATCGTAGTAGTGGTGCAGCAGCAGCCTGATCCAGTGTTTATGCGCCTGAGGGTCACCATTTGCTTCCTGGTGATAACAGCCTGACTCGAGCAGTGCCTTCACTTCTTCGAATCTGTCCTTACCCAGCCGCTTGGCGATCCGCTCCAGATTCCGGTTCATGTCATCAAACCAGTGCCACATCCGCTGCATCCCATCTTTCGCACCGGTCAGATCAGCACACCGTTTCTGGGAGTCGATCACATATTCCTGATATATATTGTCCACCCGTTCTTCGAAATCGACTTCCATGACTACCAGGTCGCCGGAATAAAAAAACTGCGCCAGTTCCTTGGGCAGATACCGTTTGCCCACGTGCCTGCCTTCATCTTCGAGCAGCAGGTGGGAATGGTGGGCAGCGCCATGTTTGGTCAGGGCAGCTGCGAGGCGGTTCTCGAAATCGGCCTGACCCGGCTGCGGTGTGGTAAAGCGACCGAAGGTCGAGCCCCGGTGATTGGCCAGTCCCTCGAGGTCGATGCTGTTGGCCAGACTATTGAGCAGGCGGGTTTTGCCCGATCCTGTGCGTCCACCCAGAACAACCGGTTTGGAGTTGATCGATTCGGGCTCGAGACGGCTCAGCAGGTAGGTGCGCATGGCTTTATAACCGCCCTCGATCCTGCCCACCTGGGTACCGCTCTGCTGATATATCCATCGAGCCGCCGTCTCCGACCTCATACCCCCCCGGGCACAGTAAACGACACAGTCCGGATAGCGGTCCAGGTAGGCGCACCAGATCTCGCTGAGCATCTGTTTTTTGTCACCGTCGATCAGGTCGTTGGCCACCCTGAAGGCCACATCCTTGCCCTTTTTTCGATAGGTAAGACCGACCTGATGGCGTTCATCATCGGTGAGCAGCGGTATGTTCACCGACGACGGAATGGCGCCGGATTTGAACTCCCCGGGAGACCTGACATCGATCATCGGGATATCGTTGACGATGATATCTTCATAAGCTGCTGTTTGCCGATCTGGATACATGCTCGCGGACGCTGGTAGACGGTTCGTTTCATACCGCCTCAAAGGCAGTATATGGGTGGCTCAATTCAGACATATCACGGCGGCAGGTGGTAGGTCAAATAAAGCTTTGCTGAAGTCTGGCTGCAGGTGAATCTACCGATACAAGTTTTCTTCACATGAAAAGCTGTCCCGGTTCGGGTATAGTTGTCCGATACATAATCTGCTGCACCACAAAACGGTTAACCATAACAAAGGAGGTTCAACATGGCCACGACAACAGAAAATCTAAATGATGCATTTGCCGGTGAAAGTCAGGCATTTCAGAAATACAGCGCCTTTGCCAAGAAGGCCGAGCGCGAAGGTTTTGCCAATATCGCCAAATTGTTCGCCACCACCGCACAGGCGGAGAAAATTCATGCCGAGGGACATCTGAAGGCACTCGATGCAATCGCTTCCACCGCCGAGAACCTGCAGGGTGCAATCAACGGCGAGACCTATGAATATACGGAGATGTATCCGCCCATGGCAGAGCTGGCCAGCGAGGAGGGACACAAGGCCAAGACCATGTTCCGTTTCGCCCTGGATGCCGAAAAGGTACACGCCGAAATCTACAAGAAAGCGCTCGAAGCGGTTCAGAACGGCGTCGATCTGGAGGTGAGTGAATTCTACCTCTGCCCGATCTGCGGCTATATCGAACTTGGACAGCCCACCGAGAACTGCCCGGTGTGCAGCGCACTGCCCAAAGTGTTCACCACCGTCGCCTGATCTTTACCTTTTCGATGGAGCGGGAAATTTTCCGCTCCATCGATCTCCTGTCATTTTTCTTTGGATTTATCTGTGTCAGCCGGGAAAGATGATCTTCTTAGTCTCTCTGTTCATGGGGACATCAGAGACCTGCTGCAGCGCAAATTCCGGCAGGATTCAGTCATCTATTACGCCCTCTCGCGCAACGCCTCTATAAAAGACATCATCGAGGCTATGGGCATCCCCCACACCGAGATCGGCGCCATTGAAAAAGGTGCTGATCAGCTTGATTTCAGCTATATCCCACAGCCGGGAGTCCAGCTCGACATCCGGCCCATACAAGCAGGGTCTGCCCCCACAGAACCTACCTTCCTTCGTCCCCAGCCGCTTGCCTGCTGTCGTTTCATGGTTGATATCAACGTTGCCAGATTGACGAGCTTGCTGCGGATGGCCGGATTCGACGCCGAATCCGTGCCTGAGTCCGCCCAGCTGCATACCAAACGGGACATCGCTGAAGCCAGCGCAGCCACGGGACGAATTCTTCTGAGCCGTGACAAGGCGCTGCTGAAACATCGGGAAGTCACCTTCGGCAGGCTGGTCCGCGCCCAGGACCCTCCATCTCAATTATATGAAATCATAAATCTTTACGGTCTCCGCTCAGAGGTTTCTCCGTTCAGCCGCTGTCTGAAATGCAACGACGCCCTGGTCCCCGTGACCAAAGAAAGTGTGGCCCATCGGCTCGAACCTTTGACAAAAAAGTATTATCATAGATTCAAACGGTGTGGATCCTGTCTCTCCATCTACTGGCAGGGCTCACACCATCAAGCAATGCTCGATCTACTCACACCGATCTTGCCGGAGAGCAGTCAGCACTGAGATGCACAACAAAAAGCCGAAATCACCGAGAATAGAATTGAGCGGCTGGGGCAAAATGGAGATAGAGTCGCTCGGCCGGGGCAAAGACTTCAAATTGTGGCCTGGTGGCGGCCGCCCCTGGGACTGGGCAGAAACGGGAACCGCCCACTCCCCGGGTATTCAGGTTGAAGATGTCGAAGAACTGGTGGCCCACGGCTGCCGAACCGTGATCCTGGCCCGCGGTGTGTTTTCGCGCCTGAAAGTCACTGAGGAAGCACTCGCCTATCTCCAGAGTCATGACATTGAAACAGTCGCCACGGATACCAAGCGGGCGATTCAGATGTACAATGACTGCATCGACAGAGGTGTGCCCGTGGGCGGGCTCTTTCACTCAACCTGTTAGGCGGAGGGCGGGGAAAATGATCATTTGCCCAGCAGCCTGACGATCTCCAGGCTCGAAACCACCCCAACCGGTTCGCCATCGCTGCCGGAGACGAGCAGATGGTTGACACCGGCCTGATGCATGACCTTCAGAGCCGAAAGTACATCCTGATCCTCATCGAGCTGGGCACAGGCATTTTTGGTGCTTTCGGCAGAAATCAGTTCGCATCTGGTCATGAATGAACCGATTTTGGTATCCTGCAGGTCCTGATGGTGGACGAGGCTGTGCATGACATCAGTGATGGTCACCAGGCCAAGCAGGATGGCACCATCCCTGACCACCAGTGCCGAGGAATTGTTCTGAGCCATCGCTTTGATCGCTGATCCCAGGTTATCGTCCGGACTGATTTCAGGATATATCCGGATGATTGCCTCTTTTATTGTTCGCGTACTTTTCATGACCGACCTCCCTGTAAACTCTCATCACCTTTCTGCCGGGGCATACCTATCCTCTGCCGCTGATCCTGTCACGAAAAAAAGAGCTCTGCCGCCGCGCACGGCGCCGGGCAGCCTACTTCTTCTTTAAGGTTATCAATTGTGACTCTCAGTTACAAGGGCAGTCGCTCACAGACCTGCGCTGCGGCCGGCCCACTATCCTTCGCAGACTGGAGTTAACCTCGATATTTTATTGAAATATATGCATAAGTGTTTATTCTTTTAGATTATTTTCAAAGCAGATTTACACCCAATTGAGATAATTCTACTCAGGTTTGGAGAGTGAGGATGAAATACTGGCTGACTACCATTGTTGTACTTTGCATTGCAGTGTTTTTTGGGCAACAGACCTTCGCCTCAGAAGACAAACCGATCGTCGTCGCCTCGACCACCCAGATAGCCGACTTCGCCCGCCAGGTCGCCGGGGACAGGGCAGAGGTCAAATCAATCCTGGCGCCAGGGGCCGATCCGCACACCTACCAGCCCACCCCCAATGACGTGCAGATCGTGCTGGGCGCCGATCTCTGCATTGAAAACGGACTGCACCTGGAAGGCAAAAGCTGGATGGCCACCCTGGCCAAGGATGCCAACAAGCCAATCGTTACCGCCACCGACGGTATCAAGCTGCTCACCGTCGACGAAGGGGGGGAACAGATTGCCGATCCCCACGCCTGGTTTTCACCCAGAAACGCCGCTGTCTATGTCAACAATATCGTCAGGGGGCTCAGCCAGATCGATCCGGCCAACAAAGCCGAATACGAAGCCCGCGCGACCCTGTTTCTGCAGCAGCTCAGGGTGCTCGACTCGTGGGTCCGGGAACAGATCAATAAGATTCCCGCCGACCGGCGGATTCTTGTTACCACCCACGATGCCTTCAACTATTTCTGCTCGGAATTCAAGCTCAACGCCAACAACAATTTTCTCTCGATCGCCCCGGTCGGCTGGTCAACCGGAGCTGAGGTCGGCGCCGGCATCACCCCCGAGCGGAGGCGCAAAGTTGTACAATCAATAAAAGAGGCCGGAACCCCGGCCATTTTTGTCGAAACCACCATCAATCCAAAACAGATAAGAGAAATCGCCAAGGAAACAGGTGTCAAGATCGGCGGGGCACTCTACTCCGATTCGATGGGCCCCGAAGGAAGTGCCGGAGAGACCTATATCGGCATGATGCGTGAAAATGTGCTATTGATTGTCAACGCCCTGAAATAGGAGAATCATGCGTTTTCTACTCTGCTTTGTCATCTGGATCGTCTTTGTCGGCGGTCTCTATGCCTACACCGAAAAAAGAGATCGTGCTGTCGCTCCTGCAAGGGCTGCCGACCCGGCCCAAGCAAAAGTGCAGGAGCGTCTGTCCATCGAACTGACCCCGACCTTTTCGGTGGAGGACGACCCCTTTGCTCTGAAAACCGAGGAACAGAACGGGCCCTTCGAACTTCGGCTCAACGGGATGGCAGTTGACATCGCCGACCTGCCGATCAGTCGAGGACAGACGCTGTTCATCCGTGATCTCGGGTTTGAGCTCGCCGACCACAACGAGGTCTTTGTCAAGGCGAGCCCACCGGTTGCAGAGAGCAGCCTGACCCATGGAATTCGTCTCCGGCTGCTGAGCCACGATCGTGTCCTGGCCGACGAGACCGTCTGGAGCAGCGGCGGCGGCCTGGTATCCGGCACCGTCACTTTCAGTTTAAACGACACCCCCGGCACGGACCATGACCACTGAAAACAATTTCGTAATAGAGGTCGATCATCTGACCGTGAGCTACCATGCCAGACCGGCCCTGCTTGACGTCAGCATCAACATCGAAAGTGATCAGCTCGTCGGTGTCATCGGCCCCAACGGGGCCGGCAAGTCGACCTTCATCAAGGCCATTTTAGGCTTTGTCAAACCGGATGTGGGAGTGGTCAAGATCAACGGCAAAAGCGCCCAGAAGGCCAAGGGTGAAGTTGCCTACGTCCCGCAGCGCGGGGCGGTGGACTGGGACTTTCCGATCACGGTGGAGGAGGTGGCCTTAATGGGCCGCTACCAGCAGATTCCCTGGTACACTTCACCGGCAGCCAGAGACAGGGAGGCTGCGTTTGAGGCCCTCAAGATGGTCAGAATGGAAGATTTTGCCAAGCGCCAGATTGGTGAACTCTCAGGCGGCCAGCAGCAGCGGGTGTTCATGGGCCGGGCCCTGGCCCAGGGCAGCGACATACTTCTGCTCGACGAACCGTTTGCCGGTGTCGACGCGGCCACGGAACGAGCCATCCTCGAAGTTCTCGAACGGGCCAAGCAGGCAGGAAAAACACTGGTAGTCGTACATCACGACCTGTCCACGGCGGCGGAATATTTCGACAAGCTCATCCTCATAAAACAGCGGCTCTATGCCTATGGCCCCCCACGCCTGGTGCTCAGGGAGGATCTGCTCAGCAAGGTGTACGAGGGAAGGCTGAGGATTTTCAGCGATGTCCTCGCCAAGGAGGAATCCTGATGTACGATCTGTTCATAGCTCCGCTCACCGAAACCTATTTTCAGAAAGCACTGATCGGCGGCTCGATCGTCGCTCTGGTCGCCGGCGTGGTCGGCTGTCTCGTCGTCCTGAGACGCATGGCCTTTCTGGGCGATGCCCTGAGCCACGCAATGATCGCCGGGGTGGCCGGTGGTTACCTGGTCATGAAAATGCTCTTCGGCCTCGAGGCCCACGCACCCGGCATGCTGCTGGGCTCGCTCATCGCCGCGGTGACCACCGTCGCCCTGATAAGTTTCGTGGCCCGGATTTCCCGAGTAAAGGAGGATACCGCCATCGGTATCATGTATACCGGCATCTTTGCCCTTGGGGTTGTGGCCGTCTCCATTTTCAGGCACTACATCCACATAGATCTGATGCACTTTATCATGGGTGATATCCTGGGAGTGGCGGACAGCGACCTCTGGGTCAGCGCCTTCACGGCCGCCCTGGTGCTGAGCGTGCTGATCCTTTTTTTCAGGCATTTCCAGATCGCCACCTTCGACCCCATCATGGCCGCCTCCATCGGCCTGCCAGTACTTTTTCTCGACTATGTACTGACCATCTGCGTGTCCCTGGTCGTGGTCAGTGCGGTGAGCATGGTCGGCGTCATCCTGGTAGTCGGCTTGCTGATCACCCCGGCAGCCAGCGCCTACCTGCTCAGTGACCGGCTCGACAAGATGATGTGGCTGGCTGCCCTGTTCGGCGTTACCAGCGTGATCGGTGGCCTGTACCTCTGCGTCTGGCTTGATTCCGCCGGCGGCGGGGCCATCATGCTGTTCTGTACCCTGCAGTTTCTGGTTGTCCTCCTCGTAGCGCCAAAGTATGGGGTTCTGGCCCGCTGGCAGCGGATGCACAACCTCATTCCCCAACAGCAGGTTGAAGATATTCTCACCACTATTCTGCGCTACGGCAAGCCGACCCCGATGGAGGTGATCGTTCAGTATGTCGAACAGGACAAAGGCTTGAAGAAAGCCCTGGAGTCGATGATCGATGATGGACTGCTGACCCAGGCAGCAGAAAGTTTCTCGCTGACCGAGGCGGGCGACAAGGAGGCCCAAAAGGTACTGAAGGCGCACAGATTATGGGAAGCCTACCTGGAATCGATCGGCACCCCGAAAGAAGAACTGCATCCCACTGCTCATCATCTCGAACACATAAGTGATCCCAACACGGTCGACTATCTCGATGAAAAGCTCGGCAAGCCCGTTCGGGACCCCCACGGTCAGACGATACGCTGATCGGCAAGACTGCATCGCTGAGGGGAAGGCCGCGATGGTGCCTTCCCCCACTCTGCCCGACCAGCAGGACCCATAAATAGTTGGTTTTTATTAGCTATTGGTGGAAATAGAGCTTGTGGAATTTTTCTGCCGCCTGCCTGAGCATCTCAACATTTTTCACATCTGTGGTCTGCTTGCACTTCATTGCATAGACCAGCATTTCGTGCAGTGCCGCCAGTTTCTTGTCGTAGTCCGGCGTATCGAACTTGATCCGCTGGGTCATGAAATACTGGGTGACAATATGCTGCAGTTCGTTGGCGTGCGCCTCTTTGTTGGTGACCCAGCGTACCAACTGGTTAGCGTTGCCGCCCTTCTCCAACTCGACGATTTGGTTCATTGACTTTTCGATGGTGGCGGCATGTTCCTCGATCAGACTCATGCGGACTTCATCATCGTAAATCCCACAGGGGATTTCGCAGTGGGCAAAGGCGTTGCCGGCGACAAAAAGCAAGGTTGAAAAGAGGACGATGAGAACAGACATTCGGTATTTCATGGCATGCTCCTTTGGTGGTGTAATTGCAGGTGAAATAGCTGATATTTATAACGGCTTTGGAGCCATACGACTGAGCCGCTGACTCCGTAAATTTACCATAGGACACTGCTAAAGTTTGTCAATACTGCCAGAGCCGACCGTTGCCCCCTTTCCCTCTGCTTGCAAAATGATAATAATTATTGTTATCTCGTTTTTATGAACAGCAAACTGCCTACTTTTTTCGACATCAAGCGATATGCGCTGCATGACGGTCCCAATATTCGAACCACGGTGTTCTTCAAGGGCTGTCCGCTGCGCTGTTTCTGGTGTCATAACCCCGAAGGACTGGACCCCAGTCTCGAGGTGGTGACCGTGCAGGAGCGCTGTATCGGTTGCCGGGAATGTGTGGGCGGCTGCCCCGAACAGGCGCTTTCCTGGAAGGGGGACGCCATAAGTCGCGATGAATCGCTTTGTTCGCTCTGTCTGAATTGTGTGGAGATCTGCCCCTCTCTGGCCCATGAAGCGGTCGGTTATCAGGCGAGTATCGAAAGAATCATCGGCGAGATAAAAAAAGATCTGCCTTTTTACGATCAGTCCGGCGGTGGAGTGACCTTTTCAGGGGGGGAGCCGCTTGCCCAGGCCGATTATCTGATCGAGCTGCTGAAGCGCTGCGGCGAACTGGAAATCCACCGAAGCGTCGATACCAGCGGTTATGCGGAAACCGACAGGCTACTCGAGGTGGCAGCCCATACCGATCTCTTCCTCTTTGACCTGAAGCTGATGGACAGTGCTTTGCACGAAAAATATACCGGGGTCGGTAACGAACAGATTTTACAGAATCTTAAAGTGCTGAGTAAAAGCAAAGCCACCATCAGGATCAGATTTCCGCTGGTCGGCACGATTAACGACTCCGTCGAAAACGTCGAAGCGATGGGCAGGTTTCTCTCCGAGCTGGGAACAATCGACGATGTCGATCTGCTCACTTATCACGATCTCGCCGGAGCAAAGTATAGAAAATTACAAAGACCCGACCTCACCGACAGGGCCTACACCGTCACCCCGGATATCGTCGCCAGAACCAGGCAATTGCTGGAGCAACACGGTTTGACGGTCCATCTAGAACGGTGACGAAACAGGAGATATGCAATGAACGACAGGATCGCCCGCCTCCGAAAGCTTAGTTTCGAGACAAGACCCTCAATTTCCGCCGAACGGGCCCGGCTCGAAACCGAATTTTACGAGCAGCACTACGGTAAACATTCAATTCCCGTTGTCCGGGCCCTGTGCTTCAGACATCTCTGCGAACACAAGACTATCTACATCGGTGACGACGAACTCATCGTCGGCGAAAGAGGCCCGGCACCCAAAGTGGTGCCGACCTTTCCGGAGCTTACCTGCCATTCGGTAGAAGATCTCAACATTCTCAACGACCGACCGATGACCGGCTACCAGGTGCCTGAAGAAGACATCGCCGTCTACCGGGACAAAGTCATTCCCTACTGGCGGGGCAGGTCCATGCGTGAGCGGATCTTCTCGGAAGTCCCGGAGGAATGGAGAGCTGCTTACGAAGCCGGCCTCTTCACCGAGTTCATGGAGCAGCGGGCGCCGGGCCACACGGCCCTGGACGGGGCCATCTACGAACAGGGCATGCTCGACTACAAGAACCAGATTAAGGACCGCATCACCAGGCTGGATTACCTCGATGATCCCCAGGCATCTGACCGATATGAGCAGCTCAAAGCCATGGACATCGCCTGCGATGCGGCGATTATCTTCGCCGAGCGCCATGCGGCGCTGGCTGAGTCGATGGCCGGCAAGGCTGTTGATCCGGCCAGAAAAGAGGAGCTTGAGGAAATCGCTCGAATCTGCCGCAAGGTCCCGGCCCACCGGCCGGACACCTTTCATGAAGCGCTGCAGATGTACTGGTTCGTCCATCTGGGAACCATTACTGAACTCAACGGCTGGGACGCCATGACCCCCGGCCATATCGACCAGCACCTGCAGCCATTTTACGAGAAGGAAGTAGCGGCACAATCGCTCGACCGGGAAGGGGCCAAAGAATTGCTGGCCTGTCTCTGGATCAAGGTGAACAACCATACCGCCCCGCCCAAAGTGGGGGTCACCGCTAAAGAGAGCGGCACCTACAACGACTTCACCCAGATCAACCTGGGCGGCCTGAAAGGCGACGGCAGCGACGGCAGCAACGACATATCCTATCTTGCCCTGGAGGTATCCGACGAACTGCACCTGCTGCAGCCCCAACCCAGCGTCCATATCAGCAGGGTGACGCCGGATCGCTTTCTGAAAGCGGCGGGCAGGGTAATACGCAAAGGATACGGCTACCCGTCCGTGTTCAACAGCGATGCGGTGGTCATGGAGCAGATCAGGGTTGGCAAAAGTATTGAAGACGCCCGTCAGGGGGGAACCAGCGGCTGCATAGAGACCGGCGCTTTCGGCAAAGAGGCCTACATTCTAACCGGCTATCTCAACGTACCCAAAATTCTCGAGATTACCCTGAACAACGGCCACGACCCGCTCAGCGGTAAAAAGGTCGGCCTGGAAACGGGCAAGGCCGAGCAGTTTGCTAGTTTTGCAGAACTCTATGAGGCCTTCGAGAAACAACTGGACTATATCGTCGGTTTAAAGATCCGGGTCAACAACTACATTGAACGGATGTATGCCAAGTACTCGCCGGCTCCCTTCCTGTCAGTGGTCATCAGCGACTGCATCGAAAAAGGGCGGGACTATTACGACGGCGGCCCGCGCTATAACACCAATTATATCCAGTGCTGCGGCATAGGTACGGTGACCGACAGTCTGTCGGCCATCAACACCCACGTGTTTGAGGACCGCAGGGTAGCAATGGCTTCATTGCTCGACATTCTCAAGACAAATTTTTCCAAGGACGAAAAGCTGCGCCAGATACTGTGGAACAAGACACCCTTTTTCGGTAACGACGACGAGCGTGCCGATACCATCATGCGGCGGCTTTACGATTCGCTGTTCTCAGCCATCGATGGCAGAGCCAATACCAAAGGGACGGTCTATCACCTCAATATGCTGTCGACCACCTGTCACGTCTATTTCGGTAAAATGCTTGGCGCCACCCCCAACGGCAGATTTGCCCATCTGCCGATGTCGGACGGCACATCGCCGTCCCAGGGCTGCGATCGCAACGGCCCGACGGCGGTGATCAAATCGCTGAGTAAGATGGACCAGATTAAATCGGGCGGCACCCTGCTCAATCAGCGTTTTTTACCATCGGTACTCCAATCGGAGCAGGATCTGGATAAATTATGCAGCCTGGTACGCACCTATTTCAGCCTCGGCGGCCACCATGTCCAATTCAATGTGGTCGATACCAAGACCCTCAAGCTGGCCCAGGAGCAGCCGGACGATTATCGCAATCTGCTGGTCAGGGTCGCGGGTTACAGCGACTACTTCGTCGACCTGGACAAAGAACACCAGGAGGAGATTATCAGCAGAACCGAGCAGGAACTCGTTTAATCGGCAAAAAGGAAGGATGGGGGTCATGACCAGGGTAGTGATGGGCCTGCTCTTTAATCGGAGCGGCAGGATACTGATTGCCAAGAGAAATCCCCGCAAACGCTACGGCGGTTTGTGGGAATTTCCAGGCGGTAAAATCGAACATGGAGAAACCATCGAGCAGGCGCTCGTCCGCGAGATCCACGAGGAGCTTGATGCCCCGATTATGGTGGGCCGGGTCTACCCCGGCTATCTGTTCGAATACAAGAATCTCAAGGCCGAATTCATCCCCGTATCGGGCTCCATCGCACCCCGGGAGATCACCCTCCTGGAACATGACGAATGCAAGTTTATCGAACTCGGCGAAATCGACAGCTATGAGATCTCCCCTTACGATCGTGGGGCAATTAGCCTGCTCAATTCCGAACGGTTCGAACGGCCGAACTGACAATTATCAACATCAAATCAATTAATTTTACTTGTGGTAATGGGTAGATAATTATAAACTAAGCGTTTACCAACTAACAGCTAATATCCACTTATACAGGAGGCAGGTATGGATCTGTTCGAGTTTTCAATCCAGATGGAAAAAGATGCTGAGGCGCTCTACCGTAAAATGGCGGAAAACGCCCCGGTTGAAGGGATAAAGAAAGTGCTGCTGATGCTGGCTGAAGATGAGGTCAAGCACCGGGTAGCCATCGAACAGCTTCAGAAGAAGCTTGATGTCCCGGCCCAGAAAGGGGTAGCGCTGGATATCAAGACAGTATTCGACGATATGAAAGGAGATGACAATGTCACCAGCATCTCCACTGATGCCGTGGAAGATTATAAAAAGGCGGTGGAAATCGAGAGACGGGGCATGTCCTTCTATAAAGAGAAATTTGAAGAAGCCGATGACCCGGTCAGCAAACAATTGTTCGAGGCCCTGATGAAGCAGGAAACCTATCACCTGCGCACCTGTGAAAACCTGCTCGATATGGTACAGAAGCCCGAATGGTGGGTTGACAACGCCGAATTCAACCCGCAGGATTCCGATCAATACTGATCGATCGACCTACAGAGCAAGTAAAAAGGAGCGTGGGCCGTTATAGGCTTATGCTCCTTTTTTTATCGTAGTACACGGGGACACAATACCTAAGGTGTCCCCAATATGCAATACGCTGTAATTAATTCATTTTTTACTTCAAGGGACACCTTGTAGTACACGGGGACACAATACCTAAGGTGTCCCCAATACTGCAATACACTCTAATTAATTGATTTTTTACTTCAAGGGACACCTTAGGTATTGTGTCCCCTTAAGCTTTCCCGGCAATCAGCCTGAGCAGAAGAAGGGCAAAAGGAAATCCATGCAGCACCAGGTCGAAAATATCGACCGGCCGGGTCAGGTTACCCGCAGCCAGCATTTTCAGCTTCTCCCAGATATGGGGTTCCGGCGAAAACGGCGCCAGCCCCAAGGTCAGGCAGAGTATCACCAGAACCCAGATGGGCATTGATTGGATTAACGACCACATAGTCCCCATTCCTTATCTAGGGGGACACATTACCTATCATGTCCCCTTATTCATAAGCTTTGTGTTTAATTGCAATATTGGAGCCAGGGACACGATAGGTAATGTGTCCCCATCCCTCTATGCCAGAGCCAGATTGCGGCATGACTCGGGTCCCGCCGCTTTCATCTCACCCAGCTGCTCGACGTGGCGCTTTTCCTCCTCGACAACCTGTTCCAGCTGGAGTCGGGCCTCTTCGTCACTGACCAGGTTCAAAAGGAACTCGTAGAACATGATGGTATCCTGCTCGAGGAGTTGCGCCTGGGTAATGGCTTCCTCGAAATCGGCAGTTTTCAACAGCATTTCCCTGTCCAGTGAAAAGGTCTGGTCGGCGACCATATCCTGCAGCAGCTGCCGGCCCATTTTTTCCAGTTCCAGCTGTTCCTCGGAGAGAGGTTCAGCGGAGTCTATCTTGGAGAAAAAGGTGGCATGATGCTTTTCCTCCTCGGCCATCCAGGTAAAAATATCACTAACCGCTGAATCGTTTACTAACTGAGCTGCTGCGCGATAAGCGGCCTCCCCGTTTTTCTCGATTTGAACGGCAATCTCTCGAATGTCGGCAACGGTAAACATGTCCTTTTATCCCCTTATTTTGAACAACTGACGATTATCCTTCTGTCTTTACAATCAATACTCAGGTCATGATCGCCCTGAACCAGGCGGCGATATCCTCGATCTGCTCGGCACAGACATTATGCTCCATCGGATAGGTTCTGTAAACCGGGGCATAGCCATGCTCTTCGAGAAACCCTTTGGCCTCCATTCCCAAATGCTCCGGCACCACAGGATCATACAAGCCGTGGTGAATCTCGATCGGCAGGCCCGTATGGGATGCGTGGGTGTGAATCAGGCTGCAGGTGGCACAATAGCTGGACATGGCCAGCAAACCGCCGAGCATTTTGGGCCGGTCAAGCGCCAGATGGTAGGCCACGGCGCCGCCCTGGGAAAAACCGGCAATAATGATCTTTTGCTCATCAAGGCCCCGTTCTATTTCCCTGTCGACGAATTTGTTTATCAGCGCCACCGAGGCCAGCAAGCCTTCGGTATCAACCTTCCTGTCGATCTCCATTTCGAGAATATCGTACCAGGCAGGCATCACCATCCCCCCATTCACGGTCACCGGAATCTGTGGTGCATGCGGAAAGACGAAACGCACCGCCGGCTTTTCGGGAAGTTTCAGGACCGGGACTATCGGGGCGAAATCGTTTCCATCAGCCCCCAGCCCATGCAGCCAGATAACGCAGTATTCGGGATTAGGAGCGGTTTCCTGTTCAATGGCCGGCAACAATTCCATAGCTGTCTCCGTTAGGTAACATAATCGCTGCCTGCGCAGCGATTTCAGGGGTTTTCCACATCAAATCCAAGGGCTCGGACTCCCTCGACCAGTGTGGCAGTGCCCTTCTCGACCAGGACGCGGTCACCCCGAATACCCAATTCTATCTGCCAGCTGGTGCCGTCAGAGAAATGGGGCAGACTGGAGAACTTCAGTTCTGGGAAACGATGCTGGCAGCTGCTCAGCAGCGGTACCAGCTCACTCTCCTTGACACCGTTCACCACAAAGGAGGTGAACTGCTCGGCCTGATCCGCATCGAGCCGATAACGGTGTTCGATCACCCAGTCCACCATCGGCCAAGCCATCTCCGGAAAACCTGGAAGACAGTGAATCCGGCCACAGTAAAAGCCGGGGATATTGTTGTGGCTGTTGGGAATCAGATCTGCCCCTTCGGGGAGTTCGGCCATCAGTATCCGGTTCGGATAGGCCCCCTCGCCAAATTGCTTCTCGATCAGCGCCACCGCCACCGGGTGTCTGGTTACCGCCCGGTCGTGAGCCCGGGCCATCGCCTGCCGGGTCATGTCATCCGGGGTTGCCCCGATTCCTCCAAAGGAGAAGCAGTCGTCGCCCCGCTCTCGGATCAGTCGAAAGTGAGGCTCCAGCAGATCGGGATCATCCCCTAAGATTGTGATCCAACTGATATCGACATTGAGCCGTCCAAAATAGTCTCTGGCTCTTACAACGTGCTTGTCTTGCCTGCGGCCCAGCAGAATCTCGTCACCGATTACCAGCAGGCCGATCTTTTTCAACAGATATTTTTTTTCAGATTCCATCCGAAGCGTGACGCCCTTTTCATCTTTTCCTTTCTAAACACCGTAATATCACCTGTCGATGACATTATTGCAAGCCTTTGAAACAAGAATGTAAAACCCCATTCAGCAGAGATTTAATCGGTGCTCCGAGCAGACCCTCAAAGAGCGCTTCAGAACCGCTTTTTTTTATTACATGAATTCATTAAAATTCAGTTAATTAGATCATTTCATTGCCGATTGAGCTGGGGAGATTTTCAGCTGAGGCCTCTTTTTCATTGTCATCGCTGGCCCGGTGTGGTACCGATTTGAACCATCAGAAACTCTTGTTTCCAGGAGTTGTTTACACCATTTTTGCAGTCTTTCTGAGGGCAGTTTCCAACGGTTTGCCAGGCCAGGATCTGAATTCTGATTAATTCTCTGTCAGGCAGCCGAATCTGTTGACCGCCATAATCGAGGCTGCATCAACCACAGCAACAAAAAAGGAGGCGTTAAGTATGAAGAAGCTTGTTTATCTAGCCATGGCTGCCTGTGTTATGACGCTATGTTTGTCAGCAAACGGCTGGTCCCTGGGCCGTGAAACCACCATCAAGGTAGGTGTCAATGCCCCCATGACAGGGGACATTCCAAAGGTTGGCGAAGGTTCCAAATATGCTGCCGAGATGTGGCTTGAAGATGTAATGAAAGCCGGCGGCATCGAGGTGGGCGGTAAGAAATACCCGGTGGAACTTGTCCTTGAGGACAATGAATCAAAGGCTGAATCAGCCGTCAAGGCCAACACCAAGATGATCACCCAGGACGACGTTATGATCATCATCGGACCGCAGTCCTCAAAGCAGGCGATCCCTGCCGGTGACGTGGCCAACAACTACGAGACCCCGATGATCAGCCCCTGGTCCACCAACCCGGCCACCACCGCCGATCGCCCATACGTATTCCGCGGCTGTTTCCTCGATCCTTTCCAGGGTCCGGTTCTGGCCAATTTTATCACCGAGGAGTTTGGATTCAAAAAGGCAGCGGTACTCTATGACGTGGCCAGTGACTACCCCAAAGGATTGGCCGAGTTCTTCAAAGCTGCCTGGGAAGAGAAGCATGGCGCCGGCTCTGTTGTTGCCTATGAAAGCTTCACCACCAAGGACACCGATTTCAGCTCCCAGTTGACCAAGATCATCAAGTCCGGAGCCGAATTCCTGTTCACCCCGCAGTACTACAACGAAGTTGCTCTGATCGTCAACCAGGCCAAAGATCTTGGTTGGAAAGGGCCAGTCGTCGGTAGTGACAGCTGGGGTTCCGCCGAGACAGTTGAGCTTTGCGGCGAGGCCTGTTACGGCCAGTTCTTCTCCACCCATTACGCGGCGGCAGGCGCCAAAGGCGCCACCAAGGAATTTATCGACCGCTACAATGCCGCTTACGGCTATGTACCTGACGATGTCGGCGCCCTGACCTGGGATGCACTGCGACTCGCTCAGGCTGCCATCGAAGGCGCCGGGGAACTGACCGGTGACATCAAGAAAGACCGTGTTGCGGTTCGTGATGCCCTGGCCAAGGTCGAGAACTTTGAAGGCATTACCGGCACCATGACCTTCACCGATGAAGGTGATCCCAATAAATGTGCGGTCATCGTAAAGATCAGCGACAAGGGCGAATACGAATTCTACAAGTCTATCTGTCCGTGATCTGAACGATACGTAGCAAAAGATGTACAGCTTGTAACCTGATAAGTCTGGTGTGCACCTTGTGGTTGCACACCAGACTTTTTATTGGCACTATTGTGCCTGTCCAGAGCCCTGCCCCAGCATGCAGGCGGACTGTGGACAGGCATCAATTGTTTTAAACTCCGCCGGAAAAGGTTGTTCCGGTAATTGTCGTACTTGATCACACAGGAGCCGTTATATGGATATCTTCCTGCAAAACATCATCAATGCGCTGCAATGGGGCAGTTTTTACGCCGTAGTTTCAATCGGTTACTCGATGGTTTACGGCGTCCTCATGCTGTTCAACTTCGCCCACGGCGATATCTTCATGGTCGGAACCTATATTGGATTCGGCATCGCCACCCTGCTGCTGGCTCTATGTTCCGCCTTCATGCCGGGCTGGATGATCTTTATCCTGGTGGTCATTATTACCATGTTCCTGGCCAGCTTTGTCGGGGCCTTCGTCGAACTGGTCGGCTACCGTCCCCTGCGGGGAGCCCC
>CAJQNS010000241.1 GCA_905479735.1 uncultured Desulfofustis sp.
CTGTTTCGGGCGCGCTGTGGGCATACCAGTGCCGCAGGCTATCAAACGCATTTCGTCCGGCCCCAGAACCTCGCTGTTGGGCGAATAGAAATCTCGAGCACGCGGCTGAGTTGGAGAAATCTGCTCGGCCGCAGCTACTTCTGAGGGACCCATCAGAAACAGAACCATTGTCATAAAGCTCATAGATACTGCGATAGCTGCTGATTTCGTTGTGTTCATTAGGCTATCCTCTATTTTACGGATGAATAATGTGAAAACCTGTTCCAACCGAAGATCGAAACACAGAACTGAAATTAAAACGTAGGCATTTACTTGATTCAGTCAAACACCTCAGAATTAGTATGGCGATGTCAGTTTCGGCTTCATCTATTGTATTGTCTCTTTAAAGAAGTTGATTCGAGGTTACTGGAGATGTGAGTGTTTTTTTGTGAAGGGAGATTTCCCTTGTAAATCCTAGCTTTGTCAACATTGAAGAGGTTGTAGCTTGTTCCTGATATTCTTCTTTTCTGAATTTTTCAAATGATTAAACTTTACCGGTGGTAAGCACATGAAAACGGGCCTGATTTTGTCAATCAAGCCCGTCTGTTCATGGGATCGTGTTTTGCGGTTTATTTTACGGCAGCATTACCGTGTCTATGACGTGGATGATGCCATTGCTTGTCATGATGTCGGTCTGAATGACCCGTGCATTGTTGACCATTACAGACTGGCCCTCAACCTTTATCGCCAGATCCATGTCGCTGGCTGACTTAGCGGATGATAATTTTACCACATCGGCTGCCGAAACTTTTCCCGGGACAACATGGTAGAGAAGAATTGCCTGAAGTTTTTCTTTATTTTCCGGCTTCAACAGGTCCTCAACAGTGCCCGCAGGTAATTTTCTAAAGGCCTCGTCTGTCGGAGCGAAGACGGTATACGGCCCGGCGCCCTTGAGCGTATCGACTAGGTCTGCTGCCTGAACAGCTGCTACCAGGGTGGTAAATGAGCCTGCTCCCACTGCGGTGTCGACGATGTCTTTTTTGTAGGAACCACTAAATGCTGGGGCCGAAATCATTAGTGCTACGGTCAGGGTAATAATCATTGTCAATGCTTTCATTGCTGTATCCTCTTAGAGTTATGAGATGGCATTTGCAGAGTGTTTATGGGTGTGTGATATTTCTTCGTTCAACTATCCCAATAAAATTAATCGCTTCAAACAACGTTGGATGATCTTTGGTTAATCTCTTGGCCTCTCATGTAATGTTGTTTTCGTTGTTTGTGATGAAATAATATTTATTCTTCCCACCTATGCAATGGTAGTAAAAAGAGGTATTAATAGTAGTCAACATTCCAAATATTATCCACAAACCAGATTATTGATCGAGTTTCTCAGTGTATCATGAAAATTGGGCCGGCAATGCCCTTTCGACGCGCATCTTATAACTGCCAAAATCACTAGCGGAGTCTTGTTCATCCAATCGCCCAAAACCTTTATGGAGCGTGTTGGCATACTGGTTTTATTAAGAATTACATATATTTGTTTTGCAGCATCTGTATCGGTCCATCTGCGGTTTTGAACCATGTGGATTCCAGCCCGATCTCGACCATCTCATCACGCTCGATTTCGTTTCCGTTGGTTCATGAAAAGCAACGGCATCCTGGAGAATATCCGGTATTCTCCAGCACCGATCTGTTAAAGCATCTTGATATCCAACCAATCAATCAACCTTGCCAGGCGGATCGGGGTGGCCATATCGCACCTCGTGGCAGCACGATACGGGCCCATGGTGCCACGCAAAAATCTGAGGAACGGTCTTCCGGAAAGGACGCGGCGGATTTCAACAGAGGCATCGAGCGGATAATTATTCGAGCAGAGTGAACAGATGCATCAGAATATGGACCGCATGGCGTGATCGGTCACGGGAGCAGCATGAACTACTGCGAAACCAGGTGAGAGTAATCAGTCCGGGGAGATTTCCAGGTACATGCAGTGCCGCTCCACTAGCGGGATGCACACAAAAAAGGATTGTCAATCATCCGTTATTGATTTGGATAACAGAAGCCCTTCAACGGTCTCGAGCAGATCATTTTCGACACGGCGATGGTTTTCCGGCAGGCTCGATACTTCTTGCAGATACTGGATAAAATCTTTTGGTATCGTAGCCTTATCCATATTCTCCACAATTTCCAGAAATTTTGTTACAGAACTATGCTTTCCCTTAGCTAGATCTTTTCTCAGCTCCCTTGACAGTTTTGGGCGGAGACTGTTTATGGTCCTGGCATCTGATTTTTCCCAGGCCTGTTCATATGCATCAAGGAGAATTTCGGTATATCTCTGATGCATCTGAACCCTGTAGGTATCGATTAATTCACCCCAGGATGTATCTCTGCTGAATTCTGAGTTTCTATACATGCTCATGTGCGAGTTGTATATGTTTTCTGGAACAAGGAAACTGGGGAAAAATATTGACACGCCATTGGATCGTCTATCATCGGTGTGGCGTTCATAGAGGATGAGTTCGTGAGCAAGAATATCCATGGAATTCTGACAGAGCCTCTTGATACGAACATCCTCCGAATAATAGCTTAGATTTTCAAGAAAATCGTGTAAATCAACGTACTCCAGATTTAAGAAACTCGGGTATTTCTGAGACGCGTTCAGGGCTGAGTGCACGGTTGCCAAAACAACCTTATTGGATTGGTTTTGCATGATTTTCTCGATGAGGTACCGTGACAGAATATCAATCGATTTGGACAATCTGTCATACTTTTGACAATTCACCAATGCCAGGGTCGCCGGGTATCTTACCGTGAATCCTTTACCATCGTCATGCTGCATGTTGATATTGGCTTCATACTGACTGATGAATGGGTCGATCGTCACTTTGCCCATTTCCAGGGCTGGGATATCTGGATTCGATGAAAGTCTGTCTATGAGTTTTTCAGGTTCGATTCCTCTGATCTGGAAAGTTCCCGGAGGGTTATTGACTAATCTAATTTCATCCTCACTGCCGATCATATACTCTGTCAAGTCTTGCAGCCCATATCCGACCTCGACCATATTAGTAAGACAGGAGAAGAAGAGCATCAGATGGAATTTTTCACCTGACAATCCATTTTTGATTGCCCAAGTAAATTCCTGGTGGCTCATGGCCCGCTGGCCTGACTCGTCAGGCGAGAGAAAAACCGATTTGTAATCTCCATGATCAGCAAACGATTTCGGGTTTATTATGCCCCTGCCATGGGAAAAGAGAATAAAGACGTATTTGTCAGAAGGGTACTCTAGAGATTTCTTGATGAATTCCTTGAGAACCCATGGGTCACCGAGGTTTTTTTCTCCCATATCCTCAATGACTCTAGAATTGATGACACCAATCTCTTCATCCTTGGTGATGTAGAGAAGTTTTGTCTGTTCCCATTGAGGCCCGTAGCCGCCATTTTCGCCTGGCCTGCCATCAACGAGAGCAATGATATCGACATCTTGGGATGATCCCACCGTTTCCATCATATCAACGGCATAGAGAACTTCACTGGCGAGGTTGTTATCGCCATTCATGTAACACATGATGGTGACTTTTTTCTTCAGGCTAGATGCTGCAAATGTTTGGCTACTCGAAAAAGGTGTTAAAAGGGCGACCAGAATTACCGGCAGGAGGTATCTCTTTTGCAGAATGTCTGTGGCACGCATAATTATTAATACCATAAACGATAAGTGTTTCAGCAAAATAGTTCTTGGACCACAACTATCCCGGCTTGCCCCCATGACCTGCCCCCCTCAAATCAGTCCGGTTTTATGTTATGCAAATTCCCCGCCGCTGAACCAGCATATTAACCTTGCCACATCAGTGCTGTCTCATAAATTGATGAATAATAACCAACAAATAAAGGCCCGGAGAACTTCTCGTGTTATAATGAATTTGCCCAAAACATTATAATTACAAAGAGATCCGAGCCATGGCACATTCTAGCACAATCCTCAATCAATTGACCGCTCTTTTT
>CAJQNS010000242.1 GCA_905479735.1 uncultured Desulfofustis sp.
GATTTGACAAAACCGGTCCCCTTGGAGACGGCCCGATGAGCGGCAGAGCTCAGGGAATGTGCCGTTCAGCCCGTTCCGGCCGACAGATGGAACGGCCCGGCGGCTACGGTCTTGGAAGAGGCCGCCGGCAAGGTCGCGGCTTCAAATGCGGCATGGGAAACAGATTTGGCCGCCAAGGTATAGGCCCCAATCGGACCCAGCCATTCAACGATGAAGACAATGAATAACCAAATTTTGGTTGTTCGAAAGCAGAATCCCGTCTACTCCGGTTTGCGGTCCAGATTGATTAAATTATCCGGATCCACTTCGAGCAGGCCGGATTCTGCCAATTCGTTGGCATTTTCAAAGAAAAACGATTTCTTGCGCTCCTCGGCGGTGCTGAATCTGCTTTTTCCAATGAAAATATACCAGTTCCCACCAACCTCCCGACCGATGTAGTGACCGTCTCTGATGCTCTGAACCACATGTCGCTGGTCCACGTTGTTCTTGGCGCAATACTTTGCGACACTGATAAAATCAGGGTGGCTCCCCACCGAGCTTAGCGGTGCTTTGGGGCCTGCAGAGTCACTTGATTGCGGTTTCTTACGCATTTGTTCAACGCGCAGGTTTACATAGTTGTTTACCGCCTCGAATTCATTTTTCCCGGCCTGCTCCCGGGCTTCGAGCCACAATGATTCAAGTCGTGAGGCCCCGTCGTTTCGCCAGGCTTCATTTGCTGCCCGAATATAGAGAATGTCGTCAGACATGTGCACCCCTCAATTATTTAGTGTCCCATGGCAAATCTTGTCACAGGAACTGGATTCCGCTGTTTTCCAGCCCAGCATAGATTGTTTCAGCGTCCCTCGCTTGCCGTCAGAAGAAACCCGACAATTACAGGGGCGCTGCCTGATGTTGTACCTTACTCTGGACCACTTTCACAGGTGAAATAGATCACCTCTAAAGCGCTTTTGGGCAAGGCAGGCCTAGTCGACGCTACCAGAAATGATCGACGAGTCGTTCTTGGCTCTGAATGGGTGCCGCTGCAATTGTCCTACTCCCGCGCTGGCCAACATATCAAAGATTTCCTGCTGTGAATAAGATCGACCGCCATTGCCAGCCAGCAGCATGTTGAGGGAGAACAGGGCGGGAAACTCAGGCCCGTCTTTAGTGTCCTGCAAAATAAAATCGTGGATCAGGATCACCCCTCCGCTGTTCATCGCCGCAACACATTTCTCAATGATCCGGTAACATTCGTCAAGCGTGTTGCTGTGCAGCACATGCGACAGCCAGGCCACGTCATAGGGCCCATCGGGAATGGGATCAGTCTTGAAATCACCTCCGGCAAAATCGATCCGCTCTGCCAGTTCGAACCGGGATACCGTCTGCCTGGCAAAAGGCTCGGTGGTGGGCCTGTCGAAGATGGTCGCCCGCAGTCCAGGGTTGTTCATGCAGAAATGGATGGCGTGAGTTCCCGGCCCGCCGCCGAGGTCGAGCAGAAGTTTTCTACCGCCGAGATCCACCTGAGAGGCGATCTCGGGAGCAACCTGCATGGACAGATTGTACATCCCCATGATGAAGCTTTCCCTCTCGCTTTCTGCACCATAGGACCGCCTCGCTAACGGCTCGCCAGACTGGACCACACTGTCGAGCTGAGCCCAGCCGTCGACCAGATGGTGGTGATGGAGGATGATGTGCCCCATATAGGCGGGTGAAGATTCAACCAGAAAGCGCTGAGTTTCGGGACTGTTCTGGTACTCTTCAGCTTGCTTTAATAGCAGTCCCATGGCCGACAACGCATCCAGCAGCAGGCCGGTGGACCTGGGTTCACAATCGATTTTTTCTGCCAGTAGTTCTGCGCTGCAAGGGCCGGCCGCAAGCTCGGAGAAAACTCTCAGCCGAACCCCGGCCTGCAGTGTACATCCTTGCCAGTAAGCACTTGAAGTGCTCAACAATTTGCCTGGATGCCAAACAGTCGTCATCGCCCCCTCCCCTGGATCAAATACTGTACCTGAATTCATTTCCTAGGCACCGGTGCGGCGCCTGCCTGAAAAACTAGGTTACCCATTAAGATTGTATTATCTAAAAACGGATACACAAGGGTCAGTCGAATCATATTTCCTAATCGGATGGCCCATGCGATAAATCAGCCGGCGCCGCCAACCGTGCAAATCAAAGGAGGTGGAAAATGCTTGTTGCCTGAGGTATCTTGTACCTAACGAACCAATCTTGCCCGAGCTTTAAGTGTCTTCAAGGTGCGGCTGGCGGGTAGCCCCCCGAAGAATCACCAGAGTTTATTATTAAAAGGAGGACAGCATGGCTAAAAGTCAAATCATTTTCAGTAAATACAGCCCTCTGATGGCGGTAGATTCAAAACTTATCGGCAGTGACGGGGCGCCGGTAAAAATGGAACGGGTTACTTCCCTGTGCCGCTGTGGAGAGTCCAAGTACAAACCCCTGTGCGACGGCTCGCATGCAACAGCCGGTTTCGACGGTAGCAGAGAAGACTCCGACAAAAAAGAGCTGGAATATTACCAGGGCCAGAAAATCACCATCGTCTTCGACCGCTATCTCTGCATGGGCGCGGGCTACTGCGGGGAACTCGAGGCCGTCTTCGGCACCCATGATGCACCCAAGTATGAACCCGATGCCGCCCCGGTCGAGGAGATCATCGAGACCATAAGGAAATGTCCCTCGGGCGCCTTGAGCTACATTGTCGACGGAGTCCACTACAGAGATTATTTCCAAGGCAGCGAACAGATCGTGGTCGAGGAAGACGGACCGCTCAACATCGAGGGCAGTATCACCTTGATTGACGACCAGGACTCAGACAAGCTGCTGCCGATGGCCGACCACTATGTGCTCTGCCGCTGCGGCGGTTCGAAGAAGAAGCCTATCTGCGACGGTTCCCACCTGGACAACGGTTTCAAAGGGTAATTCCTCAGGGTGGTGGGTTCCCTGCAGGCGTAAGCATGAGGATCTGCCCGAGATCGGGCAGCAGAAAAGCAGCGGGATCCAGTTGGCGGGCATTGATCTGCCTTTTGAGATCAAGCATCGGGTAGCCCGGCGGATTGTCGCCAAGTCGAAAGGTGCCCCACTGGGTCGGCACGAACCGGTGGGCCTGGAGATCGCCAAAAGCTCTCAAGGCCTCATCTACGTTCATGTGCGGGTAATGCATGAACCAGCGCGGCTGATAGGCGGTAGTTGGCAGCAGAGCGTAATCGACAGGTCCGAATTTACGGCCGAACTCCCGATATCCGACAAAATAGCCACTGTCCCCGCCATAATATAGTTTCAACGTCGACGACTCGAACATGTAGCTTGCCCACAGAGTGCGGTTATGTCCCTGGCCGATTCGGCGCGACCAGTGCTGAGCAGGCAGACCGGTCACCAGCGTCTGACCGCTCCTGACTTCCTGCCACCAGTCAACCTCTGTTACCTCACCGTCGTGCAGGGAGGAGACCAGTTCGCCGAGCCCCAGCGGAACGATAAAGCGGGTGTGGACTGGCAGTGCCTCCAGGGTCCGCTTATCAAGATGATCGTAGTGGTTGTGCGAAATGACCACGGTAAGCGGTCCGTCCAGTTCACCAAGTTCGCCGAGGGAAAGTGCCGGGGGTGTTCGCCGCTTTGGCAGAAGCGCCCGTTCCGACAAGATCGGGTCGGTCAGCCAGTAACTGCCCGAAAGCCTGATGAGAAAGGTGGCATGACCGATCCAGACCAATAGATCCTTTTCTGCCGGTATGTTCTTGAGCCGCTGGAGCAGATCCGGCTCAAAGCCCGGTAGATACGATTCCTCTTCATCCGTGTAGGCTGTGCTGCGGGTCAGACGCCACTTGAGAAACTGACCGAATCGCCCTTTGTCCTGCACCATCCAGGGATTAAAAAATCGACCATCCTTTTCGTGGGCCGCATAGAGCTTTGCACTGTCCTGCTCTTCAACCTGAAGGCTCCAGGCCTCTTCGTCAAATGTCTTCGGTGTCAGCAAGCAGGAGCACAATACGGGCAGAAGCAGCAGGGCCAGCGGAAGTGATCGTCGGTGCCGAATCATCGGGCATTCTTTGCTGTGTCAACCGCTCTAAAAATAATAAATGCCTCATTTTCGGCACCAGCTCCTTGATCATTTAGCCCCCAGTCGTAGGGCAGATATGCGATCTGCAATGAATCCCGGTCATTGTTGATCAGTTCGGCGGTTTCTTCTTTAAGGTAGGACAGGATGTAATCGACGATGGCCAGATCCTGTCCGGCTGAGGTGATTTCCAGCCAAGTGAGAAAATCCTCTTCATACCAGTCAAAAATGGCCGACAGGTGCAATGTCTTTTCCAGCTTATCATAGCGTACATTTTCAACCGAGTTGATGAACTTGACGGCTTCTGCCTCGAGTTGTTCCTCGAGTCTTTCGGGATAAAAAGGAATCCTGGGCAGTTGCGGGCAGCTGCTGGAGGCGCAGTTTAGGGCGAAATGGTAGCGCGGGTCTGTAAACCTTTTACGTATGACGCTGTTTTCAAGGTAGTAGAGACTGGTTTCAGCGCCGCCGTAGGTAAATCGCTGAAAGTAGAAAAATCCACTCTTGCTCGGAAAGAAGAACAGCAATGGAGGCGGTGCCACCTCAGCCACACTGGTTATCGGATAATTATGGAGGACCCCCTTTATGGTGGTAAGGTTGTAGCTGTTGATCCAATAGGCCAAACGGGCATCGTCATTTGAAAAAAGCTGAGGATGACTGTCAGGACTGTAGGCGGCAATCAGCTGATAAAAGAGATCCACGTCTCCGGGATTCTCACTCAGCCCTCCATAATCGACCTGGCCACGCTCATTAACGTAGCCGGCGAGGAGCCGCTCGTAACTGCTGTAGTCGAAATTCTCGACAGCAGCAGGAGGCGTACTCTCGACTAAGTTCAACGGCGGCCTAATGGATGTACAGCCAGCCGCCAGGAGCAGAAAGATGAGAAATAGAGCCGGTGACTGCCAGCCCCAGGTTTGTAGTCTAGCCATGACTTTCACTCTCCGTTTCAACCAAAACGATGCAGATTGTTGTAGGCACAGAACGAGTAGACCCCTCTTGCAGTGGCAATTCCGTAGCAGCACTGGTTGAGGCGGGCCGGATCGAGGGCAGGAAGGTCCATGAAACTTTTAGCGAACAGAAGGATGTGTCTGGCCTTGAGGAAAGATTGAACACGGTGCTCGGTCCCAAAAATATCGACCGCTTCGGCAAGAAATTTCCAGGTACGTGGGTTGATTAGATATTTCCGGCAAAAATATTCTCTGCCCCTGAAGAGATCGAGTAGGATCCGCCGTGGCTCCCGGCCCAGAAAATTTCTCCTGGTTTCCGGCGAGATATAGGAAAACAGCGGTTTGAGGCGACCGTCGACCACATAAACGAGCGACATCGCATTGCATTTGGGGTGACCGAATAGATCGGAGACGAACCCACCCGTGACTAATCCGCACTGCACTTCAATCAGCTTAACCAACTCCTCCAGGCTATAGCCGCGCTCACTGGACTGGACAGGATAGCGACCGGCAAACCGGGTCGCCGACTGAAAATTGATGGCTCTGACCGTATCGATGTTGCTGATGCCAAAGTCGACAATGTCGCCCAGCTCACTATCATTGACCCGGGGGGTTACCGCGACGGCGAGGGTACAGCAGATCCTGGCCTTTCGGATCGCCTCGATGCTCCTGGTCCGTACTTCGCTCATATCGCGGCCGCGTATGGCTTCGTAAGTCTGTTTTCTCAGCCCATCAAATTGGAGATAAACCGCTGTCAGACCCTGATCGACGAGTGCACCAAGGAAGTCAGGATTAGCGCTGATGATCATGCCGTTGGTGACCAGTTCGATATTGCGGAACCCGCGCCTCCTGGCTTCGGCGACGACTTCAGCAAGCTGCGGGTGCAGGGTGGGCTCCCCGCCACTGATCTGCAGCGGTATGGGACCGGCAACGTCAAGCAGGGAATCCAACCGCTTCACTATTTCATCGAGCCCGACATCTGCCGCCTTCGGGTGGGCATCGGTGAAACAGAGAGGACAGCTCATATTGCAACGGTTGGTGATCTCGAGCATCGCCATCAGGGGCCGCTGGCTGCCACCGGTGAAACGGCCTAATTCATATTCAGTTGCCGCGCTGGGCTTTATGGATGAGGTCATGGATATGGGGCACGCCTTGAATTGAGGTCAGTTGAAACGGTCATTACAAACGTCCGATTTGGGTCCGTTGGCGGGGGCTCAGCCAGGAAGCGGCCGCTTCCCGGTCGTCGGGCATCAGGGCGTTGAGCTTGGTCAGCTGCAGCGCCAGATCTGAAGACCCGTATCTGTTTTTCGAGATCATGCAGTTAACGGTAATACAGAGCTGGCCGGTGCGCTATCTCAGGCAACCATTAAGGGTTAAGAGAAGAGAGGGAGCTGAACTGTGGTGATCGCTAGCCTATCCTTTCTAGAATGGACTGGGTCGAAATCACTTCAGCATAGGGGGCTGACAGGGCAGCCATGAAGGATGCATGGACCTTGTCCGCTTTAATTGGTTTATCCTGAAACAAAAGGTCTCTCGTCGCACAACCGTCCTCTGCGACAATGCAGGAGAAACCCAGGTCAAACGCTGCTCGAGTAGTGGCGTCGATACACATATGGCTCATGGCGCCGCAAATGGTCAGGGTATCAATCTCATTTTTTTGCAGATTTTCGAACAAGTCAGTGTCTCGAAAACTGTTCGGGTAGTGTTTCTTTACCACCTTCTCCTCTTGCAGCGGGGCAACCGCTTCGTTGATATCGGCTCCGTAGCTTTCAGGTAGAAAGAAGGTGGCTTCCGGGTGCAGTGAAACATGCTGGATGTGAATCAGAGGGAGGGTCTCTTTTCTGAACTTTCTTAATAAGAGTCGTGCATTACAGGCGGCGCTCTTGATTCCTGCCAGTTCCATTTTGCCATTGGCAAAATAATCATTCTGGATGTCTACCAGTAACAGGCAATTTTTCATCACA
>CAJQNS010000243.1 GCA_905479735.1 uncultured Desulfofustis sp.
GAGGCGAGATAGGACACCGGAACCCGCCAGTTGCTCACCCTGGTGAGCATCAGGAAGATACCGCCGACTATGATGCCGAGCCGGAAAGTTTCGCCGACACTGCCCGAGGGGATTCCCATCAGAAGATCGGTCGCTGGAGTCAGTACCCCCTGGGTTTTGGCGAGGGCCATCGGGGTGGCGGAGGAGACCGCGTCAACTGTGCCGCGCCAGGCGCCCGGGGCGGTCCAGCCGCTGGTCAGAATGGTCGGAAAGGAAATGGTGATAAACAGCCTGCCAACCAGGGCCGGGTTGAATATATTGTGGCCGGTGCCGCCAAAGACCTCTTTACCGAAAAAGACTCCGACAAAGATACCTACAGCCACCACCCAGAGCGGCGTGGCCGGGGGCAGGATAAGTGGAAAGAGGATGCCGGTAACAAAGAAGCCCTCATGAATTTCGGTTTTCCTGATGCAGGCGAATATAACTTCGACCAGACCTCCCACCGCATAGGAAACCAGTATCATCAACAGGATACGCGGTCCGAAGAACCAGATCGAGGCACAGATGCTGGGCAACAGGGCGACGATGACAATGGTCATGTAGCGCTTGATATCCAGCGGGTCCCTGACGTGCGGAGCCGTTGCCGTGCGGGCCGGTGGGTAGAAGAAAATGAACTCGATAGCCTCGTAGAGCGGCTTGAGAAAAGCGAGATTTCCCCGTTTTTCAAATTGCGGCCTGAACGAGTCGAACAAATCAGAAAGCCATTTCATGCCTGTTTCCTTGACACCGTGTTAACTATATGTGGTGACGACCGTGGCCCGCCCTGACTGGGGCGGGCACCTTGGCCCTCACTCACCCTCAATCGATTCGGCTATGGCCCGCTGCCGCTCAGCTCTGAATAGTTCGAGATGGTTGATCTTCGATACGCAGACATAAGAGCAGAGACCGCAGTCTATACATTTTTCAAACTCAACCCGGTAGGCATCTTCGGGCCTGTCATTATCCAGGTACCGGTAGATGAGATGCGGAATGATTCCCGCCGGGCAGACGCTTTCACAGAATCCACAGAACACACAGGGGCGGGCTTCGCCGCCCAGCGCAGTGGTAGATTTTTCTTTGAAAAGTGGTTTGAAAAAGCTGGCAAATGTATTGGAGTATGATCGTTTGGTGAAACCAGGCTGGACAAAGGCGAGTACCTCGCGCTCGGTCATTTCTTCCAGCACATTGAGAGCCTGGCAGCTGCAGTCGAGACCTAACTGCTCAGCAGCGACCGTTGCCCCCGTCAAAACGCCTCCGCTGATGACTCGCAGCGATTTGGAGCCGTTTCTGAAACCCAGGTCCGAGAGCGGGTAACCTATCGGCAATTGATGGTGACAAGGAGTCTCGGCCATCGGGCCGCTGATGGAGATGATCCGTTTGACAAAGGGATGGTTTTCCTCGATAGCGGCCCGCGCCGCAAGAATTGTCTGCAGATCCGTAGTCCAGGTCTTTTCAGGATTGAGATCGTTCAGTTGTGCGGCCAAAGCAGGTGAATCGAAAGGATAAGTGTTCGGAACCTCGAAAAGCTTGAGCCAATCGGTGCGCGATGCCGCTAAACTTTGGATCTGGGTCTTTATTTCTGAGTCAGATTCGACACAGATCAGAAAGACTTTGGCATCTTCCAGCATTTTGTGGAAAAGGTCGAGCCCGGCTCCGAATTGATCAATCGCATCTTTCAGCAGGGTTTCGGCAGCGGGAAAGAATGGTTCCAATCTTGACACCGGGATGACAAGGCACTCAGGCGTGTTGTCCGGGTCCGGGACTCTGCCGGAGTCAACTCTGGCCAGGGAGGACCAGACGCCGAGCCGGAGCAGGGTTTGGCGCTGACCTTCATCCTCCGCCGTCTTGTCTGCGCTTTCCTTGGCCGAGGACAAATTTTCCAGGGTGATGTGCCGTTCAGCAAGCTCCAGGTTGACAGTGCCGTCCATTGGTGCCAACAGGGGTACGGAATAGTTGATGGGATCCTTGGCAAGAATCTGCCCCTTCGTTACCGCTTCACCATGCTCTACCTGCAGCAGGGAAAAATCGAGCGAGTCCGAAAAGAGGGGGAGATAGAGTGCCTCAGGTTTCTGGTAAGCTGCGATTCCTGTTGAGGGTGCTCCTTCGAGCATTACGTTGTAGCCGCCGTCAAACGTCATAGTATACTCTTAGTCTTTTTCTGGCTGCCGGCCCGCACTGTTACACCAACATCCGGCGGAAATCCGAGCTGTTTACGGTTTATCAGCATATTCATCGCGTCGTCGTCATAGAGATAATTGGCTGCAGAGCCAGTATGAGTTCTTATCTGCTATGGGAGACGACTGATTTGGAAAAGAAAATGTGGTACGGCCGGGTAACGCCGGGTCAAGAGAAGGACGCTCCAAGGAAAAGACAGAATTGTAGCACCAATAATCAGCGGACGGTTTATTGGATACGGGGCTCGGCATGAAGTACCCTGGTGAATTATTTCAGCTTGTAGTTGCGTGGTCGACACGTTGACACATCAATTACATTGAAGCAAATCAGTGTATTTATCTATTAAATCGCTCAGCCAAAGTCAATAACAAATTGCAGCGAACTCAAGTCCGTCCGACCTGATTGGAGGTGTTATCTGTAACCTATCTTGCCATTGTCTTATCAGTAAAGAGCATCGGCGGCGGCTGCGTTCCAGCCAGACCGAAACGTTTTTGGAGGATGTTTCCCCAAGGCACTGATTTTTAAAAGCTTCCGGCTCACTGGTTTTTAGCAGCTCTGTGGGTGCGATGATTATTTATACGGCAAAATTTACCACGAGCTGAAAGGGCAGCTGGGCAGCTGCGATTGGTGAAAATCTATCGAATATGCCACATTGTGGAAGTTTGTGAACAGGGAAATACCATTGGTCAAGTAAAATATATAAATATTTCTTGACTTTAGCTGATTATTTTGTCAGCTTCTGCTCATCTTTAAGTGTTCTGTGATTAAGAATCGGAGACAAAACGAGTGGTGATGACATGAACAAGGATCTTTGCAGAGACAAAATGTCTGTGATGGATTGTCAGCTGGCAGAGCAGAAAGTAACCCGGCGTTCGGTGATCAGGAAAATGGCAGTGGGCACTGCCGCACTGGCCGGCTGCAGTGCTTTGCCGGAAAAGTGGGTTACCCCGTTGGCCGAGTTCGGCGCGCTCCCGGCCCATGCCACCACCAGCGGGGCGGTGGAAGCGATCATCGATGAGCTGAGTCTGGGAATCGAAGAAACCGAGGCTGTGGAGGAGCAGGCGGCGGCCGTCCCCGAGGTTCAGGATAACCGCGGTTATGACAATCAGGTCACGATCGAGAATAAGGGTGCGAAAGTCTCGATAGACAAAATATGGCGGGACAAGTTCGTCTTTCCCAAGCTTGGCCCTCAGTATGGCCCCAAGCTGCTGATCGTCTGGTCGGACGGCAGGGAGCTCTATGTACCCGATTCGAAAAAAATGACCATGTATGGCAGCGGCGACGAGAGAAAATATCAACCCGGGGGGCCTTACAGCGGCAACAACCCCGACATTCCGACCATGGAGGTCTACGCTGCCATGGGCACCCATCCGGACAGCGTCACTCTCTATTATTGAAAAAGTGCCCTATCGCTCAATCTCTGCGTTGCGCGTAAAAATTTATCTACCTGTGGTGGAATTTTCCCCCGCCCGCCTTAATCTTCAAGGAAAATCCTGATTTTGCAAGGTATCCTAAAGACTTCACTCTCTGAAGACGTTTAGCTTCTTCTGCGCTAATATCCAGTGAACGAAGGTGTTCGCTTTTCGATAAAGGCTTCCTTGCCTTCTCTGCCGTCTGCACTCAGGGCGGCAAGTCCGCCGCCAATTGTTTCCAGTGCGGTGGCCGGCTGGTTCGAGGCGAGGCTGTTGACGATCTGCTTGGCCAGACTAACCGACACCGGAGAGGTCTTGACGATCTGCCCGGCCAGTTCCCGAGCCCTTTCCAATCCCTCTCCGGCTGGAACCAGATCGTCGATAAGGCCGATATCCAGGGCTTCCTCTGCTGGAATGGAGCTGCCGGTAAAGATCATCTTTTTCAGTTTGCTTGGGCCAATGAGCTGCAACGCCTTCTGGGTGCCAAGCCAGCCTGGAATGGTCCCCACCAGTGCTTCAGGAAATCCGTAGTTTGAGCCGGTTTCTCCGATGCGAATGTCTGCCGCCAGGGCGAGCTCCAGCGATCCTCCAAAAGTGTACCCGTTGACCACAGCGATCACCGGATGGATCAGTTCCTCCAAGAGTCGAAGGATACGGTGACCGTGGCGGGTCCAGATCCGCCACATTTCGATCGGCTCTAACGAACCCCAGTCTTTTATGTCGGCTCCAACACCGAATGTGCGCGGAGATTTGGAATAGATGATGACGGCTCGGATTTCCCTGTTGAGATCCAGCTCTTCAAAGTGAGTTTTGAGAGCCTGCATCATGTCCCAGGA
>CAJQNS010000244.1 GCA_905479735.1 uncultured Desulfofustis sp.
AAGAGAAGAAAGCAACGTTTGCCGCCGGTGAAGATCCGAGTTATCAAAAAGCGGTCGACTTTCTCAGCCAAGAACTGGCCAAGGACGAGCTCACCGCCCTGCACGAAGATGCTTTGTCCACCCCGTTTCCTGAAGATGACATCATTATCGCAAACCTTTACCACCGGCTCGAATCAAAAGAGGACATAGCCGAGGGCCGAAAAGAGTTCAAAGAATTGCGGGTAAAACATGAAGCACGGATTCGCGAGTTGGAAAAACTAATGGCCGATTTCAAGAATAACCGTTACGACAGCCAGGGTACCGGCTTCGCGAATGGTGCGATGGTTTCTATGATGCTCGCCAATTTTCTCAACGGCATGCTCAGCCGCGCCGATCTTTGGCGGGTTTTGGAGCAGCAGCGGCGTTATCAGCCGCGGCGGGCTGACCCCGGTTTCGGTTCCGGCGGATTTGGCCGGGGCACCGTATGGGGCGGTGGTATTCAGTTGCCCCGCAGCCAACGACCGTCCGGCGGTGGGTTCCGATTCCCCAGTGGGGGAGGGGGTAGGGGCCGTTTTCCCAGTGGTGGCGGAGGAGGATTTCGCGTTCCCCGTGGCGGCGGTGGCGGTTTCCGCACCGGCGGGGGATTTTAGGCCAACAACCCGTGATGACACCTCCTTCTCTCTGAACCAGCAAATAATTATAGGTGGGATCTCATCATAGCTTTAATCGCAGAACTCCATAAGGTCACTAACAAATGAAAATTTCAGATTGGCTTGATGAAAAAGAAGCAGAGGAGGTTGATGTAGCTCAAATCGAACTGCCCAGGAACATGGCTTTTGATGAAGACCCGGAGGAGACCATTTTTTACCAAGAAATAAGACCTTGCGGATTATTCTGTACAGAAAATCATCCTTTCGCAACGGTCGAACGCTATGGGCACTGGTATTACTGCAGAGGGCAGGATAAAAAAGCTGGTATTCACTCCTCCAAAATGAAGTGGCGGATGTTTACCAAAGATAGAGATGTCGCTCTCGAAACCGCTAGAGCGCATATCGAATAAAACAATATCAAAAGGAGCAAAATATGGCTGGATATATGGATATTCTTGGAGCACTGGTACAACAGGGTATGTCACCATCAAGCGGTGCACGTATGTCAAACGCACTTGGAGCAGGGCAGTCCGGTGGTTCTCTCAATGACATCATAGGCAGCCTCGGTCAGATGCTTGGCGGCGGGAAAACCGGTCAATCTGCGCCAGCGGGATCTGGAGGACTTGGAGGAGTACTGGGAGAGGTTCTTGGTAGTCTGGGCAACAACAAAGCCGCGGTCGGTGGCCTTGGTGCCCTTGCCGGTGCAGTGCTCGGTGGTGGATCAAGTTCAGCGAAGGGTGCGATCGGAGGTGGAGGGCTAGCGATGCTCGCCTCCCTGGCTTTTTCTGCACTGAAGAAAGCGGGACAGGCTCCGGAGGAGCCGCCCCGGGCTCTATTTGAACCAGAAACAACCTTGGATAATGAGGCTCTTCAGCAGGATGCTGAGATCATTGTCAAGGCGATGATAAATGCAGCCAAGGCGGATAACAGGATTGATGAAACTGAAATCGAGAAAATCGTCGGTAAACTGGAGCAGGATGGTTTAACCGAGGCAGAAAAGAGCTTTTTCATGCAGGAGGCAAAAAAGCCAATGGACCTCGATGGTGTGATCCGATCTGCCGGTGGTAAACCCGAACTCGCTGCCCAGATATACGCCGCTTCCCTGCTTGCTATAGAAGTAGACACTTCGGCTGAGAAGAGATACATGCAGGAGTTGGCAAACGGTTTGGGATTGAATTCACAGGTTACCGGGAATATAGAGGGATTTCTTGGTATGGCCTGAACAAGCCAAGAATCCTAACCACCACCTCTGTTTGCTTGTTTAATATAAGGCAGAGCTTCAATACTTAGGTATGATCAGGGTAATTCTATTTTCTGAAAGGTTCGCATAAATCTACGATCGATGTAATCCTTGATCATGAAAGCAAGTTGTCCGCCAAACATTATGGGCCACTTGTGAAGAATACCGGTTCGATTTCCGAGGTTGAAGATCAGCAGATAGGCCCCTCCCGGATCAAACGGCTTTAACGGCTGGTTGGTAATGCTTGCCAGTAGGTTGTGAACCAGAATCGGATTTTGGCGAACCGCGTAAACCCCGACTTTGTCGAGTGGTTGATCCGCAAAGTCGATACAGTCACCACCCCCAAAAATATTGGTGTAATTGACTGACTGGAGATAGCGGTTCACCGTTAAGCCACCGTCTGCTCCGCAGACCATGTTGGAATCTCTAAATACCCTGCTGGGTTTGACCCCTACGGCAATGAAAATCAAGTCACATTGATGAACCGTGTTGTCGGCAGCAATCAGTTGACCGGTTCGGACCGACTCTACTCGGGTACCCTCCAGGATATCTATTTTCCGTTCTTGCAATGTCCGAATAGCTCTTCGTCGCACCCCTTCAGGGTGATCCGGCATGAGCTTCCGGCCGGCAAAGATCTGGACTTCCACCGGCCGCATTCCGGGAGTGCGGCCCAGCTGCCATATGTTGCCGGCAATCTCGGCAGCCGACGGTCCGCCGCCAACGACGCCAATTTTTATTGTTCTGTCGGCCCCAAGTTCCAATATGCGTCCCTGGGCCTCAAGCAGCCGTTCTATGGGCTTTACCAGAAAAATATCGTCGACAGGGCCGCTGACCATCTTTTGCGGTACTTGGCTGCCGAGATTGCAGGACAGATAATCGTAGGGGATTTGCTTGCCGTTATCGAGTTGGATTTGCTGGCCATCCGGATCAATTGAACTAACCTTTGCCTGGACAAATCTGCCGCCAAATTTTTCGGTTACCAGTCGAGTAGCAAAGCGAATTTCTTCCGGTCGATAGGTACCACCAAGAAGCCCCGGTCCCATACCGGAATAATAGTGGTGTTCGGAAGGTCCCACGACGGTAATTTCACAGCCATGTCTGATGAAATCTCCAATCCGGGCGAGCAGCATCATGTGGGCGTGCCCGCCGCCGGCAATTACTATTCTTTTTTTCATCATGCTCCTGGAAAAGGCAAAGGTGATTACTCAAGCAGGCTGGCGAGCTGTTTGAGATGGGCCCGTTCTTCGTCTGCGATTTGCATGAGTGCCAGTCTGATATCTTCAGCGCTGGACCTGTCCGCTGTCCGCTGATAGAGATCGAGTGCCTGAGCTTCAATGGCCATGGCCATTGAAATGACCTCAGTCTCATTCTCTTTGTCCAGCTGATAGAGTTTAAGGTATTCCTCGGTGGTCAAGCCTCCTTCCATTGCCCTCACGACGTGAGTTTGCTCAAAGTCGTCTTTACTTGGGTTGGTTCCCGTCTCCTTCCGGTATTCTGAAAGTAACCGTTTCTGATGATTGGTCTCGATCCGGGCGAGATTGTCAAACAGTTTCCTGGCCTTCACTCCAGATACCTGCTCAGTCATGGCCACATAAAAGTCCTGCAGACCTTTTTCGAGTGAATAGGCAACGATCAGCACCTGGGGGAGAGTCTCCGCACCGGTGAAGAGATAGAGCCCGGTATCTTCAGGTCCAACGGCTTTGTTACCGTTCCAGGCCTTGATGCCGCCAGCCATGTTGATGACCTTCTTGAATCCCATGCCGGTGAGCATCTGCGCAGCTACACGGCTGCGTCCTCCGATGGCTCAGTAGACGAGGGTGGGAAGATTGGGATCAAGTTCGGTGCTCCGTTTTTCCAGGTCGCCCAGCGGTATCAACTGAGCCCCAGGAAGATGGCCGGCCTTGTACTCCTTGAGCTGCCTGACGTCAATCAGATTGAATTCGGCGCCCAGCGAATCCGTCCATAAGCTTGCGCGCCGCCTGGGCATCGATTGAATTAACCCGTCTGAAAAACTGTAGCCAACGCATGTTCACCCCTCCATTAATTGATCAGGTTTGTAAGAAAAATAGCATGGAAAGAGAAAAAAACCTATTCGACTTAACCGTTTTGATGGATAAGGTGAGAAAAAAGTATAGTACATTGGTGCTGTTCTTTCAGTTCGCCTCTCGGTGAATTTGATCATCAGGATTGTCAGGAGAGGCGATATACAAATCTGACTGGGATTCAGTCATGAATATAAAGAATATAATACTTGTGATATTAGGCATCTCTGGCGTTTCTTTGTTTCTGGTCTTACAGAAATACTCGAAAGATTATAGCTCCTCTGCCAATCAATCCCAGGCACCCGTAATCGCCCAACCTGCGGCTCGCTACAGCGCTCCCGATTTCACTTTAGCGGATCTCGAAAAGAACGGGTTTCGGCTCTCGGACTCGCGGGGCAGTGTCGTCGCGATGATGTTCTGGACAACCTGGTGACCCTCCTGCCGGGAGGAGTTGCCTTCCCTGGACACGTTTAAACGGGAATATGAGGAAAAAGGTGTGCAGGTATTGTTAATCAACATGAGCGAAAAGTTGCCGATTGTGGCCTCCTTTATGAAGGAGAACAACTATTCGTCGAGGGTGCTGCTCGATTTGGATGGAAAGGTTGCCAAGAAATACGATGTATTCGGCATTCCGGTTTCATACCTGATCGACAAGGAAGGTAGAATCGTATACAAACTCAGCGGTATCGTGGACTGGAGTTCCAGAGAAATTAGATCGCTGGTCAACAATCTGATTAGTGAAGGAAGTAGTTGATTTCGTTTAACTATTGGAAGAGCTGCTTAAAATCATATAAAAGCATGCCGAGTCCACGGCAGAAGACATCCTCGGTGCTGTCTAGGCCGAGCTGCATACTTTTATGGGTGGTACCAAATCAGCTGATGAGATCACCCTGGTAATTATTAAGGTGGATGGACTCTAATAAAAGCCTGCAATAAGATCACTTTCTCTCACTGAATGACTTTCAGCCAGTGAAGCGGTACCATTTCATGCTATCCCGAAGACCAACTGTACAAGGTCAGCAGGAAAACTCCAGGGGAGGCCATCAATAGCGTGAACCATTGATTATGCAGAAACTGTTAAACACTATTTTTGTAGTGTCATAAATAAAAAGGGCAGGGTGTGGCAGCAGGAAAGATAACACGCCTTTATCGTTCACCGCCCCATTGAGGATTTTTCCAGGCAGCATAATCTCAAATTTTATCTCACTACCACATCGTTCCGTTTATCTCTTTGATCCAATAATTAAATTCTATACAAACCCTAGCAATTTTTTTCGGTCAAAAAGTGGGTGCTGGAAAAGTGTTTCTCTGGTCTTCAGATGGGAAAATCATAATCAAGGCATATAAAAGGGCTCCATAGTCTGCTCCTCTGCTCCCTCCATTATCACCTTGTCGGCAGACTAAAGTTCTTCCTCTAAGCCAAGGAGCATTCATAATTAACTCATAAAATCAATAGTCTGCAATATGAAGGATCAGCGGTCTTCCTTCATTATGATGCATGGGCTAAATGACCGTCAGTGAGTTCTCAACAGTAGAGGAGGTAGTCATGCCGAAATTTGTTAGCCTTGTAAACCTAACTGATCAGGGAGCACGAAATATCAAAGAATCGCCCCAACGTTTTGAAGCTTTCCAGGCGATGGGGAAGAAGATGGGTATTAAAATCGAGAGCGTCTACTATACCCAGGGACAATACGACATGGTGGTGGTGCTGGAGGGGTCCGATGAAGCGGGTATGGTGTCGCTTCTTAAACTGGTGTCGCTGGGCAATGCACGCTTTCAGACTATGCGGGCGTTTTCTGTTGACGAGATGAAAGGATTTATAAGTAAGATGGGTTAATGGTATGCCTGCAGTCCGAAAGAGCGATGAAACATCCATCTTAAAGGCCATACACCAACCATATGTATAGGCCTGTGTGCCTGATTATAGCGGTTGGTGTTGGCCATCTTCGATCAGAGACCTCCACTGCCTTTTCAAACTTAAGGACGCAATAGCTAGATCAAGTTACTGGGCAGCAGGAGATTACTGAGTTCAAGAAGCAGATCCCAAAGCAAATCCTGGCAGAACTCTATACAATTGCTCCCATCCAGCTCATAAGGTAAGAAAGACTAAATTAATTGTGCATTGCCGCTTCACTATAGGCAATTTTAAAATTAGTATAGTGGTCAGTGACGGGTTGGAGCAGCTCCGTTGACACGGAACTGTATAAGAAAAAATGTCTGGTGACGATGTTAACTGATTTTGGTCAACTGCCAAAGTTGTGATAGCTTCTGACCACCGAGCGGAGACAATGATGTTAGCCGAATTGACTGAATTTGTTGAAGAGCACCAGGAAATAGTTCAAAAACTTTTTCTAAATTATCGTTCTTCAAATCGAAAACTTATACTGGGTAGTGATCTATGGGACGAATTTTGTCAATTTTGCAGCCAGGATATCAGCAATGAACTGCTCCGCAACTCACCTCTGGCGACCATTTTAAAAAAAAGCCAGGAGGCTGCCCTTGATGACCATTACCTTTACCTGGATGTTCGACCCCGGGTGGCACACTGGATTTACTTGCGCTATCACTTTGAGAACTGGGGCTTCGAAGAGGTTTCAGCAAAAGCATTTCTCGAATTTAAGGAAACGATAGTTTCGCCTGATACCGAACGACTACCGACCCTGGAAATCGATTTCAATCCTTTTGAAAGGGATTTTCCCAAGATGAACAGGACCCGATCGATCGGCCACGGTGTTGAGTTTCTGAATCGTTCCTTTTCCAATCGTCTTGGCAGTGATTTGAAGAAGGGAGACGAATTGCTGTTTTCCTTCCTCCAGGTTCACGGCTATGGCGATGAGACATTCATGATCAATAGCAGGATCGGCACAGTAGACGAATTATGCAATGCGCTAAGGTCCGGGCTTGACTTTCTCGAGGGCAAGCCGGAGCACCTCGAGTGGGGCGATCTGAAAGCTGATCTCGGCAAAATGGGATTCAAGCCAGGCTGGGGTCGGGCGATCGGAGACATTATCGAAGCCATGGGAATGTTGGCTAATCTACTGGAGGCGCCGGATCACCAAAACCTGGAAGAGTTCTTGAGCCGCATACCGATGATCTTCAACATCGCCGTACTCTCGCCCCATGGCTACTTCGCTCAGGAGAATGTGCTCGGCCTTCCCGATACCGGTGGACAAGTGGTTTATATTCTCGACCAGGTCCGTGCCCTTGAACGTGAAATGACCAAACGTATTTATCAACAAGGGCTCAATATCAGACCGCAGATCCTGATCGTCACCAGGTTAATCCCTGAGTCTGAGGGCACCACTTGTCATTTGGCCGAGGAACACGTCCGGGGAACTGACAATGTGCACATCATCCGTATCCCGTTTCGGGCTGACGACGGTTCGGTTGTCGGACCTTGGCTGTCCCGCTTTGAAGTCTGGCCTTACCTGGAGGCCTTCAGCATTGAGGCCGAGGCCGAACTGCTGGCTCGTTTCGACCGGCGGCCGGACCTGATAATCGGAAATTATTCAGACGGCAATCTCGCCGCCTATATCATGGCTCAGCGGCTGGGCGTTACCCAGTGTACCATAGCGCATGCCTTGGAGAAGACGAAATACCTCTACTCCGCCCTTTACTGGCAAGACATGGAGGAGCAGTATCACTTTTCATGTCAGTTTACAGCCGATTTGATCGCCATGAACTCATCTGATTTCATCATCACCTCGACCTATCAAGAGATCGCCGGTTCCAGTGATGTGGTCGGGCAGTATGAAAGTTATGCCTCGTTCACAATGCCGTCACTGCAGCGTGTTATCCATGGCATCGATGTTTTCGATCCTAAATTCAATATCGTCTCGCCGGGGGCCGATGAGACCACCTTTTTCTCTTATACTGAAACCAGCAGACGAGATTCCTCTCAGAAAAAGGAACTGGCCAGCCTTATTTATGGCGAACCGGACCATCAGAGTCGCGGCGGGCTGCAGCGCCAGAACAAACCACTGCTGTTTTCCATGGCTCGGCTGGATCACATCAAGAACTTGACCGGCCTGGTGGAATGGTACGGAGGGTGCGACCGTTTGCAGGAAGCTGCGGATTTGCTGATCATCGGTGGAACGGTTCAACCGGACCAATCAGGGGACAACGAAGAGCGTGACCAGATCGTAAAACTGCATGAACTGTTCGACCAGTATAAGTTGGACGACAGGGTCCGGTGGCTTGGGGTCCGGCTCGATAAACAATTGACCGGTGAATTGTATCGCTCTGTGGCCGATACCAGAGGGGCTTTTGTACAGCCCGCCTTTTTTGAAGCTTTCGGCCTTACTGTAATCGAGGCCATGGTGTCGGGTCTGCCGACATTTGCGACCTGTTACGGGGGACCGCTGGAGATCATCGAGGATAATGTCTCAGGTTATCATATCGACCCAAATCACGGTGAGCTGGCGGCCGACCGGATGGCCGAATTCTTCGAGCGCTGTTGGGCGGAACCGGATCTCTGGCAAAAGCTCTCCGCAGGTGCCCAGAACCGCATTGAAGAGCGCTATACCTGGGCACGCTATGCAAAGCGCCTGATGTCGCTGAGCTGTATCTACGGGTTCTGGAGGTTTGCCACCAACCTCGAGCGTGAGGAAACGAGTCGCTATCTGGAGATGTTTTACCACCTGCAGTTTAAGAAGCGAGCGCTGGCCATGCGATCAGCTGCCTAGAAATCCGTAGTGTCCCAGGCCGTCGATGATACCAGCGGCATAAGCTTCGGAGCTAAAATATATATTAGATTTACGGCGCAGTTTTTCCAACTCTTCGCTGTGATTGCTGACCACCAGACCCCGAGCCGCACTGTCTATCATGTCCTCGTCGTTACCGGAGTCGCCAGCCACCATAACGTGCAGCGGTGAAAAATCAAACTTGTAGCGGAGATAGTCAATTGCTTTTCCTTTAGAGGCCCTGATCGGCAGAATATCAAGAAACTGACCGTGGGAAAAGATGATCTGGCAGCGCAGCCGATGGCGTTTCAGCTCCTCCCGTATGGTTTGCAGACGGTCTTCCTTCTCCTCCAGGTAATAGCTGATTTTGTGGCTTCGCTGACCCTCAGCCTCCTGGGACACCAGAAACTTTAAGGAGCTCAGGACCTCTTTGATGGCTTCCGCCTTCCACTGGTATGAAATATGCTGCTGCCAGCTGCGGTCATGTCGAAGGTCGGGGCCATAGTAGATTTCAGT
>CAJQNS010000245.1 GCA_905479735.1 uncultured Desulfofustis sp.
CGATCTCGTTAAAAGTGCGTTGGCCGTATTAGAACCCCTCTATCTTGGAGAAAATGCTCTGGAGCCGGAGCGTGTTTCTGAAAAACTGCATCAAAATATGTTCTGGCTCGGGAGAGGTGGATCGATCACCCATGCTATCAGTGGTATTGATATTGCGCTTTGGGATATTTTGGGAAAAGCCACTGGTCAACCTGTCGGTCGGCTTCTGGGAGGTCGCTATCGCGACCGAGTCAGACCGTATGCATCGGTGCTCATGCAAGCTCCGGCCGTACTGGCAGACTACCTGCTGCAATTGAAGGAGCAGGGTTTCAGGGCATTTAAAATCGGATGGGGACCGTTTGGGCGTCAAAGTCACGCGCTTGACGAGAAGATCGTAAAAGCTGCCCGGGAAGCGATAGGCCCAGATGTCCTATTGATGGTCGATGCTGGTGGAAGTGACGCCTTCTGGAATAATGGTTATAAATGGGCTTTACGAACATCCCAGATGCTTGCCGACTATGATGTGGCGTGGTTTGAAGAACCGTTAAAACCAGATGCATTACAAGACTACATCCTCTTACGGCAGAAAGCTCCCGTTCCTATTTCAGGAGGAGAGGTTTTGACTCGTCGTCAATCATTTCAACCTTGGCTGCAAGCAGGTGCTTTTGACATTGTTCAACCCGATGTCACTAAAGTTGGTGGAATCAGTGAAGAACGCCGTATTGCCTGGATGGCTCAGGAAAATGGAATCCGTTTTATTCCCCACGGCTGGAATACCGCCGTGGGCCTAGCTGCTGATTTACAGCTGGCATCTGCGTTTGCAGACACTGACTTGGTTGAGTATCTCACTGGTTCACCCTATATTGATGAAATTGTAGTGGATGACTGGAGACTCGATGAAGAAGGAATGTTGCCCATTCCTGATAAACCGGGTTTGGGAATAACGCTGAATAGGGAAGCTGTAGAGAAATACAGCAACCAGGATTATTAATAGAACTATATAAACCGATTATCTATCTCTGCATACAATTCTCCATCTGAGAATTTTTCAATAGAGCACCTACCAGGAATAAGGTTGATCCATCTGACTGGTCAGTAAAACTCAGCTTAACAAGAAAAGTTCAACCTCGCCTGACGTTCAACAAAGGTTAGATTTCCAGTGCCTATCAATTTTCATACATGGTTTTAAAGTGGTCTCTCAAAAAACTGAAAATAAACAGGAAGTATCCATACGTCCCTGTTGACATCAAAAAGATGTCTGGAATAAATCTCGAAGTAGCTTGATCGTGGGCAATATATCAAGGGTTCTCATGCGTTAAGAAAAAAGAGGACCGGCTGCGTGGGGCAGGTAATTTTTCATGCAATCTTCCCCGCCGAAATGATATAATATTGATGAGTTGACTGCACCCACGGACGAAAGCCCCTTCCCATCTGGTAAGGAAAATCATAGGCAGGGCAACCATTATCGCATTCTACTCTCAAAACGCTTTCTCATTCAATTTGCGGTCGGGCCAACTGCGCATAGGCCACGATGGGTGAACCGACCCCGGTGAGTCACCGCCCCCGATCCCTAGTGCAGAGGATATGCAATGGGGAAGAACATCTTTATCGTTGGACTGGACGCGTTCCACCTCCGCCAGCTTAAGGCCTTGGCTCGCGCCCGCAAATACCGTTTTATTTCCCTGATATCATACGAAAAAATTAAGTGCGGACTACGTTTCCCGGTATGCGAGTTCCTCGAGCAGGCGCCGCGTCTCCTGGCTGACTATCCCGGAAGAGTCGATGCGATCGTCGGCTACTGGGATTTCCCCGTCAGCACCCTGCTTCCAATCCTCCAGAAACAGCAGGGACTGCGTGGTCCAAGCCTTGAGGCGGTGCTGATGTGCGAGCATAAGTACTGGAGCCGCGTCAAGCAACAGGAGATCATCCCGGAATCAATCCCAGCTTTCCAGCAAGTCGACCCGTTTGATCCGGACGCAGTGCGAGCCTGCAGTCTTGATTACCCGTTTTGGCTCAAGCCGGTCAAGTCTGTACTCTCGCATCTGGGATTCATGATCCGCGACGAAAGGAAATTCGATACGGCATTGGCAACGATCCGCAAGGGCATAGCCCGTTACGCAGTCCCCTTCAACTACATTCTCAACCGAATCGAGATGCCAGGGGACATTAGAGCGGTAGACGGTTATCTCTGCATAGCGGAGAGCCTTATTTCGGCAGGCCGTCAGTGCACGCTCGAGGGCTATGCACAGGATGGGGCGGCACATGTTTACGGCATTATCGACTCTGTTCGGGAAGGCAAACACCAATCCAGCTTTTCCCGTTATCAGTATCCTTCCATCATGCCGCAACAGGTTCAGCAACGTATGATAGAGACGACCAAAAAACTGATTGAGCACCTGACATACGACGATGCCCCGTTCAATATCGAATTCTACTGGGACGACCGACACGACTCTATACACCTATTGGAGATCAACACCCGCATCTCCAAGTCGCACTGCCCGCTTTTCAAGATGGTGGACGGAGAGTATCACCATGATGTGATGATCGACGTCGCCCTCGGCCTAGCGCCACAATTTCCCCACCGGCAGGGACGCTTTGCCACCGCGGCAAAGTTCATGGTGCGGCGGTACCGGGACGGCACAGTACTCGGCATACCGGGAGCGGAGGATGTGAATCGGGTCAGGGAGCGCTTTGATGGAGCCGAGGTTCAAATCAACGTAATTCCAGGGATGCGCCTCTCCGAACTGCGCGACCAGGACAGTTACAGTTACGAAATCGCTAATCTGTTCATGGGAGCCGACTCACATGAAAAACTCCTCGCCAATTACCGCGAGGCCATTACCATGCTGCCTTTCCATATTGTTCATGACGAGGAGAGTATATGAAAATCATCCGCTCTTTCAAGTGGGTTGTCAAAAAATTGGAGAATGTCTGGATTCCAATGCCTGACGGGGTTCGGCTCGCCGCCCGGATCTGGCTGCCAGAGGATGCGGCAAGGAACCCGGTACCGGTGATTCTAGAATACATCCCATACCGCAAGAGGGACTCCAAACGTAGCCGCGACACGCAGATCTACACCTACTTCGCCGGCCACGGGTTTGCCGGTGTACGGGTTGACCTGCGTGGCAGCGGCGATTCAGAAGGGGTGCTCCGAGACGAATATCTGCAACTGGAACTTGACGACGGCCTCGCCATTCTCCGATGGCTCGAACAGCAGGAATGGTGTAACGGCAAAGTGGGGATGATGGGAATTTCCTGGGGCGGTTTTAACGCCCTCCAGATTGCCGCCCTGCGACCGCCCCAGCTGCACGCGATAATTTCGATTTGCTCGACAGACGACCGCTACGCCGACGACGTCCACCACATGGGTGGCTGCCTTCTTGGTGACAACCTTTCCTGGGCCTCCACCATGTTCGCCTACAACTCATGCCCGCCGGATCCTGAAATCGTCGGCGAGAAGTGGCGTGACATGTGGTTTGAACGGCTCCAGGGCAGCGGTCTCTGGTTAGACAGGTGGCTGCGGCACCAGCGCCGGGATGATTACTGGAAGCACGGCTCGGTATGCGAGGACTTCGAGGCCATACGATGTCCGGTTATGGCGGTGAGCGGCTGGGCGGACGGCTACTCCAATGCCGTCTTCCGTCTGATCGAGGGTTTACAGGTACCACGCCTTGGGTTGATCGGTCCATGGGGCCACAATTATCCTCACCTTGGAGTACCTGGGCCCGCCATCGGTTTTCTTCAGGAGGCCCTGCGCTGGTGGGACCGATACTTGAAAGGGATCGATACCGGTGTCGAGGATGATCCGTTTTGCCGGACCTACGTGATGAAATCCGTGCGGCCCCGGACATCCTACGACCACCGGGACGGCTTCTGGGTGGCAGAGGACGCCTGGCCCGGTTCGTCGGTCGCCCCGAAGAGATTCTGGCTCGGCCCGGCCAGCCTGCAGGACGCGCCCGAAGCCGGTTGCTCGCTCGATATCTGTTCGCCGCAAACGACCGGGGCCGACAGCGGCGAATATTGCGCAATATGGCTGGGACCGGAATTTCCCGGCGATCAGCGCCGCGACGACTCC
>CAJQNS010000246.1 GCA_905479735.1 uncultured Desulfofustis sp.
TGGGTGCACATCATCATGGGGCTCGTATTTATTGGTTTAGGAGTCAAAAAGTTGAAGTTTGGAATAGAACAGAAAAGCGCTCCAGTGGTGCAGCAGTCCATCGAAATAACCGCTTTTTCTATTATCAAATCAACGGTGAAGAGAGAGTTGTTTAAATTGAAGAGTAGTCTGCTGCTGTTATTGATGATTCATATCCTGCTCAGTAGAGAGATGACCTACAGTCAATCGCTGATTGCCTCGGCGATGATCTCAACAACTGCAATGATCTGGGTATCTATGCCCCTGCTGGTTTACTTTGGGATGGGACGCCAAAGAGACGCGGTGTTGGAGGCATTGAAGCAATGGCTTATAGCCAATAATGCGACGCTAATCATATTCATCTATCTGTTTATCGGCATCTCGATTTTGAGTTCAGGCATCGAGGATTTGATACCAGAATTGCTTGAGATAGTATTTAAAGCTGCCAAATAAGAATAGTTAACCTTTGGAAGAAGATTGTCAATTTAGCAAGTATCCTCAGTACCATCTGACTTTGTGGGTTATGTTCCGAGTTAAGATTGAATGATGAAACCTTAAGCAGTGCTAATCAAAGGATAGATGTAGATGTTTCCTGATAGGTTACTGAATCCCCTATCACTGAAATTGAAGAGGTTTGGCTTGGCAATATTAGCCGTTTAAGTAAATCTTAAAATTCACCTTGTTCCTGTTTATCTTCAGTTTGGCCGGTTGGAAGGTCAGTGGGTATGGATTTGTAGATAAACAGACATATTAGGAAACATCTTCAGATATAGGATCAGTCTAATATTTCAGATTACCATTAGAAACCTCTCATTTTAAGCACTTCGCAAGTTCTCAAATAACCAGGAATACCCTTGCCCCAGCCACCCGGTACATTACTCAAAGGTAACCCACAAAAATCTTTTACCTTCTCCAAAATCGATGAATAAACTGGGTAAATTAAATCAGAGAGGGACTTTTTAAAGCCCAGATCAACTTCGGCAGATTAAATAGGAAAATACTGTGTTGATAAATAGGGAAGGTACTAATGTTGAACCGCAATTAGCATTGAGAAATAACCAATAAATATGGTGAACCTTGTGGGGCTAAAGCAGGGGTGATGTTAACCGAGCCAAGCGAACTAAAAGTTTAAACCAGGATGGTTTCTCCTCCAGCGCATTTGCTGGCATTAATATTGAGTTGCTAAAATCTTCAAGGAACATCTTCTCTATTTCTCTGGCAAAATCTTTATCATTAATAAAGGCCGTGATTTCAAAATTTAAGCGAAAGGACCGGTTGTCAAAATTAGCGGTCCCTACTACAGCAGTATCATCATCAATCAGCATCGTTTTCTGATGCATGAATCCTTTGGTGTATCGATAAAATTCCACACCACTTTTACCGGCTTGCTGAAAGAAGGAAAAGGCGGCGAGATAGACCAGTTTGTGGTCCGGTTCTTCTGGTATGAGGATGCGGACATCCACTCCACGCAGACCCGCCAGTTGAAGAGCAGTAACTATACCTTCATCAGGAACAAAATAGGGGCTCGCAATCCAGATACGTTTCCGGGCGCTGTTAATGGAATGGGTGAACATTAATCCCGCTGTCTCAAGTTTGTCAGCAGGACCAGACGGAATAATTAACACATCTTTTTCACCCTTATGTAATAATGCCGTCCGCCAATCGAGTTCTATAGTTTGATCCGTCGCCCAATGCCAATCCTCGAGAAACGAGAGTTGGACCGGTAAGGTTGCTGGACCTTTGATTTTTAAGTGAGTATCCCGCCAAAAATCAAATTTTGCTCCTTTTCCCAGATACTCATCTCCAACATTATGTCCACCTAGCCAACATACAACGCCGTCTACAAGAACAATTTTCCTGTGATTTCTAAAATTGATCTGGAATCTGTTCTTTGGACCTTTCCGGGAATGAAAATTAACCACCTGTATCCCCGATGAACGCATGTCCTCAAGGTATGATTTAGGAAGCGCATAGCTGCCTACTTCATCATATATAAAATATATGCGGACACCTTCTTGTGCTTTGTCTATCAGTTTAGATTTGAGTTGGCGACCGAGGTGATCATCTTTGACTATATAGAATTGAATAAGGATGTAGCTCTTTGCCTGCTCAATTCCCTCAAAAATAGAGGCAAAAGTATCTTTCCCGTCAATAAGCAGATCCGTATCATTTCCCATGAGAAGCGGAACCTTAGCCAATAATTCACCAGCCCGAATTGCTTGCGACTCCCCAACTTTTGGAGACCTGAAGATCGACTTGTCATTCTTGAGTGATTCGGCAATCGGAGACAGCTCTGATTCATCTTCCTGTCTGGCTTGAATGTAACCTCTGAACTCGCTCCTTCCGAAGACCCAGTAGACAGGCAAAGAAATAACAGGAAATGTATTAAGCGATATGACCCAGGCTATCGTCCCTTGAGGAGTCCTGGCACGCATAATTGCATCAATGGAGGAAACAAATCCTGCCACATGGAGTATGATAAAGAAGAATCCAACGTATTTTGTATCCATACCCCCCCTAACGAATGCCTATATGGAAAACCTGATGGTTTTAACTATGAGACAGGGTTTTGAAATCACTAAGAGCTTTGCTGAACTGGTGAATTGACTCAAATACCAGTGCCGTAGTCCAGCCAAACATAATGAGGCCATTTGCCGCCTCAAAGGATGATAATATGCGCCATTTCCCATCCAATACGATATCTCCATACCCTAAAGTGGTATAAGTCACTGTGGAAAAATAAAATGCTTCCAGAAAATCTGGTATTGCACCCAATTTGGTAAACGTAAGGGCCCAGATACCCGCTTCTGCCAAAGTAGCAAAAAACAATATAAGAATAAAAGCAGATATGGTCAGCGATCGAAACAGCAGTGAAGCGTTGGCTAATCGTTTCTTTCGGTTACTTGCAGTGATAGAACGAAGGCCAATCGTCATACCCAAGGCATGGACACATGAAGTTATAACAATTAAAGCACAGCCAACTAGTATTTGAAACATCATTTTAAATATCCCCCTGTCGAGATTTTCATATCACTTTAATTATCTGAGTGGCTCTGCCTTCGGCTCCTTCGTTACCCAGAACTTTGTATTGAAACCTCAGAGGGAACTGCTGCTCTTCAACCCCTCTGAATTAAAATGCCTGACCCAGAAGGATTTAGAAGTTAGGAACAACTGGGTTTACGCTATTGGCGAAGGTCCTCATACATTTGGGGTCGCCAGTCTTGATCTTGCAGTTGGTATTTCTCCATATGATCATCAAGCATTTTATCCTGAGCCTTAAAACCATCCACCCAACGCCCTTGTTCAATGAAGTCGCTCAGGGGGTTTGGCTGCCCCTTTTCCGGCGGAGGTTGATTGGCTGTTCCGGGCACAGACCAAGCCTCATTAGTTGAAACCGCCATCCGTTCTAATATCTCATTTTTAGTAACGTTCCACACCATCATGTCAGTTGCCATGGACAAAGGGCCATCATAGGTTTCTCTGATTCCTTCATAGATCCCATATCGAGTTCCTTCTTCATTAAAAAAATGAAAGGCCACGGCATGCCGAGGCTCGATAGTACTCATAATTTTGCCAAAAGACTGGGGGGAGGTATGGAACTCGCAACATGCACGCCACGCCAGTTGTGCTGGCTGATTGTAAAAGTCTACTAATTGCTGAGGAGTTTGGAAGCTCTCATGAATGGCGAGATCAACGCCCTTACCGTATTGTATGTACCATTTGTTGGGTACGGTATCACCACTAAAGAAAACCTGCATTCCTGCATACTCAAACTTGTAACTTACCGGCCCATCTCCAGTGTGAATGGCAGGATAAGAACGTATTGTTACTCCGTTCTCTTGGTATACAATTTGGTCAGGTACTTTATAATCAAACTCAAAAGCTTCAACCTGTCCTGGGATAGGGGTAATCTTATAGTCTCTCGTCACCTTGTCCCAGTTGACAAATTTAAGAAAATGTTCCATTGCGTACTTCGTTCCCATTTCAGGCGTCCGGCCACTTGGTCCCCATACCTGCAAGGCATTCGGTCGACCAGCTGTCCATCCTCCAGCCCAAAGACCTAATATATCGCCCATATGATCAGTATGAAGGTGCGACAGGAACACTTTGTCCAGGTACTCGTATGGGATCATTAACGCTGCGATGTTCGCCATTGATCCAGTACCTATATCAAATAAAAACTTATCTCCATTTCCAGCCTCAATTAAAAAGCAGGTAGCTGCTTGACTCCGTCGTGCGGCTGGAAGACCTGTTCCGCAAGCTATTACACGTATTTCATCCTCAGCAAGCTCCTCTGTGCCGGGATAATACACGTATCGGTCTGGTGCAACGCCCGTAGGTGATTCAACTGTCCCACCAGCACCAAAGGCCTTTGTGCTAATCAAGATAAATGCCACAGCAGAAATACAGATTGTTAATCTTAACATTTTCTCCTCCACTAGTCTGATTTATCAGTAATTATAAATATTTACCAGTCATGCATCTTCTAATGAAAGACTTAAAGTAAACGGTTGAAACGTTTAGTCCATTGTCAAGTTAGGGTGCAGCTATGGATTCATTATATCTGTCACGATATAGATTAAGACTACCTCTGATAGTCTCAGCCTAGTTCAAGACCATATAAGGTTGGGAGTTCCTGTTATCTAAAATTCCTGTTAAAAGATGCGTTCAGTCCCTCTAGCTGAAGATTATATTAGCAATCTTCAACGTTACAAGTGTACCTTTAGTAGAGCTTACCAGTGGAAAGCCATACCGGCCAAAGGTCCCTGCTGTAGTGCATCATAGGCATACCTATCCTGTCCAGAACCATTGTCATAATCGTAATCCAGCCAACGATACCCTGCAAAGACCGAGCCCCATTTCTTGAACTGATAATCCAGTAGAAACGAAACATTCCACACGAAATCTGATCCACCGGCAAGAGACATGCAAGGGCGCAGAAACGACAAAGGCTGGGTACACCTTGATAATAGGATGTCCCGGCCTTTTTGTGACAGTCAGCATTTCCATGATTCAACCAAGGAGATACCCTCCTCAGTCAGATAAAGTATTTCCTGCTTTACTTGCCATTGATCGAGCAATGCCGGTTTTACCCGCTTTACCCGGTCATCAATGTGAAATTTATGCTCTATGCCCACATGCTCGCGAACGATAAATCCTGCGTAGGTGAGCATCTTAACCGACCTGCTCAGCGTCACGATCTTGGTACCCGCAACCCTGGCCTCGTAAATGGTATACGCATAGCTTGCCGCGTGTGGGTAATATCTGCTTGTCGGTTTGACTTCAGCGGCATTATAGAGCCTCGCCAGAATGTTTCGTTGGAGTTTGCCTAGTTTCATGGTGTATCTCCCTGATAATATATGTAAAAACTGATTAGGCGCCTAGGCGGCTGAACCCCTCCCCGGTAGTCGAAACCAGAAGGTAATGCGTGCGCCATATCTGGCCCCGGCTAACGACAAGTGAGGGGGGCTTCTAACCCTCGGGTTACTAAAAATCAGTAATACCGTATCCCGCAAATCTATCCCAACGCTACGGACACCCTCTGAATGATCTATACGATTAAAGACGGTCATATCTTCAGTTTGTTCACTTACCCTCAGTAAAAGACTACCAATGGAAGGCTATACCAACCAAAGGTCCCTGCTGTAGTGCATCATAGGCATACCTATCCTGTCCAGAACCATTGTCATAATCGTAATCCAGCCAACGATACCCTGCAAAGACCGAGCCCCACTTCTTGAATTGATAATCCAATATAAAAGAAACATTCCAAACGAAATTTGACCCGCCCGCACCTATATCTCCTCGGCTTACCAATGACCATTTTTCATTGAAGTGCGTCCAAAGTCGAATACCGCCGAAAAAGTCCCACCAACTCTCATTCGAGTCTACCAGCGACGGCCCGCCCTGGGCTTGCGCCTCCAGGTCTTGATAGGCCCAGCGGGCACCGATGATTGGCTCTACATCAGTATTTCCCCAGGTAGTGACTCTATAGCCTGCACCAAACTCTGCCGCTTGGATTGTGAAATCAATATCAACCGATGGGCCATTGGGTATGGTTGTCGACGGTTCAAGCTTGACGTATTGGTATTCAGCAAATAAGGCCAGATCCTTTTTATGGGCCTCAAAGTGGACTGTAAATACAGCACCGAGGTTCTCAAATACATCATCTTTGAAATCGAGTTGTAATGGAGCAGAAATTGGACCGAGCTGGGATGAACCATCGATGTTCATTCCCCAAAGAAACAGAGGAGCAAGGGTAAACTGCCACTCATCAGAACTTCGATCAGGAGCAGCGAGGGCACTTGTGGATGCAAAAGTTATTACAACAAGATAAATTGTCGTGACGACCAAGATATTTGCTCTCATGATGATTCCTCCAGAAGAATGGGGTTTTGTTTCAAATGTAAAGGCGTCAAAAGGAGAATTTTATTCCTGTAGAGAGTATATACAATATGATTATTTGTACAATACTGTAAAAAAACAACATTGTGGTATAAAAAAAGTGAAGAAGAAGAGACTTGGAAAGAAACAATGGCTTGCCAAAGCTTTGGAAGTTCTTGCTGAATCAGGAGTCGATGAGATAAAGATTGAACACCTTGCAGAGATGCTCGGTTTGTCACGAAATGGTTTTTATTACCATTTTCATAATCGGGGCCATTTTCTTGAGGAGTTGTTGGACTACTGGGAACATGACTATACTCGCATTATTTCCAGTGACACGACCATTCAACAGCTATCTCCAGAGGATCGGTTTGAGAAGGTCATTGAGATGGTTCAGGAGAATAAGCTATCCAAGTATGACCTGGCCATCATGTCCTGGGCTAAGAAAGATCAGAGGGCTAAAAGGGTTGTTGAGAGGGTATTCGCCCTGCGTCTTGACTTCGTAGGTAAGGTTTTTGAGGATCTTGGATTTACTGGCGCAGAACTCGAGATCAGGACTAGGTTGTTTGTGTGTTATCACTCAAATGCGGGCGATATATTTGACGATTATTACTCTGCCAAATCAAAAACGTTCCACATGCGGCAGCTTAAATGTCTCATGGTGAAATGAATATAGCTTGAGGACAAGCTGGCTTTAGATTTCTCATACAAATCTAAATGAGAATCACAATATTCAAAACCTAACCTTCTTCCTGAATCTATAGCAACACCTATGAATTGCCAGGCTGGGAAGTTGCCACTGGCAGTATCAATTATTTCTGGATTGATCCAAAGAAAGAGGATCAGGAAAAGTGTAAAGTTTCAGAATTTCTTAATTGGTTAACATTGCCAAGATTAGCCTCTTCAATTGTATTGAAGAGCTTTTCGGTAACCGATCAGGAATAGCCTTAACTCTATAATATCTTAATGTAAGTTAGACCACCAATACTAATTTTGTATCCTGTCAGGCTGTAACTAGTAAGCAATTTTTATTAATATAGTTGAGTGGCTCCATCCAGATTATTCCTGAGTAGCTTTTGAGAGCTATAATGAGTAATAAACTTTTGGTCCTGTGGATCAGACTAGGTTAGCTGCAGAAGCAATGCGCAGCAGACCTGAGGCCGCTAATTCAGGTTTTGCCAATTTTGTTTTAATTGTGCAGAGTTCAAGAGCGGTTTTATAGCGTTCAACCAGTTCGATCGAGCCGCAGATCACCGGGGTAACATCCTGTCCGAATCCGCTGTTTATCGCTTCCTGGATCTCCGTACCCAGCAGCAGGCCCGATATGTAGTCCCTGATGCCGTCAGGATTCATAAGCCCTAGCAGAGGCATGGCACGGGCTCCGAAGAGTTTTGAGAGTATACCCCCCGCACCTTGTTCCCCGGTAAATCCATCACGCACTCCTTCTGCAAAGCTATCCAGGTCAGATCCATGGGTCAGCAGGCGGCCCAGAATCGTATGCTCAGTCAAGGCGGCGAATATCTCGCCGGTCATGAAGGTCGTGAAATAGGAGATAGTATCGCCTTCCATGCGAATCCATTTGGAATGCGTTCCTGGTAAGATGGCTGTCTGAGCACCGATGTTGTTTAGCCCGGCCATTTGAGTTTCTTCGCCACGCATTATGTTTGGGGTCGGCGTTTTTTGACACACCCCAGAAACGAAGTGGATGGTGTCGCCATTTGTGGTCATGTGGCCGGTGAGATTTTTAGATAGATCATCAAGACTGGCCGGACATGGCAGGTAAGGCGTTTCGATCCAGCCTTGTTTACTGGTAATCATTCCGGAGGCAATAACCGGAATTCCCCTGTATTGCTTTAGCCAGTGTCCCACCTTCGCGTAGTAGACATCTTCAAATTCGTCATCGCACTGCATGATGCCGTCGGAAGCCTCGACCGAATCAATAGTCTTTCTCTCGTTGTCAAACAGATACGCGCGAAACGATGTGGTTCCCCAATCTAGTGCCAGCAGCATAGGTTCCCTTATTTATCCGTTCCTGGAGTCTACAACTGCACGGACATCTGCGGCCCGGGCTCTGATAGCCTTCCAATCATTATTTGCAGCCAGGTCTTTATCCACTATCCAGGAGCCACCAACGGCCGGAACATTGTGCTCCTGAAGGTAATCTACCATATTGGTGTTGTTTATCCCGCCCACCCAAGTTACTACTTCAATTGGGGAGCATGTTATTTTTAGCTTGTGCCAGCCAGGGTTAAACAATTGAAAACACAATATGCTCATACTAACCTGGTGATCCCTGGCACAACTTCATTGTACTTGATCGTCATCAACGGGTCATGACCCGGAAAGAGAAGCTCGGGGAGAGAGGCCCGGTTTTTCAGCTTGTCTAAAGAGTGTACCCAGGCGACCATATCTATTATCAGAGCGCTGGGCCATTCTTCCTCATAATTTCGAAATAGGTGGGCACAGTCTGATCCGAGGATCGCTGTTCCCTGACGTGTATTCACCGCAACAGCCTGCAAGGCTACGCTGTGTCCAGGGGCCAACAAACATTCTATTCCTGGCAGGATCTGCTGGTCACCATCAATAAGAATCATACGACCATCACCCTCACAGACCTTGAGAGTGTTTCTGGTGTGCTCGTTCAAAAAAAATGTGAATGGTGATCGAAGAGCCATTTCATCATATAGCCAGAAATCGTGTTCAGCTCTTTGGACATAAGTTTTTGCATGGGGAAATAGGGTTATCCCATCCACATGATCCCAGTGGAGATGTGTGAGTATCACATGGCCGATTTCATTGAAATCGACATCTATTCCTTCCAGTATCCGTGCTGGGCTCACATAGTCGGGTAAAGTTCTATCACGTGCCAGCTGTGGCGAGACTCCCGCATCAACAAGAATAGTCCTGTCCGGGCTCTTCAGACACCAGAAGTAGTAATTTCTCTCGCAGACAGTTTCCCAGTCTTTCATCCACATGACGAAAGCCCCTGAGCTTAGAAAAGGGCCAGAAAATTTCACCGCATAAATTTCATAATAGGACATATCAATATTCTTTTCGAATGTTGAATTTCATGAAGGAACGCGCCTTGGATTGAGTTTGTGACAGACAGTTGGCACACGAATTTCGCAGGTTGGGAAAAGCGGTAGAATAAAGATGAATGAATTTAAAAAGTGTAAACGGAGCTCGTTTTGCCTTCAACGTTGAGGCTTTAAGGCACTGGGGCTGCGAAATTTCCTCCATACCTTGTTCAGTTGAGGCGACAACCAGATGGTAATAGTGATTGCTCCCAGTACCGCCGATACCGGGCGTTCAAAGAAGGCTATGAAATTGCCATCGGCCTTGATCATCGAGGTCATGAAACTGTCTTCAAGCAATCCGCCCAGAACCAGGCCCAAAATCGCCGGAGCGATCGGAAAACCGTTTTCTTCAAGGAAATAAGAGATTATACCAAGGACGAGCATAATGCCGACGCCGAATACCGTGTTGTTGATGGCGAAGGTGCCGACAACGCAGAACATCAGGATCACCGGCATAAGGACCTCTCGGGGAACACGCAATAGCTGCTTGGCCGACTTGATGGCAAACAGGCCAAGCGGAAGCAGCAGAACATTGGCCATGAAAAAGGACACGAACACGGCGTAGATTAGTTCGGGCTGTTCCAGGAACACGGTTGGCCCTGGGTTCATACCTTTCACATAGAGCACGCCGATCACGATGGCCGTGATTGAATCACCGGGAATTCCGAACACCAGTGCCGGAACCCATGTCCCGCCCAGCCCTGCATTGTTCGAAGAGCCCGCATCAACGATGCCTTCGACATGACCGGTGCCGAACTTTTCCGGTTCCTTGGAAAACTTCTTGGCTACGGCGTAGGAGATCCAGGCCGCTATATCCGATCCGGCACCCGGCAAGGCGCCAACCAGCACACCGATTGTGCTGCCACGTAACAGGTTAACCTTGTATCGATAGAGAACCTTGCCGAGCCCGGCAAAGATATTGCCGATATTGCGTTGCTCGACACGTGGCGGCGGCTTTAGTGCGGTGACAGAGCGGAAAACTTCGGCCATGGCGAACATGCCTATCATTGCCGGAATGAAGTTGACCCCACCCATCAACTCGATGCTTCCGAAATTAAAACGGGGATGGCCGGTGGTAACATCGATGCCGATGGTGGCGATCAATAGACCGATCATCAGTGATATCAGTCCTTTGGCGGGGGACTCGGTGGAGATAAAAGCAGCGCAGGTCAAGCCCAGCGAGGCCAGCCAGAAATATTCGAAGGAAGAGAATTTGAGGGCGAACTCGGCCAGAATCGGCGCCGTGAAGCTGAGCACTACGGCACCGAATATGCCGCCTATCACGGCGCTGACCAGACCGGTTCCGAGGACAAGCTCGGCTTGCCCCTTGCGGGTCATTGCAAACGCCTCATTGGTATAGGCGGCCGAGGCTGGTGTACCCGGGATACGCAGCAGCGCACCCGGTAAATCTCCGGCAAAGATCGCCATGGCCGTGGCTGTGACGATGGAGGCAAGGGCAGGAACCGGCGGCATGAAGAAGGTCACCGGTACCAGCAGCGCGGTCGCCATGGTGGCTGACAGACCCGGAATCGCTCCCATGAACAGGCCGAACGCACCGGAAAGAATGATTACCAGCAGAACATACGGATCGAAAATGAGGCCAAAGGCGACGATAAAGAGATCCATGGCTGCCTCACCACCCAAAAATCGGCACGATTCCCCAGGGCAGGGGGACGCGCAGAAACTCGCCGAAGAACTGTTGGATGACGATAACCGCAAGAATAGAGATCCCGGCTGAGGAGCGCCAGGTGGAAATACCTCGCAGCCAGTTCAACAAGACGAACAGGCAAATGAATGCCGTCGGAATAAATCCGAGAACATCTGATACCAAAATGTAGAAAACGAGAACAAAGATAACCAGAAAAAATCTCGCCAAGTGTCGGGGTGAGGAGACCCAGTCCATAACGGTCACCCAGGGAGCCCCGTCACGCATCCGAACACCTCTGAAAATAAGGGCAACACCGCCGGCACCCATGAAAAATCCAATCAGGCGCGGGAACAGAGCTGCCCCATATTTCTGTCCCTGCAGGATGGGGAAGTCCCGGGTGAGGTAAAAAATCAGTAACCCGAATAATATGAAGAATATTCCGGAGATTGCATCGTTTACCTTCACGCGGTCCCACCCTGTCAGTGCATCTTGAAAGTATTTTTACTTGGTCAAACCAGCAGCTTCCATAACCTTGCCGAAAGCCTCATCGTCGGCCTTCATGAACTCAAACGCAGCTTGTGGATCACGATATACCATACCGAAGCCCCTGCCATCCATGAACTCCTTGTATTTGGCGTTTTCATATGCGCGCTTGACGGCAGGTACAATCACGTCAATGACTTCCTGCGGAACACCTTTCGGGCCGGCAACCATGCGCCAGGCACCCACGGTCCAGTCCGATCCCGTAGCTTCCTTCAGCGTCGGTACGTCCGGAAAGAGGCCCAACCGCTCCGCGCCCATGTTGGCGAGCGGAATGACCTTACCGGCCTCGATCAGGGCACGCCCTTCGGCCAGTGACGAGGTGATGAAGTCAACACCACCCGCGACCATATCCTTCAGGGCCGGTGCAGAACCTTTGCTGGGGACCCACGGAACTTTTGCGACATCGATGCCTTCAGACAGCATCCATCCAGCGTAGCCGAGATGCCAGATACCGCCCTGGCCGGTGCCTGAGGCCTTGAAAGCCTTGGCGGGCTTCGCCTTGATATCATCAAGGAGAGCTTTTCCATCCTTGTAGGGTGAGTCGGCGGCAACCATCAGTCCGCCCGGATCGAGGTTGACCTGGCCAAAAACCGTAAAATCAGCGTAGGTCAAGTCGGTCAGACCGGCCCAGTGCATCATGACCACCTCGACAGTGGCGATACCGATAGTATAGCCGTCTGGTTTTGCATTTGTGATCGCCGAATGGCCAACTACGCCACTGCCGCCGGTACGATTCACGACATTAACCGGAACACCCAAATCCTGCTCCAGCAGGCTGGCAAAGATACGGCCAACAGCGTCAGTGCCGCCGCCAGCGCCCCATGGTACGATGATGGTGATCGGCCGCTCCGGATAAGCAGCCTGGGCTGTACCAAGGGAGGCTACAGCCATACCGACTGCTAAGAGCGACACAAACAAAATTCTGGTAAAAGAACCGCGCTTCAGTTTGCTTTTCATAGACATAAAATCCTCCCTGTCCATTGAGTTAATAAGAATACAGGACATTACGCTGTGCCGTGCCTATTATCCAGTGCCATAATTAGTGGATAATCCTACCGATTCATTTACAACAGGACAAAAACAGTACGGCACAGTTACGAACTGCGTACCTCCAGCAGTTACGAGCTCCGCAACTCCAACAAAACTTGGATTTCAAATATAAAAAAAAAGCATGTATCAGGTGGTATATTTATCAATCTGACTACCATTATGCATAATGTCAACCGAGGTCAGAAATTTATGGAGTCAGGCGACTGCTAATTACTATTTCTTCTTGTCAGTGATTCATTCGTATTGTCATAATCAAGACTCTAGAGCAGAAATAAATATGTCTTAAAATTTCACCTTAACCGAGTTAATGAGCGAACAAGAATAACCGACGAATAGATGAAGCGAGGTGTTTTGGTCAGATGAAATGAGCCCCTTCATTATTTAAAGTGACGCGGACTCCTTCGCATTTCCACTTATCATCGCCCGTCCCCTCAGAGAAGCTGAGTTCCCCAAACACGATATTAGTGTATTTCTTGACTATAGTGCAATGAAATTTTTCCTATCAATATATTGCACTCTTGCAAGCAGTGGCATGTTCGTGCGGTAGGATGTTATGAAAAATGACACAAATATCTTGTTTAAATTAATTATATCAAAAATTTAAGTGGTTTACTCTTGTGACCGGTATTCCATTATCCGTGTATCATCTTCGGCAAAGAGCAAATATTATAATTGTACTAAGCAGACATAGTTCATTCTTATGCGCTTGCGTTTGCTGAGCAAGCCAATTATTGTACTGGGATTAACCAACGCTGAATTTCTAAATTCTGATACGCTTTCTAGGCACAACCCCTTTTTGATATGCAAAGGAACAAAGAGTTGCAGAACACTCAATCGGCAGAAAACAATCACCAAAGAGCTGTCCCCCTTTACCAGAAAGTTGCCGATCATATCCGTAGGTGCATTACCCATGGCACGCTCGGAAATCAGGTTAATCTCACGGAATCCAGCATAAGCAAGATATTGAACATAAGCCGCACACCTGCACGAAAGGCTCTCACACTGCTGGAACAGGAAAAACTCATTCACAAAAGAAGTACACGCGGATATGTGGTTGGCAGCAGGTTAGAGGGTTCATTGCTGAAATTGACACCTGAAATGGTCCAGCTATCTTCCGAAGACGATTTTCTTCACCCTGTAAAGGAGTGGCAAGACGTTTACGAAAAAATAGAGAGTGAGATTATTAGGCAGTCGATCCTCTCGAAGCGCCGCCTCAACGCTCAATTGCTGGCCAATTACTATGCCTGTAATCGCAGTATGATTCAGGAGGTTCTCCATAAGTTAGAAGTTAGCGGCTTGGTGCAGAGGCATTTTCAATCGAAATGGACCATCGTTCCTCTCAATGATAAACGGCTTAATGCCATCTTCGACGTACGATGCTGGCTCGAACCAAACTTGCTGGCCCAGGCAATACCGGACATCCCTGAAGAAGTGCTGCACAAAGTAATAGTTAGTCACAAAGATGCGCTTTCAAGATTCCCTGAGACAACTGGCGCTGAACTCAATCAGCTTGAACTTGATATGCACGATGGACTGTTGCAATACGCCAATAACAGCGTTGCCATGGTTGCTCTGCAATCAGCCAAGGCAGGGCTTATCTCGAGCAAACACATCGTTGCCTCAAAAGAAGTGCCGCTTGACGATGATGATCCGTTTATCGAGGAACACATTGATATCCTCGAGGCGGTGGATCGCCGGAACACAGATGAGAGCAGGTTGAGGCTTCAGGCTCATTTAATCAAAGCACGACAGAAGGTGATAGAACGTCTAAGAAAGTTCCGTGAGGTTGTTCAGGAAAATCCAACTGAATTCATGAAACCTTGGGTAAGATAAGAAATTGCCTAGTTTGAGAAATCACTAGCAAATGGAGTCAGGGAAACCACAATTTTTCCATCGTTATGCATCGAGGATAAGCTTATGAAAGGTTTAGTCTACCATGGTGATGAAGTGCTTAAATGGGAAGAAGTTCAAGACGTCACACCAGACGATAATGAAGTGAAAATTAAAGTGAAGGCCGCAGGAATTTGCGGCTCTGATGTACATGGCTACCAGGGTATAACCGGACGCCGTATACCGCCTATGATTATGGGGCATGAATTTTCAGGCGTCATTAGCGAAGTGGGCAAATCCGTGAAAAACCTGATGCCAGGAGACAGGGTAACGGCTTACCCCATGGATTTCTGTGGAACATGCCTCTCTTGTAGGAATGGCAAAATGCAGTTTTGTCCAGACAAGAAACAATTCGGTGTACTGACGGTAAACGGAGCTTTTGCTGAATTTTTATGCGTTCCAGAGAAGGTCTGTTACAAACTACACGGCAATATATCGTACAGTGCGGGAAGTATGGTTGAACCGCTTGCTGTTGCCTTCAGGGGAGTTGCGCATGCGGGAGATATTGAAGGCAAAAACATCCTCGTCGTGGGATCCGGCACCATAGGACTCATGATCACGGCATGTGCCAAAGTAAAGAATCCAGCCAAAATTATCGTCACTGATCTGAGCGACACTCGCTTAAATGTGGCGAAAAGAATGGGAGCGGAAATCACCATCAATCCTTTGAACTCCGAAGTAAAAGAAGTGATAATGGACAACACTGAAGGACAGGGTGTTGACATTTCATTTGAAGCAGTCGGCAATACGCCCGCATGTGTTCAGTCACTTGAAAACCTCAAGATGGGTGGCACATCCATCTGGCTTGGGCAGGGGAAGAAAACTGTCGAAATCGGGATGCTTGACATTGTAACAAGAGAGTTGAGCGTCAGCGGTAGTTTTACTTACGGATTAGAAGACTTCAAATCCGCTGTAGAGATGCTCAACAACGGAAGCATTGATCCGGAACCCATCATCAGTGAAGAAGTACCAATGGGGCAGGCTGCTCAATGGTTCGAGAAACTGAAAAGGCCGGAAGAGCTGGTAAAAGTCATCTTGAAAGAAGAGGAATAAGGCGATGAGGATAGGCTGTTGCATCAATATGGTGGCGCTCGCACCAGACGGTATTGGAATTGAAAGACTGGAGGCGCTCGCCACATTCGGCTACGATTATGTGGAAATGCCGCTTGCCCAGGTGATGGCTCTTGGAGAGAGTCAATTCAGTGCCGTGGTTGAATATGTTGAGTCAGCAGGGATACCTTGCGAGGCCTGCAATAATTTCATCCCCGCTCATTGCCCAATTACTGGGGACAAGGTCGATAAAGTACAAGTAAGAGAATATTTTGATGAAGCGATTGAACGAGCCTATCGACTGGGAGCACAAAGTATCGTTTTCGGTAGTTCAGGTGCGAAAAACGTTCCGCCGGGATTTTCTAAGGAAAAAGCCTGGGGACAAATTGTTGAGACGTTGTTGCTGGTGGACGAAATAATCGGTGAGCGGGACCTGAGCATTGTTATCGAACCTCTGTGCCGAGTGGAAAGCAATATTGTGGTAAATGCACATGAGGGACTAAAATTGGCAAAGGAAGTAAACCGTGCCAACGTCAGACTGCTGATCGATTATTATCATTTGGAGATGGAAAAGGAAGATCATTCCATCATTGAAAAGGCAAGAGATTTTCTACAGCATATACATCTTGCCAATCCATCAGGGCGTGCCTATCCCCAGACTTTTGACGGTGTTGATTATCGAAAATTCATCTCCAACCTGCAGAAAGCTGGATATGACAGCAGGATAAGCATAGAGGCCTATACTGATAATTTTAACGCGACTGCCCCGGAGGCTCTGGCAACGGCTCGCGATGCTTGTGGGTTAGGGTAGAGAATCGTTACAAGGCCAATAAAAGAAGCAGTCAGGTACTTCAATGGCACCTTATAGTATCGGCCTGTTGAAGGTAGATGAACGAGAGCCTACTTTACTTGAAGAGCTTCATTATTCGTCTTTTGTATTATTAAGATATTTGAATGGAGAAGAGATATGTCATTTAAAGTGATTCAATATGATGATTTACCCGATGACTTGGAGCAGCGTCTGTTGGAAAGTTGTGACGTGACCAAGGTTGATTCTCTGGACCTGATGCAGGGAGATGAGTATAGGACGGTTCTGGCAGAAGCTAAAGGATTGATCGGCGTTGGCCAGGAAGTTGGCGCGCAATTTCTGGACCTTGCACCGAAGCTACGGGTCGCCTCCACCATCTCCGTTGGCTACGACCATTTTGATGTCGCCGAGATGACAAAGCGTAAAATAATGTTGATGCATACTCCGGATGTTTTGACCGAGACGACGGCTGATATGATTTTTACGCTGATACTTTGTGCAGCTCGTCGTGCGGCTGAACTTCACAGTATGGTCAAAAGTGGTGGGTGGACTCAAATGGTTGGACCGGAACACTTTGGTTCAGATGTTTACGGTAAAAAGCTGGGGATAGTCGGATTGGGGCGTATCGGCTCAGCGGTCGCCAGAAGGGCTTACAACGGTTTTAACATGGAGATTCTCTACCACAACAGAAAGGTCAACCAGGAGGCCGAAAAATCGTTTAATGCCAGACACTGCAGCTTTGATGAGCTTTTGGTAGAGTCTGATTTCGTCTGTCTGGTTTTACCACTGTCCGATCAGACACGAAAATTGATGGGCTCCGCTGAATTCGACAAAATGAAGCCGGGGGCCTTTCTGATCAATGGAGGACGTGGCCCGGTGGTCGATGAACTGGCACTTGTGGAAGCGCTTCAGAAAGGAAAAATACGCGGGGCCGGTCTCGACGTTTATGAGCAGGAACCGCTGCCGACTGACTCACCGCTTCTTAACCTGCCCGAGGTTGTGACTCTGCCGCATATCGGTTCGGCCACCCATGAAACCCGGTATGCCATGGCAGAATGTGCACTCAACAATCTCCTGGGAGCTCTAATACATCGAGAAACCCGTAATTGTGTGAACCCGGAAATCGCAAACTAACAGTCATCTTTTCTAATATTATTGTATCAGAACATTAATCAACATCACCAATGGATCATGGGCTAAGCAGCTCTTTTTAGGAAAAATAATGCATGATCAGAAGATGTTAAAGGTCGTTGTCATTGAGCCCGGTTACGCTGGTTATGCAATTGAACATGACATCCTTAAAGACTATGTGTCCGAAATTCTCATAGTACGAAAAGATGCCAGCTATGATGAGAAAGTGGGCATGCTGGAAGATGCTGAAGCGGTGTTAGTTCGTGAGGCAGTGGTAGATAAGAAGCTGATCGAGCAAATGGAGCACTGTCGAGTGATCGTTCGGTATGGTGTAGGTGTTGACAATATCGATCTTGAGGCAGCAAAAGCCAGAAGGATATTCGTTGCCAACGTTCCTCAATATGGTGCTGTTCACGAAGTAAGTTGTCACGCTGTGGCGATGGTGCTTGCTGTGGCTAGGTTGATAGTCAAGCGGGACAGAGCCGTTAGAAATGGTGAATGGGGAATAGGTGAGGCGGAGCCAATCTACTCGTTTCGTGGCAAGGGTCTCGGAATAATCGGATTTGGTTCCATCGCCCGGTCTTTCCTGGAAAAGATGCGCCCATTTGGATTTAAGGATATATGGATATACCATCCTCGTCTTTCCAATGAGGAACTCAGCAAATTCGGTGGAACCAAGGCAACTATCGAAGAAGTGTGCAGAAATTCTGATGTGATCTCTCTACATGCACCGCTGACCGATCATACTAGACATATTCTTAGTGCCGATGAATTTGCGATGATGAGCCCAAGGACCATTGTTATAAATACCGGTCGAGGAGCCCTTATCGATGAACAGGCCCTTGTTCAGGCGCTGAAAGAAGGTACAATAAAAGGTGCCGGGATTGACGTATTTGAGAATGAACCGCCGGCCACTGACAATCCACTGTTTAAGCTTGAAAATGTTGTTGTCTCTGATCATACAGCTTGGTATTCGGATCGATCTCTAGGGGAACTTCAGGCCAAGGCTGCAAATGAGGTATATCGCGTTTTTTCAGGTGAGAAGCCGGCTTCGTGGCTCAATCCCTGGTGACTGCACACGATATTAAAAGCCATATAAAGCGAAACGGAAAGCCCATGGTCAGTGAGTAGCTCACTATCGAGTATTCGGAAGACTTGGACCATAATACTAAGGCGTCATGAGCGGCGCCCGCCAAAGCAAGCACGGCGCTGATGTTTAAACGCCCGACGAAGGCGTATTATGATATGATGGGTAATGAATATCCCGGTGTCCGTCTGCCGTCCAACCCGGAAATCTGTCCGTTTGAAGGCGGTGTTCCGATTACGCTGAATGACGAAATCATTGGTGCTAATGGTGTTTCCGGCATTACACCGCCTAATGACGGGCAGGTTGTAGAAGCCGGCGCAAAAGCAATATCTGGGTAATCTCTCAGCGCATGTGCCTGGAATTTAGACGGATTAAGGTAGCTTTTAAAGCGCCCCTTCCTCTTTTGAAAGAAATCTAACTGATGATCTTTTCCTGCAAAGAGCAGTGTGGCTACTTGATAAATTTGATGTACTAATTTGGGTTGACGGTCCCCTTATAATATAAAGGTTCAAGCTCTACCAATAAACCTGAATTTATTCCTGATTGTATGAGAATCGGGAAAAGCCCGCCTAACGAGAGGGTTCCAATGGCAAGGTTAGATTTATAGAAAAACCGCAGAGTGAGGATAATCAGGAA
>CAJQNS010000247.1 GCA_905479735.1 uncultured Desulfofustis sp.
ATTGAGTATGCCCATCTCATCAAAGAGATGATCGGCAAGCTGCGTATGGAAAAGGATCTCTCCCACGCCCGGGACATCCAGGTGAGCATGATGCCGGAGTCCTGCCCCGAAATACCTGGTTACCAGATCGCCGCCTGTTCAACGCCAGCCCGGGAGGTGAGCGGCGATTTCTTCGATTTTATCGATATCGACGAGAACAGGCTGGGGTTTGTTATTGCCGATGTTACCGGAAAAAGTGTTTCCGGTGCCCTGGTCATGACCGCTGCCAAAAGCGTCTTTCGACTGCTCTCCGAAGAAAAGATGGCGATCAGCGAAATCATGAAGCGGGCAAACCTGCAGATTAAAAAAGACATCACCAAGGCCCAGGGGATGTTCGTAGCCTTGCTTTATGCGGAATTAAATTTTGAGGAAAAAACCATAGGGTTGTGCAGTGCCGGTCAGACCCAACCGATTCTTCTCTCGGCCGAAACGGGTGAAGCCGTTTTGATAGAAACCGAAGGGGACGCCTTCCCCCTTGGCATTGTCGATTTTGCGGAATATGAGGAGACTACTTTAGCACTGGAATCCGGCGACATTATTCTTTTTTATACGGACGGCGTGGTCGAGGCGATGAACAAAGCGGAAGAGATGTATGGTTTTGACCGGTTCCTGGCGGTAATTAAAGAGAATAGAGGACTGGAGGCGGAAGCATTCCTGGAGAAATTAGTTGACGATGTAAATGATTTTGTCGGCAAGGCAGAAGCACACGACGACCTCACCATCGTAGTGATAGAAGTTGATTGATTTGACAGGGTAAAGGCATATCATACATAATATAGCGTATACTTTTCATCATTATGTTTTCACCCATAGTGAATCAATATAAATCGAGACGAATCTTGCACTTTAAAAAGGAACCTACTTATGAAAAAAGTGACAGAATTTGAACTTCCAACCGTGCTAGGTTCAGAAAAAATAGCAATGGAGGAGGTATCCAAGATTGCCAAGAGTATGGGGTTCAATAAAGATCGAATTGAGGACCTGAAAACAGTCATTGCTGAAGCATGCATAAATGCCATGGAGCATGGCAACAAGTTCGATCAGAACGCCATTGTTGGAGTGGTGCTTGCTGCCAATGATAACTCACTGACTATTCTGGTGCGAGACCAGGGAAATGGCATTGATCCCAAAAAGATCCCTGAATCAGTTTTTACCGAAGATGGCTTCCCCAAAGTTGATTGCGGAATGGGGATGTTTCTGATCACCAATCTTGCCAATGATTTTTTCTACGAGCAAAAGCCCGGGATTGGGAATGAAGTAACTATATCATTTTATCTGGATCAATAACGTGAAGCGCTTATACTTTACAAATACATTTACGCCCGGAGGCCCGAAAAGTGAGTAACAATATTGAGGTTTCAGTAAGGACAATAAATGACATTCCGGTCATAGCTATAAAAGGCGATGTTACCGCGGTGACTGGTGCTGAAGTAAAAACTGCCTATGAAACAATCAGCAGAGAAGGGGCCATGAAAATTGGCTGTCACTTTGACCCTGCCTGTTATATCAACAGCGGGGGCCTTGCCTTTTTCATAGAAATTGCGTCGGAAAGCCGAAAGAATAAGCAGACGGTTTGTATCTGCGGACTTTCAGATCATTTTCTGAAAATTTTCAAAATGGTGGGGCTGACTCGCTGTTTCGATATCATTGACGACCCTGAGGAGGCGATGAAAGGTGGATGTGGTTAGCTTCATTTCGGAAGCGATCGCTGGCAGCAGGGAATAGATCCTGGGTGGGTGAAAAAACATTGGACCAAAAACTTATCGAGCAGGAAAGAACCAAAAACAGAGAAATTACATAAATAGAACATCTACCAGCGGCACGACAATACCAAGAGATGCCAAATTTTGATCTCTGTTATTGTGGTCACGCAAACATTCGCGATTCCATTAATAACGGTAAAGATATCAAATAATTTCGATAACCGTCCTGGTGCTCCTCAATTGACATCCCGATTTGACCAGTGGACACCTGAGATATTTGCTCTCAAAAGGCAGTCTTTACCTCCTTCTGACATATTGGACACTTCGAACACTACATTCAGCCCCCCTGCACTCGCTGATTTTCTGCAGCAGTCAAATTTTCTTACAAACAAATACAGCTGTTTTATTGCCAGACTGTAAGGCTTCATGATATTGTGGAGTGGAAAATTTTTGATAATTGTAGCCGGATAGCTGTCAGAATAATATGCAAGCAATGGACGGGACCGATGAAAGAACTCTACGAAGAGCAGCAAAGCAAGCTGAAGATTCTTAAGATCGTTGTCTTTTGTGTGGGAGTGCACAGTGTCGTTCTCGGTGCAGTCATATATTTTTTCACTAGCAGTTTTTATCAGTTTTTCTTGGGCGAACCCATTGCAAATCCCTTTTTCGTCAGGCAATCAGGTATCTTTCTATTTCTGATAGGTCTGTTTTATCTGTTTCCCCTGACAGATATTCACTCTTATCATCAATTTATTATTCTCACCATTGTATCCAAAGTTTTTGCTGTGCTTTTTTTGTTAACAAATGCCCATCTGACTCCTCATCCCCCGATGATCCTTCTTACCGCAGTCATCGATGGCTTAATGGCAATAGCTCTTTCTATCCCCTACTTTTTCTGCCTGAAGAGAGATATGTTAGCCCAGACATAACAAATGGCTACAGCAACCGGAGCCCCCCATGAGTGACGGCAAACGTATCGGCGACTACATTCTGGAAGAGGGGCTCTGCACAGATGAGGAACTTACCAAGGCCCTTGCCACACAAGCGGCTTTGAAAGAAGAAGGTACAAACAAATCTCTTGGTTCAATTCTTATTGAAGACTTCGATATAAAACAAGAAGAATTACTGCTCTGTTTTAACAGGATGTATCTCGACATCCTGAAGTGTAGCACCACATTCAGAAACTTCCAGGAAGAGCTGCTCATTCAAATTGTTTCAAAAGTATCACAGCGGGTTGTCTGGAAGAATTCCCTCATTTTCGAAAGAGCAAGCAAAAGCGGTTCTTTCTTCGTCATTATATCTGGCGAGGTCAAGATATTCGTCGAGAGGGAGGAGGGTGAGGAGCATGTACTGTCTTTGCTGAGGCCAGGAGACAGTTTCGGTGAGATAGCTCTGCTTTCAGAAGGTCTGCACTCAACATCTGCCAGGGCGACTTGTGACACCAGCCTTCTGATGCTCTCAAAAAGCGATTTTGACAGCTTGTGCCAGGAATTTCCCGAAATCTCAAGAGAGTACCTTAAGATCCTAGCTACACGAGTTGCCAGAGGCAATGAGGAGTCAGTCAATGCCGCCCTCAATGAGCGCGCCTACCAGCAATACGTCAGCCAGGAGGATGACCTTTCCATAGCCGACGTTATTGGAGAGACCAGGACTATCGCCAACCTGCGGAAGAAAATTACCGCTGTCGCCGGTGCAGAATGTTCGGTCCTGATAATTGGCGAAAAAGGTACCGAGAAACTGGCTGCTGCGGCAGAAATTCACAAAATCAGCCGACGCTCCACCAAACCATTTATGTTCATGGATGCCGAGGACGTTTCTCTAAGCGGCTCAGACTCGGTGGCCACGGATCCTTTTCTGCTCGAAACTTCCCAGAGCTCCGCTTTGTTTGGCCATCTACGGGGTGCTTTCCCTCAGGCAGAAACAAACCGTCTCGGCTTGTTGCAGATATGCAGGGACGGCACAGTGGTGATTGAGAATGTTGATCACCTGTCACTGAAACTGCAGGAGGATCTGCTCAATTATATCAAGACCGGTTTATTCCAGCAGTTAGGTGGACAGGAGTCAATCTCATCCGCAGCACGGATTGTCGGTACTGCGACCACTGACCTTAAAGACCTGGTTAACAAGGAACTGTTCAAGCAAGAATTATATGAACTGTTCGAAGGTAATGCCCTAAAGGTACCGCCGTTAAAAAAGAGGAAAAAAGATCTCAGGCTCCTTGTTGACTTTATCATCATCCAGGAATGTTTTAAAAGTCCTGATCGAAAATTGATAAAGGGTATTTCCGATGAAGCCTACCAGCGAATCATGCGGTACGACTGGCCCGGGAATATGGAGGAGTTGGAAGTAGTAATCCGTCGTGCCATAATTCTGGCCGAGGGCGACTACCTCATGCCGGAAGATATTTTCGTCGGCATGGCGCCCCCGGAAGGCAAACATGTCTATAACCTGCTTAAGCTTGACAATATTCGAGATCTTTTTTTGAACAAATTTTATCCCACCGGACTTCAGCTTGCCACGGGAGCGATCTTTGCCCTTATCTTTTACTTTGCCTTCACAGGCAGCAACTCATCCGGATCCAATATCATCGTTGTGATGGTCTGGGCCTTGTGGTGGCCGGTATTGGTCATCAGCTGGCTGTTAGGGGCAAGGATATGGTGTGCGGTCTGCCCCATGGGTGCTGCAAATGACCTGCTCAACAGGGCCTGCAGCCTGAAGAGGCAGGTACCAAAATCTGTGAGAAAATACGGGGTGTATATAAGTGCGGCAGGGCTTGCTTTGATAATATATGTGGAGGCATCGACCCACATGGTGCATTCACCAAGGGCGACCGGTTTTCTGCTGCTTTCCATCCTGCTCTGTGCGATCCTTTCCGGATTACTGTTCGAACGGCGTCTGTGGTGCCGCTACCTGTGCCCACTCGGCCGAATGGCGGCTGTCTTTTCGAGCTGCTCCATTATTGAATGGCGGGCAAATTCAAGCATTTGCAACTCCACCTGTCAGACAAATGCCTGTTTCAAAGGAAATGAACTGGTTCCAGGTTGTCCTATCTATCAAGGGCCTTTTTCTCTGCGCTCAAACCATAACTGCATTCTTTGCGGTAACTGCGTAAAATCATGTGAAAATGCATCGCCGGCATTGAACCTGCGTATTCCTGGCCATGAGCTCTGGGCCGCCCTGAATGTGGAGAGGGTGAACACCATTTTTTTGCCGGTTATTATGGGCACTCAGGTTTTGCGTGGTCTCGAGTACACCTACCTCATTAGAACACTTGAAAATGCAACCCACTCATACTGGGCCGCCTGTGGTATAATTCTTGTTGTGGCCACTGCATTATCCTATTACTTCATAAAAATTGGTGGTCAGCTTGCCTTTGGAGAACTCAAAGGCGACTCGATTGACAAAGGCGCCCTTTTTACCAATGCGCTCATTCCAATTGCCTTTACCTTTGAACTGGGGTACCAGATCAGGCCGCTTCTCGAGCGACTGGGCCACTTTTTCCCGATTTTAGGTCGTCAATTTGGTATTGATTTGTTTTTCCTTGATTTTGCCATCGCTGCAGGCTCTTCCAAACCCTGGCAGACACTTTTAGTTGCCTTTGGCTTGATCGCTTCTCTGATCTTTCTGAATATCCTGATAAAAAATCATGAGGTGCCAAACGATGAAAAGACGAAACCTTTGCATATCAGGCGTTTCCCGGTTTACTTTTTAGCGGGATTATATATTGCGATGTTCATATTAGGATGATGCGCAAACTGATCAGAGGAAGGCCGAGCTAAGGTCGACTCCGCATCGCATCAACAAGTGATATTTTTAATGGAGCCGTAAGGCATCTCAAGCAAGTGACCTAACACATTTATTCACTGCTTTTCTTTACTGAACATTACAATATTTTAGTTTGCCACTTTTCTTGTCACGGTACTTGAAGGGGCCCCTGTCAGAGTTCAGATAAATTATGTGACCTCAACTGAGAAACTGGTACACCCTAGCTTTCAAGCTGGTATAGAAATATTGGGCTGCTCACAACCTCTTCAGAAAAAAATCAGCACAACCAAGATAATTCTAGAATCTAAAATCGTTTTTCCACATAGCACATAGGGGGTTTGAATTTTCCATTTTTAAAATGATAGTTTCTCCTCAACTCTTATAAAATATGAATAGAGAGCGTCGTCTTGCTGCCTCGCTATTTCGTGAGTAACTTAGGTCTAGATGCTATTGATTATTCGCTGAGATGAAGACCTCAGTATAAATGACTCTAGTATACCATGCGGAATTTTGATCACATGGACCTCTAAGTAGCCCAATATTTCCTATTTTTATTCTATGATAGATCTCGACAGTGAACTTGACAAAAAAGCTTATCATCTAAAGACGTTAAGCGACATCAGCCAAGAGATCTTCTTTTTGAAGGAGCCCAAAGATATACTTCCCAAACTCCTATTGATGGTTATGGGAAGCTACGGCTCAATAGGGGGCTTTGTTTTTCTCCTGGATGAAGCACAAGCAGCGGTCGAGGTTTCAAATCAACGAGGAGCCGATACCAATATTCAAGCCGAGTTGGCGCGACTGGTAAAAAACAACGGCCTTGAGTTTATGATTGGGATTGACCAGCCCATTCAATTGATCACTGACGGGGTAAAGAGAGAAGATAATATTTTTCTCGATTTTTTAATTTCCAATGAATTTGTTATTTTCAGCCCTATTAAGTTTAAAAACAAATTTATCGGAGGTCTTGCCCTCGGTGAAAAATTACTCGGCGAGCCTTATAGCTTCGATGATCTTGAACTGCTTAACACGCTAGTCAACCAAGGCGCCATATCAGTCGAGAATGCCAGGTTACAGCAGGAACACATCAACCAGGAGAGATTACACCGAGAACTTGAGATAGCAACCGACATTCAGCTTTCATTTCTTCCATCCAACCAAACCCTGGTCCAAGGTCTTGATATGGCAGCCTTTTTCCAGCCTGCAAGAGAAGTGGGCGGTGATTTTTATGATTTCTTTGAGTTACCTGAAAATAAGCTGGGGATTGTAATTGCTGATGTGTGCGGTAAGGGGTTGCCTGCTGCCCTGCATATGGCATTGACAAGGGCGCTCATAAGGGCATGTTCTACTCATGAGCCGGAACACATGAAAAAAGCAGTTTTGTGCACCAACTCGCTGATTCAACAATGCGCGAATACAGATCTCTTTGTAACCCTGCTATTTTCAATTTATGATCCTGTGACAAGCAAATTGCGATATGTCAGAGCAGGTCACAACTATCCAATCTTGTACAGCAAGAGTAAAAATAATTTTGAACTGTTGGGTGGAGAAGGAGTGGCCTTGGGAATATTCTCCAATATCACACTAGAAGAAAAGGAGATCTACCTCAAAAGGGGGGATATTCTTGTTTTATACACCGATGGAATAACTGAGGCCATCAATAGTGATAAGGAAATGTTTGGCGTTGAAGGGATTGAGAGGTTGCTCTTAAAGTATCAAGATTGGCCTGCCAATATGATTGCTGAAAAGATAAAATCCGAGGTGGTTGAGTTTGAAGGAATTGGAAAACAATCAGACGATTTAACGCTGATAATATTGAAAAAAAGTACTTAGCTTTGATAAGATAAGCAAGGGTTTTTCAGATTTGTAGGGCAACGAGATCCCAATTCTAACATTGCTTCTGATCACTCCCGTCAAAAGAAGTCGATACACTTATAGTTCTGCAGAGTGTCAGCAGCGATGCATCCGTGGGCTTCAGGTAAGGAGTGCTTCGCTTCGGATAGAGTTGCTCTGGATCGAGGCCCTGATTCACGACAAACTGGCCACCGAGTATGAACACTTACAATTTCTTCGCGAGGAAGCAGGATTGAAAAGCGCTCTGCTCGAAGATAAAAGCAGTCTGGCCAAAGCTCAGTCCGCCCTTCGAGAGGCGGAAGACAACAAAATGCATTATAATAGTAGTTTTAGGGTTGAAATTCAGGAAAATCGAACCGTACTTGAGTATCTGGTTGATCCCTTTCTTGATCCACTCAGTCAGGGATTTCAAGAAAAGTAAAGATGATTATGGCAACTCAGAAAATCACTTTCAGCCTCTCTAACTCGCTTTCCGAACTTGAACGTTTAAGCGAGCTCTTGAGCTTGATCGGCGAGAAATGGAGCTTGCCAGGAAAAATCATTTTACAGCTTAACCTGGCTCTTGATGAACTTTTTACCAACGTGGTCAGTTACGGTATAGAAAGGGAGCCCGATCAAGAGGTTCATTTCACCATTGCTCACCGGGAAGATGAAATCGAAATCGTCGTCAGTGATGGAGGCCAAAGTTTCGATCCTACCCAGGCCCCGGTTCCTGATCTGAATCTATCGCTAGACGATCAGCCGGTCGGAGGCCTAGGTATTTTTCTTATGCGTCAATATACCGACAATATCGAGTACCGGCGTGAAAATGGAAAAAATATAGTTACCCTGACAAAAAAAATCTGAAAGAATACTTATAATCACCCAATAGGAGGGTTTCTGATGGATATTCGCAAAACAGAAGAGCAGGGTGTGATAATACTGGCACCCGATGGGAGGCTGGATTCGAACAGCGCACCGATTCTGGAACAGGAAATCGGTTCGATCGGTTCCGATGACGAAGGGCATCATTTGCTTCTTGATTTTAGTAAGGTCGAATATATCTCCAGTGCAGGGCTCAGGGTGGTATTGAAGACTGTAAAGGAGCGTCAGGCTGCCAGTAAATCTTTTGCGGTGAGCAATATGCAGGATCACGTCCGGGAGGTATTTGAGATTTCCGGCTTCGATTCTTATGTGACGATTCATCCCGACACCCCACAAGCGCTTGCAAATTTCAAGTAACAGGTGCCTCAGTGAGTGGTGACAAGAGAAAAGACGGCCGGGTCAGACTGGCCGAAGACATCATGTTTGCCAAGCGGTCAGACCACCCGTTCTGTTATTACGGTGCGACAACAATTAATTACAGCCCGGGAGGCTTGTGCTTTCAAAGTCGATACCAAGCCCTTCCCGGAGATAATCTCTGTGTGAGGATGATCGGCCGGCATCTGCAGTCCTTCAGTTCGCTCGAAGAACTCACCTGTATTGCCGAAGTACGCTGGTGTTCACAGATAGGTTCCCCGGATACACCAGCCTACAAAATCGGTCTCCACTATCACGGCAACCTGATCCCGCCTTTGTTCAGACCCTGAAAGGCAACTTGATGTGTCTGTAAATGAGTCTGCAACAAGCGGCATGACTCAGACCGCAAATCTGATCGATAATTAATGCGTCCACGAACAGAAGTGCCTATCTATAAACGCTCACTCTTTTCTTGGGTGTTCAAAACCAGCGTACCCCTGCAACTTCTGCTTCTGCTACTGATTATCGGAGTGGTGTTTCTGCGGGTGCTGCCGCTTGAGATACAGAAGCGCATTATCAATGACGTGCTTGCCGTCGGCGATGTCAGCCAACTCCTGGTCTACTGCCTGATTTTTCTGCTCGCGGTTGTCTTCTCAAGCCTGCTCAAACTCTCTGTCAATGCAGTGCAGACCGTTATCGGTCAGCGGGCTCTGACCGATATGCGAAGAGAACTTTATCAACACATCTTGCGTTTGCCCCTCAGTTTTTTCAGAAAAACTCCCACAGGAACAGTGGTTGCTTCTCTGGTTACCGAGCTTTCCGCCTCGGCCAATTTCGTCGGCGCCGCCATTGCGGTGCCCCTGAGTAACATACTCACTCTGGTGGCCATCGGCGCCTATCTTATCTGGCTCAATGCTCTGCTGGGCATCGTCACCCTCTCCATCTACCCCATTGCCCTGTTTATCGTACCGCTGGTGCAACGAGGCGTGAATACCTGGAACAAGCGCCGGGTAGATTCCTCCAACAAGATGGCGAGCCGCATCACCGAATCGGTAAGCGGTATCAGTGAAATCCACGCCCAGGGATCGTTTCAGGACGAGGAGCGATCCTACAACTCGATCATCGAACGGTTGCTGAAAATCCGTATCATCTGGACCTTGTACCGATACGGTGTAAAGGTCACCAACAACCTGTTTGTCGGTCTGGGGCCGGTGGTAGTCATGCTGCTGGGCGGCTACCTGCTGATGCAGGGCGAGACCGAGTTGGGTTCTATCGTGGCGTTTCTCTCCGCCCAGGAAAAACTTTATGATCCGTGGAAAGAGCTGATCGATTTCTATCAGACCCAGCAGGACGCCTCTGTACGCTATCAGAAAGTTATGCAGATTTTTACCGGCCAAACAGAATTCACCCTCATCGCTGAGCAGCGTTCGCCCCCCGCCATTCGAGGAAGTATAGAAATCCGGGATCTCGAGTTTGTCACACCGAATGGCATCAAGCTGCTTGATCAGTTAAACCTCTCACTCGAAGCCGGGGAACATCTGGCACTTGTCGGTTTCTCCGGCTCGGGAAAATCGACTTTAGCCAAATGTATCGGACAATTATATTCCTACACCGGTGGTGAATTACTGATCGACGGCCGCTCCGTCGCCCAGATGTCAAAGGAGGAGGTTGTCCGCTCGGTTGGGTTTATCTCCCAGGATCCTATCATTTTTTCGGGAACCATCAATGACAACCTCACCTATGCCTGCAACGCTCTTGCCGACTACCCGGACCGTGACAACGACCGGGAACCAGTGAGTCTGGACGATAAAATTGCTGTGCTGCAACAAGCCGGAGTGTTTGTCGACACCCTTCGTTTCGGGCTTAACACGATCCTCGATCATCAGCTCCACCCTGAACTCGAAGAGAGGTTTCTTAAGATTCGGGCAAATTTCCAGGATAATTTCGGGGCTGAGCTGGCCGAACATGTCGAATTTTACTATCAGGACAACTATCTCTATCACTCAACAATTGTAGAGAACCTCATTTTTGGCTCGATTCAGAGTGATTTGACCCTCGACAGTCTGGAAGAGAACCGTGAATTCCTCACTTTTCTTGATAGTGTTAATCTCAAACTTCCTCTGCTGGAAACCGGCGCCGAACTTCTCAAACAGACCGTCGACATTCTCGGCAGAGATGTGCCCAGGGACAATGTCTTTTTTGAACAGACTCCTGTCGAGCCGAGCAAGTATGACCGCTGCCTCGAACTTGCCGATCAACTGGGTACAGCTCCGCTTACTAAACTGGCAACTGAAAACAGGTTGCTTCTAATGAAGCTGGCCTTTCGCTATATCCCGGCCCGTCATAAGATTGTCGACCTGCAGCAGCTGCTGGAAAAATTGATTCTAGCCGGTAGACACGAATTCCGCGTCTGGTCCGGAGAGCATATGGTTGGGGCTGTGTCGTTCTACAAAGACACCGAGTATATCCGCAGCCAGTCAATTCTGAACAATATCTTCTACGGTAATCTGACCAGTGACTCGCCCAAGGTTGAGGATCGGGTCAACCAGTGTATCGTTCAACTCCTCATCGAAGAAGACCTGCTGGAGCAGGTGGCAGCGATCGGCATGGAATTTGATGTGGGTAACCGAGGCGACAAGCTTTCCGGCGGTCAGCAGCAGAAGCTCAGCATTGCCAGAGTCCTGCTGAAAAAACCGAAAGTGCTTATAATGGATGAAGCAACTTCGGCTCTGGACAATAATTCGCAGAGTCGAATCCAGAACCTCATAGAAAAATGGAAAGGAAGCCGTACAGTCATATCTGTCATTCACCGGCTCGACCTATTACCGTCTTTCGATAAGGTAGCAGTGATGAAAACAGGGAAAATTGTCGAATCCGGCGAACCGCAAAAACTATTGGCAGATCAGGGGGTACTGCATGAACTCGTCCACGGAAAGAAACGTTGAAAGTGATAAGCGTACTGGATTCGAACAGGATCTTGATCACTTGCGTAAAGTGCCGTTGTTTCAGGGATTGGATTATGAATGTTTGAAGTTGATCGCTATGCTCTGCAAGCAGATCGACATGATCGAAGGTGATCAACTGATGGTTCAAGGCGAAGATGACGGTTACGCCTATTATCTTGTAACCGGAAGTCTGCAGATTTTTCACCGACAGGATGATGTCGACTACCCGATGAAAACCCTCGAACCTGGACAGTTCATCGGCGGGCTGGCTCTTCTGGGTAAAACCATTCGGTTGTTCACCGTTCAGGCAAACGAAAAATCAACTCTTCTGAGGCTGCACAGAGACAATTTTCAGAAGGTCATGGAGCAGTTCGCCGGCAACATGACTAGAATCGCCGCCAATCTGGCCTCCGAACTTACCGGCTGGGAAAAAGATATTTTGAATCTAACCGAACGGAAAGAACTGGAAGGCGGTAATCAGGTTTTGGGCATTTCCCTACTGTGAGGAAACGATGCAACGCTTAGTGAAACTTGTTTTTATAGTGACCCTGACTTTTCTTTTTGAGCCGCTTCACTTGCTGGCGGCATCCCCACCAAAAGCTCCCACGACTGCAGGCGGGTTTTCCCTGAACAGTCCGATCGAGAATTACCCCATCGAAAACTATGCCAATTATCTCAACGAGGTAATAGTCACCAATTTAGATGGTTTTCGTAAAGGATTTATCACCTATGGAACCTGCCGCAATCCAGGGAAGATCCTGCGGATAAAACTGAAATATAACGACAGATCATTCAAGTTTTTTCAGGAGTTGCTGAAACGCTACAAGAACGAATTCGGAGCGAAACCCAAGTTTTCCGGGGATCAGTTCGGCAATGTCAAGAGCTGGAAATGGTCTTTCACCGATGCAAACGATCAGCGGGTAACCCTAGTGCTGCAGCACAACCTTAAAGATTCCGACGAGTCCGTCGGCAACATGATCAAGTTGAGTTTGCCTGATCTGATGGATGAGGAACGTCTCTGTTTCAACGAGCGCCATCGCTCCAAAAGCACCACCAACACAAACCAGTCAAAAAATGGTGCAAAGCCTGACTGGCAGGTGCTTATACCGAATTAGGACGCACCGCCCGGTTTCTCTTCTGGTTCATTTCCAGAAGCTTCCAGCGAATGATCGGTATGCCCTGTATATGTTCATGATGCAGACGATAACCGCTGACCGGAGTCTGGATGATCAGTTCACTCCCATAATCATCACCGAATACGGCGCGGTCCTCGTTGAAGAAATCTCCTGTTTCAAGCTGCTCGACAATTCGCCCTCCCAAAACCCGTGCCAGAGCACCCCGTTCGATAAGGTAGATAAATTGGGGGTCGACCTGTTCTAAAGGCTGACCAGTATTCTCGAGTTTGAAAGGAATGAGGTGCTCAGAAATACCGGTCTGAACCCTGGGTGATAATGCTTCACCAAAAAGCCAGGTGTGCAGCAGGAATTCTTTTCTACTGAATAACTGGTTGAGTGATCTTAGCAGATGGTGCTCCTCAACAAAGCGATAGAAGGCTGAAGCGGGAATCTTCAGGGCATGGACATAGCTGATCGTGCGATAGGTGGCATTGGAGAGTCCATTTTCTTCACTGTAATTCTCCCCTATCAGCGCCCCTGACGAGAAGGTATTATAGACTCCGGTTCTGACATTTATCATCTCGATAATACCGGTAAGCAGCAGATACAGATAGGTGGTGGGCATGTCCCGCTTGAGGATGATGGTACCCGGGTTGATATCGATGATCTGGTTGTTCAGCAATTGTTTGAGATCATGTTCTTCAACCCCGGCCAGATAATCTGACAGGTAGAGATAGGCTTTCTCGTTCAGTGGGTTGGCATGACTTTTTACGAGCACATCAACCATCCCGAACGGTGCGCTTGAGCCGATCTCTTTTTGGTAATCGTTCAACGGTACAGAGGTATGGGCCAGAATGATCCTTTCCGAAGCATCGTTTTCAAAGTCGGATGCACGACCATGCACCAAATCGGTACCGATATCTATTTTTTTCAAATCGACCGGTTTCAGGTAGCCGTCTATGACCTTTTGCAGATAGCTTCCGGGGATATTGACCGAACTGGCTTCTTTTGAACGCAGGCTTTCGCAACCGATAATGTCGGTCAAGTGCGCATAAGTGTAATATCGTCCTCCCCAATGAGTCCGGAAGGTCAGTGTCGTCGTCTCAACCGGATGGGGAGACAATAACGGCTTCACCTCGAGCCCGTCGATATCGTTCCACTCTCCTTCCTGTAAATCGCACACCTCGAAGAACTCGAAGAAATCCTTTTCGGGTAATGACAAAAGCGCTGATATCTTCTTAAACACCGAGGCTCTAACGAAGGGTGTGGCAAAATACTTTATCCGATGATCACTGAGCACCAGTGTCGGCAGACCGGCAAAGTGATCGTCGTGACAATGGGTGTGAAAGATGCCCTCTACCTCATTTATACCGATCCCCAGAGCAATCAGGCAGTAGGCGATGTTGGGCCCGGCATCGACCAGATAGATTTTCCCCTGATAGACTATGACGCTGGCCATGCAAGGGCGGTTGATGTCCCAGCCATCCCCCTGTCCCGAATGAACCACACCAAAATATTCCCGTTTGATATCGTGGAAGCCAAGCGGGTAAGGAGCCGGGTAGCGTTGGGCAACGGGGATATTCAGATCTACCGAGGCGGATTCTCCCTTATAGGAAATGGTAAACTCATTGATGTCGTCACGTCTGATTAAGACGCCCTGGCGAATCTCCATCTCCTGGTTGGTGAGCACAATCGAATCGATCAGATAGTCGGTTTGTTCGATCTTTCCGTAGGCAAATTCCATCTTCAGATTCCAGACCAGTTCCGCCTCTTCTACACTCAACCCTGTCTCCAGCAGCTCATCCACAGAAATCAAACCATAATTTCCACGGTGGATGTATTCGAGTTGGGCTTTTATCTGCCCTGAATTACCTATTAGCAGCGGTTTTCTTCCGGTATTGTTGGGATGGCCGGGCAGACCCATTCCTTGTCGATAGAGCATTTGCAGAACCGGAAACTCGGCCAGATTGGAGAAATGTCCTCCCTGCAGCAGGATATCGGAGAGCAGGATCGTATTGGGCCCTGTCTCCCAGGTGACACCATTCTTTTCCAAAGCCGTTATTAAACCGCGGCGGATCAGATGCTTCACCGAGTCTTCGACACAGCCGCACTGTATGTACAGATCTGCTTCGGGTACGGCGACCCAGTAGAGGCCGGGAGCAACCAGAGTTCTGGTAATTCGTTTCATCTGAAATTATGCCCTTTTTCAGCCCATTCTCTCGAAACCGACACAGGTTATGTCATCGTATTGATCAGCATCGGAAATGTGGGTGGAGATCGCATTTTTGAGATCCCCAAAACGTTCTTGAAGCGACTTTGAACCAGCCAGAGCATTCAGGAGCCGTGCTTCACCAAAGGTGATACCATCCATTGATCTGGCATCGGTTACCCCATCTGTATAAGCAACCACCGCGTCGCCCCTGTCCATGGCAATGCGGAAAGATTTAAACTCCAGATCGGCGAACATGCCAATCGCCACATTGCCAGGAGTGAGCCTTTCGATCTTACCCGATCTACGAATCAGCACTGGTGAGTCATGTCCGCAATTGATATACCACAACTCGCTGTTGTCCCGTTCCAGCACCGCAGAGAAAACGGTGGCGAACATACTTGCCCGGGCATGGTTGGTGGCGATATAGTTGTTGGTTTTGTCGACCGCCGATACCAACATCTGTCCAGGATCGACATCTGCTTCTTCTCTCTGCTCAAACTCCTGGATCAGATTGGCTCGCAGCAGGCTGCGAAAAAGCACCATGAACAAGGCCGCCCCGACGCCCTTGTCGCAGACATCTGCAAGTACCAATCCTAATTTCTTACCATCTTCCAGTTCAAACACATCGTAAAAATCGCCGGCCACCTGGCGGGCAGATTGAAAATATGCAACCAGTTCCCAGCCATTGATTTCAGGAATTGATTCAGGGAAAAACGAGGTCTGAATCTGTCTGCCGATCTCGAGCTCCCTTTCTGCGACGTCTCTGGCCTGCTTCACGGACTGATGCAAACGGGCATTGTCGATGACGCTGGCCACCTGACCGGCAATGGTCTGGCTCAGCCTGACGTCGTCCTGGGAGAACACCTCCTGTGAGTTGGAAGGTATACCAATCGTGCCGATCACCTCCCCACGGGCCATGAGAGGCACCACCATAAGGCAGGATGTCCCGCGCTGTCTCAGCACCTCATGCATTGACCTGGTGATTGGGTTCGTCTGGGCATCGGGAACCACGATCGGCTCACCGGTTTTAATCACGAACAGGCTGGCGTCGTTACCCTCGAGGCCGAATTCGAGGCCGGTCACATCTGTTTCGCCAGGCTGTTCTGTGTGAAAAGCGACGACCTTGAGACCGTCTTTCTTTTCATTTAGAAGGGCGATGCCTACATTTCTGGCATTCAATACCCTCACCATCTCGCGGCAGATGGAGTGAAGAATGTCGTCGAGTTCGAGGCTCGAACTGATCGCTTCCGCCAGATGGTTGAGGATCGTCAGCTCTTCTGCCCGTCGTTCCAGTGTCTTTCTGACTACAAAAAAATCGACGCGATCCTCTGATCTGACTCCACCCTGATCCATTTCTATTCGCTATTATTTCAGTTGTTCTCTTGCCCTGATTTTAGAATCGATCAGCTCTTTGTGAGTCAAGCGAAGCAGGTTCGCCAGCTTATGGGCGAAGTGATCTTCGTGCCCCTCGAGCCTCCCATCAATATGAATAACCCGCCAGACCGATTCCATTACCCTGATCTTTTCCTCTTTGGAGTAGTTCTGGTTCATGTATCGGGTAAAACTAAACAGATCGATGGAGTCTTTTCTCTTTTGATAAGCCTGCTCGATCAGTTCAGTTATATCCTGTTTTGAGGCGCCAAATTTATCAGTAAGCGTATCGACCACATGAGCCATTTCCTCGTCCGAACATTCACCGTCAACGTGAGCCGCTTCAATCATCAGCACACACAGCGCTATATGGGTCTCTTCCTGGCTCTGCGTAGTTGCTTCCTGAGCATCATCGCCAAGTATTTTTTTTATTATTCCAATCATTTCAGTTATTGTTTCCCTGGGAATATGTAATGGTAGTATTTTTTTTGCCCGAGCCCCCTCGGACTGCTGTTGACAACGATGAGCCCGACCGTCACCAGAATAATCGACCCGATCAAGCCCATGGTCAGTGGTTCACCGAGCATCACTACACCAAAGAATACACCGGAAATGGGCATAATGAAAATAAAACTATGAAGGGTGGAAGCGCCATATCGCTTTATCATCATAGTCCACCCGATCAGACCAAATGATGCGGTCACAAAAGCCTGATAGGCCATGGCAGTGAGAATCGAACCGTCCACGTAGCGTACCATTTCCCGATCCAGAAACAGTGCGGTCAACAGGAACAGGGGTGCCGAAATCGCCACTGGATAGAGGGTGATCTGGCTGGGATGAAAGGAGCCGATAATGCGCTTGGTATAGATGGCATTCCCCCCCCAAATCAGTACTGCGGACAGGACAAACAGATCCCCCACCAGGACGTCCCGATCCAGTTGGCCCGCATCTCCAAGCAGAAGCAGCACCCCGCAGAATCCAAGAATGAGGCCAATTACCTTTTTCAGCGAGATGAATTCTTCTTCAATGAAATAATGGGCCAGGACCAGAACCACAAAAGGCAGGATATTGGCGATGAGCGTCCCATGAGATGCGGTTGTCCTGCTGAGCCCGAGATAAAAGAGTGAGAGCTGAACATAGAAAATCAAGCCGAGGACCACCATTAGTTTAAACTGGTAAAAGCTTACCCGGACAGGTTTGCCGGTGAGCAGGGCCCAGAGAAGAATAACCACTGCCGCGATACCAAAGCGGATGCCGGCCGTGGTGAATACCCCCAGACCGGCCAGACTGATTTTGATCGCCACCGCATTGGCACCGAACAGAACGCAGAGCAAAATCGTAAAAACTGCTGCTCTGGCATCCATTTCTTCTGAGATGACGGGCCTAACAGCGGAACTATCGTTTTCTTTCAACTAAGTGTGACCCGCAGAGGGTCCCTCGCTATCTGCAGTGGTGCAGGAAATTCTTTATTTCTAGTCTGGTATTCTGGGATCTCAGAGCACTATCTCATCTCCGAATCCCATCACCACCGCCTGCTTGCCTATGGCTTCGACGCCTTTCCTGAACTCCTGGGGATCTGCCTCAATGACCGGAAAGGTATTGTAGTGCATGGGGATGGCAATGCCCGGGTTGGCAAGTTCAACCGCTTTGACCGCATCGACGATGCCCATGGTGAAGTTATCGCCGATGGGTACCAGCATGTAATCGAGCGACGTCATTTCCCCGATCAGCTTCATATCGTAGAAGAGCCCTGTGTCGCCGGTATGATAGAGTGTTTTACCATCAATACTGAGTACCACCCCGGCCGGTTCACCACCATAGGTACCCTCCGGTGTCATTGAACCATGGTGGGCGATGGTGAACTTGAGGCTACCAAAATCGAAGGCATAGGAACCACCGATGTGCATATTGTGGGCCCTGAAACCTTTTTCACTGCAGTAGCTGGCGAGTTCGTTGACACAGATAAACAAAGGGTCGGTTCGGGCAGCTATTTTGAACCCATCGCCAAGATGGTCGCCGTGGGCATGGGTCAGTACTATGAAGTCGGCACCCACCTGGTCGGAGCTCACCGGCGATGTCGGATTGTCATCCAGGAATGGATCAATCAGCAGAACCAGGCCTGAATCGGTGGTGATCTGGAACGATGAGTGGGAAAAATATTTCAGTTTCATGACAACCTCTATAGATTAGTTGAATTCAGCCGACGAGTAGACACTCTTAGATGGCTTTACGACCAGGAACACTGTACCCTTAAATCGGTTATTGAGTTGTCGCTGTATATCCCAATTGGTAAAGGCCGAGCCCGATTTCCTTCACCTCCAAACCTACCCCTTTCCAATTAATCTGTTATTGTACCTTTTGTCAGCAATAAAAGAATCCCCTTCCTCCGAGCAGCGATGGCGGACAGATATCGAAATTTTGAGGAGTTGAGCAGGTGCGAAAGCGGGTTCGGCGTCCATGTCCGGGACCGAGCCAGCGAGGTGACTATTCTCGCCCCGCATGGCGGGAGGATCGAACCAAACACCTCTGAAGTCGCCGCCCTTATCGCCGGTGATCACTATAACCTCTTTTGTTTCAACGGCTTGAAAGAAAACGATAACCGCGACCTGCACATTACCAGCCATCGATTCGATCATCCCCAAGCCCTGAGTCTGGTCAGCAGATCGTCCTCTGTGGTCGCCGTGCATGGTTGCACAGTCAACAAGCCAGTCGTCTATCTCGGAGGCCTCGACGAGCAGTTGATCAGTCAGATCAGCTATGAACTGGAAAATCTCCAGCTAAATTGTGAATGGGGAAACGAGCACTTTAAAGGAACGCATCGCAGCAACATCTGTAACCGCGGCAGATTAAAACGGGGCGTACAACTCGAACTATCACGAGGAGTGCGTGACAGTGGTTCAGCTCACATCAAAATTGGCCTGGCGGTGCAGTCGGCAATAGCGGCACTCAAAAAAAAACCGGGAGAGGTAAGGGAGTTACCTCTCCCGTAAATGCTAGAAAAAAACGGTTGATATGGCAGTCTTTCGCTTTCTAGCAAAATCAATCTTTTGAGGATGAAGAAAAACGAACTACGCCAGTTTATAATCGCTCCACCAGATTTTGCAATCGGCCGACATCCTACCCAAAACTAGGTATATCTACCTACAGAATATTTTTTCCATTTCATTATCAAATACTTAGAGACCGATCTCGAGACACGGCATGGCGAACCAGCGGGAAGGGCACGAATCGACCAGATTCCGCAATGCTTTGTTCGTATTGTGCAAATCGAGCAGATCTTCCCTTGGACCGGATCGAGCCCAACAAAGAATACGATGCCTAACCGCACCGCTTATTGTCTCTACTCACCCGCTTAGACGAGGACTCCGATCTCACTCCACGATACCGAGCCAGCAAGGCCACGCCCCGCTTGCACTCTTCGCACCCCGGATTGGAACTTTGAGTCCTTGAAAAAAAATTGAGAATTTTCGCTTATTCTTCGATGGGATTGTGACAGGCCACCTCGGTCTCTCCGAGCTTGCGCATATCGGGAAACACTTCGAGACACTGGGCGGTTGCTTTCGAGCAGCGTGGGTTGAAAAAACAGCCGGGAGGAGGGTCGATTGGTGATGGTAATTCTCCGTGCAGCACGATCCTCTGTTTCTCATGAAAGGGATCGGCAACTGGTGTTGCCGAAAGCAATGCCTGGGTGTAGGGGTGCCTGGGCTGTTTAAATATCGTCTCACGGCTGCCCTTCTCTATGACCATACCGAGGTACATCACCATGATTTCATCGGCGATATGTCTGACCACGCTGAGGTCGTGACTGATAAATAAATAGGCGAGATCAAGCCGGTCCTGGAGTTCGGCCAGCAGATTGAGAATTTGAGCCTGAATGGAGACATCCAGGGCCGATACCGGCTCATCGGCCACAATAAACTCGGGGTCCACCATCAAGGCCCGGGCGATACTGATGCGCTGCCGCTGGCCGCCTGAAAATTCGTGGGGGTACCGCGTGGCCCAACTGGGTTCAACCCCGACCTGCTGCATGACCTCCTCGACCTTGTCCTGTACCTCCCGGGACGTGGTAGACCGGTTGTGAAAGAGAAAC
>CAJQNS010000248.1 GCA_905479735.1 uncultured Desulfofustis sp.
GCCATTTGCAAAACAATCTTTTCGCCCAAACTCTGCGTTATGCTCAAAATTTTATCCTCGGAATATCAATCATATGCCTGTGGTAAAATTTCTCGCATGCCTTGATTTTGAACGAAAATCTTAGTTTTGCAAAAGGCTCATGAGTTAATTAATTATCGACAAGTTCTGCGTTGTCTATTTAGTTGAGAGGAAATATTAACGGATGTGGTTTAATGGCAGCGCACATGGGTCCTGAAGAACAAAATGTAACTCCAGCGCTGGGGCCGGTTGCTCCCAGGCCTTATTGGCTGGTCTTGTTTTCAGTGGTAATCAGGGCTCTGCACCAGGTTGGTGCTGCGGTTTACCTGAGTAGTTTTCTACTCGATGGGATCGTTGGTCCTCCGGTCTTGTACCTGTGGTTGTCAATCCTAACCGGTGTGACCCTGGTGGTAACCGAAGGAATGCGTCACCGGGCGCTCTACCGTGAGGTTGGGGGGCTGGCGACGCTCGTAAAACTTGTCCTGCTCGGGGTCGCCTACCACGGTTACCTGCCAGCGACAGCAACGGTGACATCGGCCTTTTTCATTGCGGCGATTGCCGCCCATCTGCCCAAGAACCTTAGACATCGTCTGGTCTTCTGACCCTATCGAGCGAGCTTTGAAGGTGAATAAAGGATGAGTAATTCGCAGGAAATTGGTTGTTTCTTTGATTTTGACGGAGTGGTGGTCGACTCTGTCGGCGTTAAAACCCAAGCCTTCAGGGTTTTGTTCGAACCATACGGCGATGGAATACTGGCCCAGGTCCTCGAGCATCACCGGCTCAACGGGGGAATAAGCCGAATCGATAAAATTCAGTATTCCCATGCTCACTTTGTCGGAACCCCACTTTCTGAAAATGAATTAGAGGACTGGGGCAGAAGATATTCAAAACTTGTCGTCGACAGGGTGATCGCAGCCCCATGGATCAGGGGTGCCGAGGAATTTTTTATAGAGATGCAGGGGCGGTGCCGGATTTTCGTCATATCAGGTACGCCGGAAGACGAACTGAAAAGGGTGATAGAGGCCAGGAAGATGAGCCATTATTTCAACGAGATACTCGGTTCACCAATCAAAAAACCCGACCATATCAGGGCGCTGCTGGCAGCCTACCAACTGGAGCCGGCCTCCTGCCTGTTCATTGGTGACGCCTTGACCGACTATCATGCCGCCCGAAAAACGGGGCTGCATTTTCTGGGAGTTCAGGGGGATGTTGAGCTTCCCGATGATGCGCGTATGCTGCCCGACTGCCGCGGCCTTAAGCAAGCGATGTCCGAGATCTTTCCGGGTTTCGATCTAGGGCAGCGAGTGACCACCGAGTGAAAAGTCGTTTCTGATCAGGTCAGCCAGGTTTCTGGTCATCGACAGCACTTTCAGGGCCAGTTCGGGGCTCAATGAGCCGGTTCCGCAGGCTGGTGCAATCAAGGTCTGACGGACGATCTGCTGCTCGGTGAATCCAAAGGAGCACAGGGTTTTCAGCTGGCCGTACCATTTTCCATAGAGCGTTTCGACCGTTTCTTTCGTTACCGTATCCGGGGGGGATGTCGGAACTATCCCCCAGGCAAGGATGCCTCCTCTTTTTAGATAGGAGACGAGCTGCTCCTGGTAGAGTACGAAATTTTCGAAATATGAATAGCCATCGAAGCTGATTATATCGGTTTCAGAAATCAGGGCCGGCTCCCAGTCGCCATTGGCGCATATGTGCAAACCGCTGAGGCCACCTGCATCTCTGATAGCGCCAATCAATTCCAACACACCGTCCAGCACCAGCTCCCGGGAGACACCTGCGAAGGCGGTTGAACCAAAATTTACGATTCCCGGTTCGTCGATGAAGATAATGGGGGGAACGTCGGGGCAGAATGGCCGAAACTGCTCGATCTGCCAGCGAGCCTTACCGGCCAGTAATTTGATCAGCATATCTCGAAGATCGTCGTCATATACCAGTGGCACCCCCTGTCGATCCTTGATCCCGATTCCCGCCGTGACCGGGCCGGTTACCTGTCCTTTTACCGTAAGCGGCGAGCAACGGGTTGTTTCAAGCCTTTCTTTAAATACAGAAAAACCCCTGGCAGTGTCGTCCCCGAGGGAAAATATCGAATCGTGGGGCAGCACCGGCAGCGTCTGACACTCAATGAAATGCTCGTAAAAGGTGGTCATTTCGCTGATGAAGCTGTCCTTTTCTCTATCGATCCAGCAGCTTGAGCCCCGGTCTATCAGTCCCGGGAAACCGCTGGCGAACTGGCGTACCATCCCTTCTTTTTTATGTTTCGGAAGTTGGGGCCACAGAGGGATCTCAGGGGTGTGCTCGAAAATCAGATCGACGGCCTCGGCGTGATCCTTAAGGGGCAGGCTGCCGATCAAGATAGGCAGACAATTCGGAGAAAACATATCGCCCTCGCGGTGAGAGATTTATATCTGAATCAATGTCGCCAGGCATAGGTGGTATTACCAGGAGATCATTCTATTTGAGTCGGGTATAATGTCAAGTCCGATGGACTAGCGCACCAGTCAGGAAATCAACTCATAGGTGAACAACATCAATGGACGATACCGAGGTAAAGAAGGTGCTTTTGGAAAAGGCGATTCTGAAGTTGCTTGAGGAGGGGATAGTCCTTTCGGAGGATATCCTTTTCTTTGCTGAATCGACATGCGGTTTGAGTCCTGCGGAACTCGAGGCTGCCGTGATGGATCCCCGGCTTGAAGAGCGCCATGAACTGGTGGCCTTGATATTTACTCCTGAGATGGGGGGAAGGGCAACCCTTGAACCCTTGCTCAGCACCGAGCTGATTTACGGCCCAGTCGAATTGAAAGCACTCGCTCTCGATCTCCGCCGGAAGATCGACGCGGTTCCTATCCATTTGCCAGGAGACCACCGTTTCAAATTACCGGTTGGCATCGATGAAATAGACTATTTTGTCAGCAAACTCTACCTCGACAGGTGTGTCGACAGTCAGCTGGTTGCCTCCCTGAACGAGTTCTATCCGACGGAGACGGTGATTGCTTCCCGGCTGATGCTCCGCTGCAGGGGGATTTCGCTCAGCACCGACAAACTTGATTTTCTCTGTGGCTTCATAGAGAAAAGCCAGCCCTATGAAGAAATTTTTCTCGAACTGTTCGGGCTGATTTTGACGCTTCTTGCAGAAATCAATGAACCTGTCTCGTTTGAGGATTATCTTCTCGATCGGCGACGGCAACTGATAGAGAGGCTTAGAGAGATCAGAGAATTCGAGCGTAAGAGGGACCATTACTCCATGGAGTACCTGATGATGCAGCGCTACCGGGTGCCCCATGAAAGCCAGGAACAAATCGTCGAACAACTGCAATTGTTGATGACGGTTACCGATGCGATTCTGGGTCTGCCGCCTGACCCGTCATATCAGACAAATGTCAGAAATCTCGGTACCTATGGGCGCCGTGCCGATATTGCAGAGATTATCAGAGTGCTCTCCTGACCCCTCCTCATTGGTGCCAGTCATATTCCTACCACAATGTAGTATTACGGCGCAAATTTAGTTACTTAGGGTAATTTTTCGTGGTATAATGTAGTTGAAAGAAAGCAATGTGATCCGCTTTGTGATCGCATCCTCACATCGCGGCGGCATTGCAGCGGGCGTCAGTGAAGGAACTGGTGACCGAGGCAGGATAAACGTGAAAGTGGGAGGTGTGATCATGGCTTATCATATTAAACTCAAGGACAGAAGATATCTGTTGACAGAGAAGGATTATCTCATCAATGGAGATTCCTGGGACAACGAGATCAGGGATTGGTTGGCCAACAAGGCTGGTTTGGAACTGGATGAAGAGCATCTGGAGGCCATCGAATTCATCAGAACCACCTACAACAAACGTAAGCAGCACCCAAATCCCCGGGTTATTGCGGCCAATCTCGCCAAAAAATATGGACCCGATAAGGGCACGCTGAGATATTTCTACAGTCTGTTTCCCAAAGGGGTGCAACAGGCTTTTGCCATTGCCGGCGTACCGATGCAGGGATTCTGTTTCTAAATAGACGCAGGAAGCACGGAACGAGTAGGATAGAGCAAAGGTTTAAAAACAAAGGCGGAGTTCCGGATTGTTCCGGAGCTCCGCCTTTTCCGTAGGTTTATCTGCTCGTCCTTATTTGACCATATTCTGGATTTCTTCAACAATCTCAGGGTTGGCAAGGGTCATGACATTGCCAACGTCGCCATTGTTCGATATGGCTCCGAGGACCCGACGCATAATCTTTCCAGAGCGGGTTTTGGGCATATCTGGAACGATCCAGACGTTTTTGCATTTGGCGATTTTGCCGATCTGGAAGACGATAGCATCGGCAATTTTCTGCTGCAGTTCTGCTGATGCTTCGATACCGGGCTTGAGGGAGACGTAGAGTTCCGGCTCCTTGCCTTTGATTTCGTGGGCCACCGGTACCACCGCCGCCTCTGCAACCTCAGTTACGGTGAGGGCCGCAGATTCGATTTCCTTGGTGCCGAGACGATGTCCCGAAACGTTGATTACATCGTCAATTCTGCCCAGGATCCTGACGTACCCGTCAGCGGAAACAACGGCGGCATCACCGGTCAGGTAAGGCCAGTCGCGCCAGTCTTTGGAGTTCGGATCCTTGTTGTACATGGCGAAATAAGTCTTAACAAATCGGTCACGATCACCCCAGATGGTCATAAAGCAGCCCGGCCAGGGGTTCTGGATGCAGATGTTTCCGGCCTTGCCCGTACCGGCGGGCAGTTCTTTGCCTTCTTCGTCGAAGACAATCGGGTGAATTCCCGGAACTCCGCGACCGGCACTGCCCGGCTTCATGGGCTCGAGACCCGGTACCGTGGAGCAGAGAAATCCACCGGTCTCGGTTTGCCAATAAGTGTCGACGATTACCGCTTCTCCACGTCCCACAGTGCTGTGGTACCAGCGCCATACTTCAGGCTCGATCGGCTCACCGACGGTGGTCATGTGCTTGAATTTATAATTGTACTTGGCCGGCTCGTCGGGACCGATTTTCCTCAGGGCCCGGATTGCCGTCGGTGCGGTGTGGAAAATATTGATATCCAGTTCCTGGGCGATTCTCCAGGAGCGGCCTGCATCCGGATAAGTCGGTACCCCTTCGTAAATCACCGTCGAGGCAGCCAGCGCGAGTGGCCCGTAAACGATGAACGAATGGCCGGTGATCCAGCCTATATCGGCCATACACCAGTAGACGTCTTCGGGATGAATGTCCTGGATATATTTGGACATCGCCGTGACATAGGAAAGATAGCCGCCGGTACCGTGCTGGCAGCCCTTCGGTTTACCAGTCGTGCCACTGGTATACATCAAAAACAGCGGATCCTCGGCGAGCATCTGCTCCGGTTCCACCCGGGCGCCGTAATACTTCTTCAACTCCTCGTTGACGATCACATCGCGGCCCTCAACGAGTGGTGATTCAGAGGAGTTTTTTCCGGGATAACGCTGCCAGATCAACAGCATGTCGACCTTCTGGCCGCCCTCTTCAGCGAGCTGGCAGGCTTCATCGTCCACTGTTTTGTGGTTGAGCAGCTTGCCCCCCCGATAGTAGGCGTCCATGGTTAGCAGTACCCTGCTGTTGGAGTCGATAATTCGATCCGCACAGGCGCTTGACGAGAAGCCGCCGAAGACGACTGAATGGATGACGCCAAGCCGGGCACAGGCGAGCATGGTAATCGGCAGCTCGGCGGACATCGGCATGTGGATCGTCACCCGGTCGCCCCGCTTCAGGCCGGCTGAGTCTCTCAGCAGAGCCGCCATTTCGTTGACCCGAACAAAGAGTTCCTGATAGGTAACGTGCTGGACGGCCTCTTCCTCCAGTTCAGGGACGAAGTGGATGGCGGTCTTGTTCTTGTATTGGTCAAGATGACGATCAATGCAGTTAAAGCTGGCGTTCAGCTTGCCACCTTTGAACCACTTCCAGCATGGTGCGTCGCTGGTGTCGAGTACTTCATCCCAATACTTGTACCAGGTGAGAAGTTCAGCGAATTCTGTGTAGTAATCGGGAAAGTTGTCGAGGCTGAAGCGCTCGAAAATAGAAGGGTCGGTCAGGTTAGCCTGGCCGACGAATTCCGGCGATGGATGGATATACTCTTCCTCCTGCCAATGTACCGCAATTTCTGCTTCAGAAGTTTCAATAACCTTCTTCTCTTCACTCATAGGTCAGCCTCCTGTTCGGTGATTTGATAATCTTCTTGCCCCAACTGAACGAACTCTGTGTCCTGCTTCTTGACCAACAACATAAAAATGCACCGAATATTAGCAGCATATCCGGCACACAACTGTAGCTTTCGGTAGAACTTGGGAAATTCGGATCTCCAAATTATGCCTAACATAAAACCAAAATTTATGCAATTAATCTTATCACTGGGTTCAAAAATATTGATGTGAGCGGTTTCTTGCCCATGCCCAGTTGAAAACAAACGGATTATCGGACCTTTCAGCTGCCGGAATAAAGACCATCGCCGGGCTGGATAGAGGCGGTTAAACCGAAGATGGCGATCAAATAACATTCACAATTGTCGGAACAGGGTTATAGTCAACGGATGGTTTTGCACACAGAAAAATTCAGCATAAAATTGAGCAATGACCCAAAAATCCAGTAACCACATCCGGGTCGGTTCGCTGATCGATGGACACGGCGGACCCGCCAGGAAAAAACAGGTTGTCGTCGTCGAGTCGGGGTACATAGTTGACATCTATGATGATATCGCCGCAGAAAAGCTGCCCGCCGAGCTGGTAACGGATCTGACTCATTGTGTCATTCTGCCGATCCTGATCGACAGCCATGTGCATCTGTGCATGTCCGGCAGCATCGACCAGGAATTCAGGGAGAAGCAGCTTGAAGCCACTTATGAGGAACTGGTTCCAATGATCGAGGAGCACCTCAGGCACCATTTTTCACACGGCGTGCTGGCGGTCCGCGACGGCGGCGACAGATCGGGTTGTGTACTCCGTTACCTGGAAGAGCGGCACGATCCTTCCGCTCTGCCGGTTCTGGTGACTTCGCCGGGCCGGGCATATCATCGCAGAGACCGTTACGGTTCGTTGATTGGCGTCTGCCCGGAAGATGACGAATCACTGCTTCAGGCCGTTTTGCGGCTGGCCCAGCCGACCCGGCTGATCAAGGTGGTCAATTCGGGACTGAACAGCATGACCAGGTTCGCTCAGCAGACTGAACCACAGTTTTCCAGGCAGCAGCTTGGCGAGTTGGTAAGTGAGGCAAAGCGTCTGGGCTGCAAGGTGATGGTTCATGCCAATGGTGAAGATCCGGTCAGAACTGCTATCAAAGCGGGATGCCACTCTATCGAGCACGGTTTTTTCATGGGGCGGCAGAATCTTGAGCTGATGGCCGAGAAAGGTGTGTACTGGGTGCCGACGATCTACACCATGAAAGCCTACGCCCTGAACGCTGAGCATTACCGGGCCTCGATAGATGTGAAGGTGGTCGAGCAGAATCTGGCTCACCAGTTGGAGCAGGTCGCCCTCGCCCGTGAGCTCGGCGTGAAGGTGGCCCTGGGAACCGACAGCGGCAGTATCGGTGTGCTCCACGGTGAGTCGATGATGGAGGAAATGAAGCTGTTCATGCGGGCTGGTTTCAGCTTGGCTGAAACGATAGGCTGTGCCACCAAACAGGGAGCCCAACTGCTGGGATTGACAGATTTGGGCACCATCGAACCCGGAAAGCCGGCCAATTTTCTGGTAGCCAGGGGGACTCCGTCCCAACTGCCCAGGAAATTGACTTATCTGGAAACCATGTACCTCAATGGCCAACCAAGCCAGGCCTACCGCAGAGACCCCGATTACACTACTCTGAGGAAATTCGAGGGAGTTGCGTTCAGCGGCAAAGTCAGGTATTAAAGCTGATCATCCTGAATTCAAAGATCATAAGAAAAAACTAGGAGAGTTGGAAATGACTCACGTATTCACGTTTGCCGACCGGGTGGCTAACCTTGGAGTTGAAACCGCCTTTGTCGTGGCCGGACAGGCGGCCGCTCATGCCGCTGCGGGCAACCGGGTCTATCCTTTTCATCTGGGTGACCTCAACCTGGCAACCCCCGAGCATATCACCGAGGCTGCCTGCAGGGCTATAAAAGATGGGAAAACCGGATATACCGCCAACGTCGGCATCGTTGAACTTCGGGAAGCGCTGGCCAAAGAGTTCAACCGGACCAGAAATACCTCTTATTCAGGAGTCAACGTTGCGGTCCAGCCCGGCGGTAAACCGGTAATTTCCAAATTCTTGCTGACCGTCATGAACCCCGGAGATGAGGTACTCTATCCTAATCCAGGATTTCCCATCTACGAATCCCAGATAGAGTTTCATGGTGGTGTGGCAGTTCCTTACGGAACTGTACCTGGGGAGACCAATTTCACCTTTGATATCAACCAGCTTGAGCAAGCCATCACCAGTAAAACAAAGATTCTCATTGTCAATGATCTGCACAACCCGACCAGCGCCGAGTGCAGTGCCGAAGATCGACGGCGGATCGCTGAACTGGCAGTGGAGCATAACTTGATGGTGCTGTTGGACGAGGCCTACTTCGATATCCACTATGATGGCCAGTCCACCTCGATCATCAATGAGCCGGGGATGGAAGAGCGCAGCGTAGTGCTTTACACCTTCTCGAAACGATTTGCCATGACCGGCTGGCGGCTCGGCGCAGCGCTCGGACCCGAGGACATCATTGCCATTATAGGAAAACTCAATGTCAATGATGAGTCATGTACCAATCATTTCGTCCAGTGGGCGGCGCTCGATGCCCTCAGCGGCGATCAGCAGCCGGTGCTCGATATTCTCGACACCCTCAAGCAGCGGCGTGACCTCTGTGTCGATATGCTCAACGATATCGACGGGGTTTCCTGTTTCCGGCCCAACGCCACCTTCTACCTCTGGCCCGATGTAACCGAAGCCATGACCAACAAGGGATTTAGTACTTATCAGGATTTTATCGAAGATATCCTGCAACAGACTGGGGTCTCGATGTGTGCCAGGTCTCATTTCGGGACGCCACTGCCGGGTGAGTCGAGAAAGTATCTGCGGCTGGCCTATTCGGGAATCGAATTGGCGGCTATAGAAGAGGGTCTGGCCAAGTTCAAAACCTACCTGGAAAGCTGATTAAGCTTTGCTCCCAACACCCAAAGTTGCCATCCTGAAACGTTCATTTTGGTCGCAGACCGAGGCGTGGGTGAAACTTTACCTAACCTGAGGGGACACAATATTCATTGTGTCCCCATTCCTTTCCGAGGATATAATTTCGAGCACAACGAAGAGATCGGACTAAAGGGGCCTTTCAAGGGGGCAATTTTTAGAAATTCTGCACGTAATAATCGTATTTCTTTAGATAAATCTCGGAGAGAGTGATAAAGGCGGTGACAATCAGCGGGCCGTAGATGATCCCCAGGATCCCATAGACGCTGAGCCCGCCAATGATCGACAGGAAGACAAGCAGGGTGTGCATCTGGACCTGGTCGCCGACCAGCTTGGGCTTGAGCAGGTATTCGACCGAGAACGACAGGACCAAATAGAAACAGAACAGGGATATACCGGCACCGACTCTGTCGTTAAAAGCAAGAATTACTGCAGCCGGTATCATCACCAGACCAATACCGAAGATCGGTAAAAAGGCGAGAATCGCCATAATACAACCCCACAGGATCGGCGAATTCAGTCCCATGATCTGAAAAACAGAGCCGCCTAGTATCCCCTGGATAATTCCGCAGATTCCGTTACCCTTCAAAACCGCATTGGCAATTTCCTGGAATTTTTTGATCAGCAGCCGATCCTCGTCATCTGGCAGCGGCGACAGGTGGATCAGGTAGTTGAGCAGTTTCGGCAGATCGATCAACAGAAAGAAAATGACCAGGATCATCATCATGAACAGGAAGAGAAACTGAGCGATGTTGGCTGCCCAGGCACTGGCCTGGTTGTAGAGCATCAGTCCGCCCATTTTGACCACGTAGGAAAGTGATTCGGAGATCTGGGAGGGCTCCAGGGCAAAGCCCACCTCATTCAGATATTCGAGGGTCTGGGCAACGAAGGGACTCTCCTGGATAAAGAGCTGCACTTTCAGCCATACTCTGCTGTCCCTTCCCCACTGATAGACGGTGAGCGCTTCGTTTGACAGTGCCGTGATAAAAAATACCAGGGGAACAAAGACAAGGGCGGTGATAAGCAGGCAGGTAGCCAGCGAAGACGGGGTATTTGGCAGTTTTTTGTTGAAAAACAGATAGGCCGGCCTGAACAGTGTGGAGAGGATGAACGACAATACCAGGATCGACATAAAAGGATAGAGAACCCGGCCGAGAAAGAAGATCGAGATCAGAAAGACAATCAGGAAATAACGAACCCGCATGGGACTGGGTCCGTCGGGGGGATATTCATGATTGTTTTTCTGAAGTGAATTCATCTGTTGAACTATTCAAATTGGCCTGAGATACTTTCTTGGCGCAATTATGTTTGCATTTATCGTTCGGGCTGAGTTATGGTGGTATCCTTCTGCTTCAGGTACCGCCAAAATTATATAACTATATAATGAACTGGTGACATTGGGAAGCAAAATACGTCGAGTGTGGAGATTGTATCATGTGGAAAGATCTGGATATTTCACTTGAGAAGGCGGAGACTTTGAAGGACATGCCTTCGGTTGAAAATCTTGGTTTTGGCAGATATTTTACCGATCATATGTTCCTGATGGAATGGAACCGTGATCAGGGGTGGCACAACGCCGAGATAATGCCCTATGCATCATTTTCCATGGATCCTGCTTCCACCGTTCTGCACTACGGACAGGCAATTTTCGAAGGTCTAAAGGCCTACCGGAGTAGGGACGACCAGATCTACCTGTTCAGACCGACTGACAATTTCGAGAGAATGAACAATGCGGCCACTCGGATGAGCATGCCTCGTTTCCCGGTCGATCATGTGCTCAAAGCTCTCAAGGGACTGGTCTATCTTGATCGACGATGGGTTCCCGCAGCTGAAGGAGCATCACTTTATCTGCGGCCGACCATGATCGGCGTCGATCCGTTTCTTGGTCTGAAACCGGCCGACAACTATCTCTTCTATATTATTATGAGCCCTGTTGGCGCTTATTATGCGGAGGGCTTCAGTCCGACCAGGATCTGTGTCTGTACCGATTATGTCCGGGCTGTCAAGGGCGGGGTCGGCGATGTCAAGACGGCCGGCAACTACGCCGCCTCAATGCTTGCTTCGGAGCAGGCCAAAGAACGCGGCTGTACCCAGGTCCTCTGGCTTGATGCCTGCGAGCGTAAATACATCGAGGAAGTGGGTACCTCCAATATATTTTTCAGCATCGATAACACCTTGATTACCCCGCCATTGTCCGGCTCGATTTTGGGCGGTATCACCCGCAACTCGGTAATCAGGCTGGCCCAAAGTTGGGATATCGAAGTCGAGGAGCGGCCGATTTCCATCGATGAGGTGATCGAGGCTTCAGATAGCGGGGCGCTGCGGGAGAGTTTTGCAACAGGTACCGCGGCGGTGATATCACCGGTCGGTGAGCTGCTTTACGAGGATGTCTCCTACCCGATCAACGATGGTCAAACCGGACCGCTGTCAGCCCGTTTATTTAAAGAGCTGCAGGCAATTCAGTACGGGCACACAGAGAATTCGTTCGGCTGGACAGTCAAGGTTGGCTGAAGAGCAATTTTTCGCTCGTTTTCAATTCTAAATAAAAACGGAAAAACAACAGCCTAGTATATCCTAGGGGGCGGCTGCAAAAAAAGTGCGGCCGCCCCTTGATTTTTAGTTAAGCACGACTATATTTTGCCGTGTTCAAAATAAGGCCGTTTTTGCGGCCAAATAAACAGGGGTTGCGGCCATTGTGGCGCAGCCGACAAATAAATCAAAAATAGTAATCAAGTAGTTGAGGAGGAAACAATGAAAATTCGTCCGTTGAATGATCGTCTTCTTGTTCAGAGGCTCGAAGAAGAAGCAAAAACTGCCGGTGGCATCATTATTCCCGACAGCGCCAAAGAAAAACCGGCTGAGGGAAAAGTCATTGCAGTTGGACCAGGTAAAACAAACGATGCAGGCGAGCGTGTCGAACTGCAGGTGAAAGAAGGTGATGTTATCCTTTTTTCCAAATATGGCGGCACTGATGTGAAGCTTGATGGAGAGGACTACCTGATCATGCGTGAAGATGACGTACTTGGCATCGTCGAGTAAGCCGCATCTGAACTGATTTGTTTCAAACCAAATTTGCATTAACTGAAACTGAATAAAGGAGAAATTCCAATGGCTGGTAAAGATATTAAATTCGGTGTCAAGGGTCGCGAGAAGATTCTCACCGGAGTAAATACCCTGGCAGATGCTGTCAAAGTTACTTTGGGCCCGAAAGGCCGCAATGTTCTGATCGATAAATCTTTTGGCGCCCCGACCATCACCAAGGACGGTGTGACGGTAGCCAAAGAGATCGAATTGAATGATAAATTCGAAAACATGGGTGCCCAGATGGTCAAGGAAGTTGCTTCCAAGACCTCCGACGTAGCCGGTGACGGTACCACCACCGCAACCGTGCTGGCTCAGGCAATCTATACTGAAGGCGCCAAGCTGGTGGCCGCAGGCAATAACCCGATGGAGCTGAAGCGCGGCATTGACAAGTCCGTTGACGCCGTTGTTGCAGCCCTGCAGGACATTTCTACCCCGACCAAAGAGCAGAAAGAGATCGCTCAGGTTGGAACCATCTCCGCCAACAGTGATGAGGCCATCGGTAACATCATCGCCGAAGCAATGGACAAGGTTGGCAAAGAAGGTGTCATCACCGTCGAGGAAGCAAAATCCATGGAGACCACCCTGGACGTGGTTGAAGGTATGCAGTTCGACCGTGGTTACCTGTCTCCCTATTTTGTCACCGACCCGGAGCGCATGGAAGTAGCCATGGACGAGCCCTACCTGCTGCTGGTAGAGAAAAAAGTTTCCAACATGAAAGACCTGCTGCCGGTACTGGAGTCCGTTGCCAAAATGGGCAAAGGCTTATTCATCATCGCTGAAGATGTGGATGGTGAAGCACTGGCCACCCTGGTTGTCAACAAACTGCGCGGCACCCTGAACGTTGCGGCAGTCAAAGCCCCAGGCTTTGGTGATCGTAGAAAAGCAATGCTCGAAGACATCGCCATTCTTACCGGTGGTCAGGTTGTCACCGAGGACCTTGGTATCAAGCTCGAGAACATCACCATCAACGATCTTGGCACCGCCAAGCGCATCGTTGTCGACAAAGACAATACGACCATCATCGATGGTTCTGGCGAAAAAGAAAAAATCGCCGCCCGCGTCAAGCAGATTCGCACCCAGATCGAAGACACCACCTCCGATTACGATCGAGAGAAACTTCAGGAGCGTCTGGCCAAGTTGATCGGCGGTGTTGCGGTAATCAATGTTGGTGCAGCCACCGAGATCGAGATGAAAGAGAAGAAAGCCCGCGTTGAAGACGCACTGAACGCTACTCGCGCAGCGGTAGAGGAAGGCGTGGTACCCGGCGGCGGCGTTGCCTATCTCCGCTGTCTCGATGCACTGGCTAAGATCGAGCTGGATGCTGAACAGACTCTGGGTAGAAACATCCTGCTTCGGGCCCTCGAGGAGCCCATTCGTCAGATCGCCGAAAATGCCGGTCACGAAGGTTCCGTGGTTGTCGATCATGTCAAGAAGCTCAAAGGTGCTAACGGCTTCAACGCCGCTACTGAAGAGTATGGTGACCTGATCGAAGCAGGCGTTATCGATCCTGCCAAAGTAACCCGCACCGCGCTGCAGAATGCAGCCTCCGTTGCCGCGATGCTGCTGACCACCGAGTGTGTGATCGCTGACCTGCCTGAGGACAAGGATGCCGGCGCCGCTATGGGCGGAATGCCTCCGGGAGGCGGCATGGGCGGTATGGGAGGAATGGGCGGCATGATGTAAGCCGAACCGAACCTGACCGACCTACGGTCTGTTGATTTTTGTTACCCAAGGGGCTCAGTGATGAGCCCCTTTTTTTGTTTCTTTAAGGGCTTTGAAACAGGCTCAATTCCCTCTGAGACCGCGACTGTCGGCTACCTTTTCTGTTGACACTGATAGATGAATAAGGTATCTATTGTGTCCTTCACGACCTGGCGATGTAGCTCAGCTGGTTAGAGCACACGGCTCATATCCGTGTTGTCCGGGGTTCAAGTCCCTGCATCGCCACCAAAAATCAATGATTCCGAATACTTAGGGATCTTGACATATAGCCCGTTTCAAGTGAGATACAAGATCACAGGTAACTGTGATACAAGTATCAACTGGAACGGGTTTTTTTATGTCTTCAGTCCCTTGTCCCTCGCAAAAAGTATATCCGCAGTCAAAATGGCATAGATTCCCGAACTGAATCTAACAAATAGATGTCCAATTCGT
>CAJQNS010000249.1 GCA_905479735.1 uncultured Desulfofustis sp.
TCCCAGATACCCCCAGACGTTGAACCATCCCTGTTGAATGATGTCGCACCAGGATCTGCATTGCGCAGCGTGACGTCTGAATCAAGTCCCAGATACCGGGCACCGGCGATGACGTCGGCATTGAACATTTCATTGCTGACAATCTGGTAGCCTGCAGCGGGAGTAACGACCAAGCCCTGCAGTTCAACGTTGGTATTCACCCCGACGTTTTCTACCTGTACGTTTGTGTTGTCACTTACATCGAGGTAAATGACATCCACGACAAACGACCATTTTCCTTTACGGGCACCGAGTGCGGTCATAAAGCCCAGATCAAGCTGATCGATCAGGTCGTCAATACCAATATCGACATCGCTTCCCGTGGCGGCTTCACCGCCAATGGAGGCACCCCAGAAATAGGCTTCGATCCCGAACTGCCAATCATCACTCCCTGTTTGTTCCGCGGCGATAACTGTCTGCGGCAGCAGACCTGCCAGCGAGAGCACGGTAAAAAGGACCAGAATCAGACGTTGCCCGCTCCAACATGTTGTTCGTTTAAGATCAGTTTGCAGGTTGTCAGATATGTTCATGATGTTCTCCTCGCATAGTTTTTGATTTTTAGAATTCATCGCCGTGCCCATCGAAGGCTATGCATTTCACCTAGAAACTGAGCCGGGCCCGAAGCCCGAACACCGCAATCGCGTCCTCTTCCGGGTTCTCGGCCGGGTTAAAAAGCAGTTGTACATCGGGGGTGATAGCAAGCAGGCGGCCTGCCTGCAGTCGGTAAAAGAGTTCGATGGTGTATTGGTCCTCAGCATCGGGACCGTAGGTCTCTTCTGAGGGGCGTCCCCAATTGACCCCGAGACCGACCTGATCAGTGTGCCTGCCGGTGTTGTAACCCACTCCAACACTGACCATCCGGTCCCATAGTGCGCCGCCGTCATCAGCATATCCGGCGCGAACATACGGCTCCCATGTTTCACCGATGAGCCGGCTGAAAGAAAAAGCCAAGCCCCAGCCGCTCGGGGTTCCGGCCAGTTCACGCTCGTCAGCATTCCAGGCGGTAAGGTGTACGTTGTCTGAAAAACGGTTTTCATAGGACGATACCCAGCCAAACTCGATATGGCTGAAGTATTCGGATGTGCTGAAAAACGAGTCGAAGCTGTCGCCGGGGTCTGTGGGGTCTCCGTTTGCATCGGCCAATCCACCGAGCAGATAGAGGTTTTCGGTCAGGAAAAAACTGGCGGCTATTCCCAACCCCTGGTCCGGGGCCGGAATGGTCGGATTCGACGAAAAGGCCAGATTGCTGAAACCGGTCCACGGGCTGACCAGGCCATAGACATCCACATAGTCGGTCACATCCACCACGCCGCCGACAAATGCCAGCCGATTGTCAAACAGGTGTTGCTCCCAGAAGAAGTTGGTCAAGGCCCAGCCAAGGTCAGAAAAGGGTATTGCCGTCAAACCGGCATAGCCAATCTCACCTGCCAGACCTTTGGGAGGGATATCCGTACCGAGCGTATGACGATTTTCGAGTTTGTAGACCAGTATGCCGGTTTTCGATGAATCATTGCCGATCAACCCCCATCTCCCAAACATTCGTACGACACCTCCGGCGGTATTGTCGGCCCCCAGGCTTTCTGTCGCTGCCTGGAGCAAGACGTTGTAATCGAATCCGAAAGCGAGACCGGCTTTTTCCTCTATTCGGGACTTGAAACCGAAATAGGATTCCAATCTTGACGGATGAACAGCAGCATCTTTTATGAGCGTTCCCCCGACACTTGATGCTCCGCCAAACGTCGGTGGTGGAGCAGGTGAAGACTGTGACAATCCCACCCGAGCAGCGGCAAGAATAAGGATGATTACCCCAGCTATCAGGTAATACAGCTGCATGTTCAAGGTTTTGGTTCTCATCACTCACTTACCCGTTGGTTGTTTCTCAGGTCCATGCCCCCTGAAGCAAATACCAGCCTTCTGCCCCAGGGAGCGGTTGTCACACAAGCTCAACGCTACAGTGTGTTTTTATAGGCCACGCCGTCCTTCATGATCAGCTTGAAGTTGTTTTCGTAGTCGAGCATCACCATGATATCGTCGATCGGGTTGCCATCTACAATGAGCAGGTCGGCATAGGCGCCAGCTTCGATAACGCCGAGCTTGGCTCCGGGATAGGGATGCTTCAGGTTAGAGAGCGCCAGGAGCTCGCCGTTGGCGCTGGTTACCTGTTTCAACTGATCCGCATTAGAGTAGTATTCTGCACGAGTCTTGAACTCGAGATTGGTATTGTCATAAGCTTCTCTGGTACCGAACATGTCGGTCCCCCAGGCGACCTTGGCGCCATATTGCTTCGCCCACTTGAAGCAGTTGGTGGAGCCGTCTCTTGCCTGGTCCATCTTCGCCTTCTGGATGGGGTCGGCAAAGGTCGGGTTGCCGTCGTTGGCTTCATGTGAGACGATATAGGACTGGGGAACTATCCAGGCATCGGTATCGACCAGCTTTTTCAAGGTATCTTCCTGGATCAGCAAGCCGTGCTCGATGGTCTTGACACCATTATCCAGGGCAACGTTGATCCCTTCATCGGTGTGAACATGGGCAGCAACATAGGTGCCGTAGCGCGTGGCCTCGTCAACAGCCGCCGCAACTTCTTCGGGTGTGTACTGGACGGAGTACAATGGGTCGGTCAGACTGGTGACGCCGCCGCCGGTGCAGATCTTAATCTGCGAAACCTGGGAGGCCAGTGCTTCACGACAGGCCTTCTGAACCTCCGCAACACCATCGGCTAGAGCAAAATAGCCCAGGTCCGTAAACCTGAAATGTTCTCCGACAAAGTATTTGGACTGGGCATTTGGATTACGCATATCACCATGCCCGCCAGTCTGCGCCAATCCCATGCCACTTGAGAAGATTCTCGGGCCGGTGGCAAATCCGTCATCGATGGCCTGCTTTAACCCAAGCGTCGGGCCGCCGACATCGCGAACCGCGGTAAAACCGCGCATCAGGTAACGCTCCGCTTCATTGGTCATGATCGCACCGATGTAGTCCCATCTGCGTAAGTTCAATAACACCGGTGGAGGCTGGCACAGCGCCAGGTGGGTGTGGACATCGCTGAGACCAGGCATAAGAGTTCCGCCGCCGCCGTCGATCACGTGGTCATACTTTTCTTCCTTATCTCCAGCCTCTATAATGGTTTTTATTTTGTTGCCTTCCAAAACGACATCCTTGCCGGTGATCAGCGTATCGGATATGCCATTAAAAATACTTACATTTTTAATCAGTGTAGAGTCGTTGCTTCCTGCCATTTTGTTGCCTCCTTGTTGTGGTCTTGTTACTTATTTTTTTTCAATTCCCCTACCAGGGGAGCTGTCTCATCGAAATGTACGTCCAGTTGCGGAAACGCCATCACAATGCCTGCGTCATTGAACGCATCCCAGATCGCTTCGTTGAGGTCTGATTTGACCTGGCCCCTTGTCCAAGGATCTTCAATCCAGACACTTATTCTGTAATTTATTGAGCTATTGCCAAAATCGGTCAGCAAAACCTGTGGGGCATGTTGATCAGAGAGGTCTGCGAAGGTGTTGCATACCGTTTCTAGAACTTCTCGAACCTTGTCTAAATCTGATGAATAACTCACTCCGACAAAGGTCTTGACTCGACAGGTGGCGTCCCTGAAGGTAAAGTTGGCCACCTTTTCCCGCACCAGATCGGAATTAGGTATCAGGATATCCATTTCATCCTTTGATCTGACGATGGTATCCCGGAAGCCAATCTTCTTTACCCGCATCATCATTCCGGTGGAGCCAAGTTGCAGGACATCTCCAACTTTTATTGTTCGTTCAAACCTGATCATTGCCCCGGCAAGATAGTTTTCAGAGATGTTTTTCATCGCAAAAGCAAGCGCAACGGCAAATAATCCGCTGGTGGTGAACAAAGGTGACATGTTGAACCCCAACACATGAAGGGCAACGAGAACCCCAGGCACCATAACAACAAGAAAGGCCGCCCTCTGGTAGGTTCTGATTGCGATGGCGTCCCAGTTGTCTTCATCGCTCAGGCGTTTCTTCATGGCTGCACGCAGAAGCCACCAGCAAACAAGAGACAAGAGGATGACGAGCAGTGCATGGACCCTCGTATTCCCCACTATCGAAGGACTAAACTCTGATAGAGCCGTCAGTGTGGTATTCCACTCGTCGGAAATAGCCATGTTCTTTACCAGCTTATTTTCAAAGCTCTTGATTGTGTGACATCTGTTTCATCATCGTTTTGTGCCTCTAGTTCGGTCTGAATAGCTTCGAGCCTGTTGCGGCTATAGTGTTATCTTCGGGCGGACAATGGTATTGCCGACAAGCAGTCCTGCCCCAATGGTGAGGGCGACCAAAAACATCTGTACAAATTGGTGTTCTCCAGTGCCGGTTTGACCCGAGGCCATGGCCGCAAGTCCCCTGAAGCCGATACTGCCGCTGACTAGAAATACAATAGCGGGCAGCAGTACCGTGGAAGTCGGCCTGCCGGTCTGGGCTGCCCAGAGGTTTGCAAAGACAACGGTTGCAATGGTACCGATCAGGTTCCCGAGATTGGCACCGGCCAAGGCGCTGCCTGACAAGACACCACCATAGGCGATCAGACAGCTGAGGCATGCCCAGATGAAATCTTTCGGTCCGTTTTGAAAGACGATGCACAGTCCAATAATCATCATCGGGATCGCCCCCCACAGCCAACTGGCACTGACCGAGGAGCCGACTATCATTGTTGGGACCGGGTAGCACATTTTCACGAAGCTTACGCCAAGCCAGGCGCCAGTGAACTGTTTGACCAGGTAGACCAATCCATTCACCAGGTTCTCGGTGCCGGAAGTGACATGGGCACTTATCAATTCAATGACCCCGACACTGATCGAGTAGCCGGGAATGAGGATAAGAATGGCAGCCAGAGTCACCAGAACAACGTTTAATTCCGGTAGAAAAACCCTCGTCGCTGTCGCCAGAGCTCCGGCTATAAAGGCACTGAACAACGGCAGCCACTCAATCGCCCGGGTTCCGAGGCGGCCGGTTAAAAGAACGATACCGTACACCACAAGGCTGAAGAGCGTTGAAAAGAGAATATCCCACCACCCACCGGACAAGAGCACCGCAAAGCCGGCCCCAACGAACGCATAGCTGGCCGCGGTCGCCACCGGACCCCATGGATGCGGCGTCTTTTCTATATCATCGAGGCGCGCCAATGCCTGCACACTGGTAAGGTGACCGGCAACGACATCGTCGACCAGTTTCCCGGCCTCGGACAGCTTGGCCAGATCAAGACCGATGCCCGGCAGCTTAGCCAGGTGGGTCTGCTGCATCACGGCTCCATCTGCTGAAAAGGCGAAGTGCAATTCTCGAGGCGTTGACTTGAATACACCATGATATCCAAGCGCTTCGGTGAGACGATGCAGGTATGACTCGAGCCGGATGGCATTTGGGCCATAGCCATGCACTCTGATTCCGAGCTTTATGATAAAGCGGCAGGTATCTTCAAAAACTTGGTTTTCGGTAGTGTCCTTTGTCATGATAATTAGCCGATAAATTATTATTTTCTCTAGACTTTATGAGTGACAAAACAATTCAGGACGGGACTGCAAAGTTCGTGAGTCCCGAATCCTCGCTTTACTCACCTCTACTCTTAGAAAGATTTTCAACCGATATAATCGGCACATGTGTTTCATAGAGACTGTTGAGCACCCCGGCAAGTTCAGCCTGGTCCTGGACTCGGCCTGTCAGAATTGTGATGGGTGTTGTATTTGCGTCCAGCCCTGTGGTCATAATCATTCCCGCAAAGCTCTCGGAAAAACGCTCACTAATTAGACCTTGGACAGTAATTCTATATTTTGCTGGTCCATCAAATTTTAGAACAAAGACATCAGGAGAAGTTGACATGGCGTCTGCTCCAGAAAAATTTGTACAGGTGCAAACCAGAGTCGTAATGGTAAGCCAGTATAAATCGCCTGACCAACTTGTTGATCACCCGGAAAGGGGTATAAATTAGGTATTTTGAGGAGCCGTAAGAGGGTTACCGGCGGGTTGGAAACAGATCTGTGTTTAGTGCTTAAGGAGGATGCCTAATTCCATAGCTTTTAGAACTGCTTGTCGCCTGTTGCTGACGTTGAGTTTCTGGTAGATGTTTCGGAGGTGTACTTTTACTGTTTCAGGAGATATAAACAATTGTTCGCTGATTTCTTTTGTTTGGAGCCTTTCCCCCAACAGTTCCAATACCTCTATCTCTCGGTTGGTCAGAGGGTCGAGCAATGTTTGAGAAGCAGCATATGGCGATATTTCGGCAGTTGTCGATGATGTCTGTTCCAACAATTCAGAAGTATCAATGCCAAATGCAGCCAACACCTTTTCAATATAGCTGTCGACCTCGCGCGTCCTGTAAAGTCCAATGACTAATTCCTGCATTGGTTTACCTGGCTCCAGAAACGGAAAAACAAAACCGCCGGGCCGTGCAAGTTTAAGAGCCTGGCGAAGCCAGGTGTGGGCTTTGTCATATTTTTTCTGCCTCTCACAAGCAATTGCGAGCAGGCAGAAGACGGTGATAAGCTGACTGTTGTTATGATGGGTTTTGTTCAACTCTGCATATCTTCTCAGAAGTTCTTCTGCCTTGTTCAGATTTTGGTCCGAACCCTCAGCAATAAGTGCACGACAGTGGGTGATTCGAGGGATCTCACACCAAATCGCCATGACTCCAACATTTGATGTTGGCTTGATGATTGGAATTACTGACTGAAACGATGCCCTACCGTTTATTAGTGAGAGGCGGGTTCTGCAGGAATCTGCTATTTCCAGCAACGTTGGATCGTTTAAAGAATGAACGTATTGGAAGAGGTTATCCAGCGATGCAGCAGCTTCATCCTGATTTTTTGCTGCACTATATGCCAATGACAATGCTGCCAGGCAATCTACGGTTGCTCTTCTCAGCATTAAAAAACCATATTCAGTTGCCTGGCTGAGATGAGTGATCGCTTCCTGCAGCTCATTCCGATGCAAATGAATCAGACCCTGATTATAGAGACTCCATGAATTGAAAGTTACTTCATTTTTATCCCGACTGGCTGCACCCAACTGTGTATTAAGGGTAGCGGCACTGGACAGGTCTCCTGACATTATATGAATCCAGATAAGACCTATCATCACACGGAATTTACGTTCGAGATTCAATGATTTTTGATAGAGGATATCAGAGAGCCTTTGAATTACTCGCTCCTTCTCACCTTCCATTTGTCCGGACAAGCCAAAGTAAATTTCTGTAAACCCTCGGATCATATGATCTGTCTCAGAGATCAGCTTCACAGCCTGTTCTGTGAATTTGAAGGCGTTCAGGCCGTCTCCTTTCATATAGAAAAAGACTCCTTTAAAAAGATAGAGCTCTCCGTAGAGTTGCTGATCCGTTGCGTCTTCTTTGAAAATAGACTCGAGGGCATCGATAATCGGCGGAATGCTGGCAAAATTATTCTGAAAATAGTGGGCCCACATTTTCATCAACAGAAGTTGCGGTCGCTCGTTAACAACATCTTCTGGGAGTATTGCCAACCACTTCTCAAACATATAGCCCTTGTTACTAGAGAGAATAACCAATCGATATTCTTCTATTAAACCTATGGCCCCTTCTATATTGTCTGCATTGAGGGCATGCTGTATAGCCTCTTCTATAAAGCCGTTGGCACCAAGCCACTCGCTCGCTCGCATGTGAAATAGAGCAATTTCTCCTGAGCTGTAGTTCTGTTTGAGCTGGGTGCTGAGGAAATCTTTGAATAAATGGTGATAACGAAACCAATATTGGTCTTCGTCTAGAGCAATTATGAAAAGATCCTCCTTCCTCAGTATCTGAATAAAGTCGTTGGCATCGGTTATATTATCTGCCATGGGGGAGATAGTGCCTCGTAATGCATTGCACAACCCATGGTTAAAGCTCTCTAGCATGGATGTAATCAGAAGAAAGTCTCTGATAGCCGCGGGCTGCGCATTGAGGACTTCTGTGAGCAGATATTCCCTTGTATATGCGGGCGTCTCTTCCCGCGCAGAAGTTACGTTGATAGGCCCTGCCTGCCTGCGTGCCGCCAGCACTGCCAGCTTGATACCGGTGACCCATCCCTCGGTCCTGGCCATCAATTGAATAACGGTGGTTTCCTCGACTCGATTGCCTAGGATAATTTTTAAAAATTCTTTTATTTCCGATTTGGTGAAACGTAGATCATGTATCCGCACTTCCACTATTTGATCCCGGGCTCGCAGCGTGGAAATGGGCAGAAACGGATCCTTCCGACCAATCAGAATGAGGTGCATCTTTCGAGGTGGATGCCTGAGCAATTCTTGGACGAACTGATTTACGGATTGGTCATTGATAAGGTGAAAGTCATCAAGCACCAGGATGAATTCACGCTCGACTAAGCTCATATTGTTTGTCAAATAATTAACAATCAATTGCTCTGGGAGAGGACCTGGTGTTGAAATTATCGATTGGAATTCCCCACAGATATCGGGGAAGATACTTTTAAGCGAAGCAACAAATCCCGAGAGAAATTCTCGGAAATCGTTATCTTTATCATCCAAGGATAACCATGCTGCTGGAATATCGATTAAATCCAACCAGCTGCTGATTAAGGTGCTTTTTCCGTACCCAGCAGGCGCTGATACAAGGGTAAAAGGACGATCAAGACTCTGATTGAGCCTGTCCAGTAGAGACTGACGGTGGACATAGTCTCTACCCACCTTGGGACGATGTAACTTCGTTAATTTGAAATAGGTGGCATGTTTGTCTATTTCCATATACTTGGATATACCACCATTTGATATTCAAGAAAATATCTGATTAGTTGGGCTCGCTTAGCTTCACCGATGCATTGACAAATGAAAGCTTAGCGCTGCCAGTCCTAAGAATATAGAAATCCTATCACTAAAGACTCATCCTGATAGGTTATTTTCAGCGACTGAGCATTGAACTTGATATTGCCAATTCAAGCCTCTTGAATTTCATTGGAGGGAGGTTCTGGAACATATCAGGAAACACCTACAATAGAAAGTAATGACAAAACTGATTACCTTTGATGTGGCAATATCAAGTTCAATTCTCAGTTGCTGAGATTACGTGATCAGTAAGAACTGAATCGAAGCAGAGTATTTGAAGTGTTAAGGTTTCCAGGCCTAATCTATTCGATTGTCAAGTGTCACCATCCAATATGCTGATTCTGATTCAGTAAATCTCTTTTACTTTGATCTTATACCAAATATCGCTCCACGAGCCTTTCTTTCGTTCTCCCAGGTCTGGAGCCTCGAATGGAATTCGTTCGTAATCAATCGATCTTAGAAAGTGGGAAATGCAGTTGAGCCTAGCTTTTTCCTTTTTATCAGCCCTGACTTTAACCAGGGTTCATGGGCACTGTCGGGCGCCCTGATCATCTGGGCATGGGCTTCGGTGTATTCGCGCCAGTGCTGATAGGACTCCACAACCATCGGACTCAGTTTCCTTTGACGCCTGAGATTTTCGAGCCGTTTTCTGAAGCGCTATTCCTGTTCTTTGGCCGATACATCGAAAAAATACTTGATAAGGATGATACCCGCTTCGACTAGGTAGCTCTCAAACCCAGGGGTATTCTCGAGAAAGTTCTCATATTCCTCCTTGGTGCAGAACCCCATAACCTTCTCGACCCCGGCTCGATTATACTAGGATCGATCAAAAAGTATGACCTCACCTGCTGCCGGCATGTGCTTTATATAGCACTGCAGATACAACTGGCTTCGTTCCCGCTCATTCGGTGCAGGCAGCGCAAAAATCCTGAATACCCGTGGGTTGACCCGTTCGGTGATGCGTTTGATCACCCCTCCTTTACCCGCTGCATCGCGTCCCTCGAAAACCACCACCACACGAAGCCCCTGCGCTCTCGCGTAACGCTTCAGTAGTCAGAGTTCCGCCAGCAGTCCTTGTAGTTTTTTTCGAATCGCTCGTCTATTAATAACTTCTTACCCATGTGAAGCCTTCAATCAATTTTTAATGCTTTGGTAAATTAGCCAGCCTCAATTCCATACTTTGCTGCTCCTCTCAGAAGAATAGAATCACGCTCCCGGCGATGGTAAGTAACACATTGGCAAAGGCGTAGGCACCGGTGTAACCAAGAGATGGCATAGCACTGTTGGCTTCCTTGGTCACCACACTGAGAGAGGCTCCACTTGTCATAGACCCGCAGATGCCGCCAAAGAGCAAAACCGGATGAATTTTGAGAACTTTCCTACCGAAAAAGTAGCCGACCAGAATAGGAATCGTCGTCACCGTTATCCCTGCGATGATCAGCAGAGGACCGGCGCTCAAAAAGGTCTCAATGATGTCGCCTCCTGCCCTGAGACCAACCCCTGCCATGAAAAGTAGGAGCCCCAACTCCATCAAGATCCAGCGGGCCGCATCTGGAAGCCGACCAAATGTCGGGTGTACACTGCGCAAATAGCCGATAATCAGGCCTGCTGAGAGAAGCCCACCGGCAGAACCAAGACCAATTGACAGTTGACCAACGGTGATGGCGAACAGCCCAATGATTACACCAAGACAAATCCCGAAGCAGAAGGTCACCATATCCGTCTCGGCAATCTCCTTTTCAACATGGCCAAGCTCTTTGCCTAACTCTTCAATGTTGTCGCCTGAACCGACCACATTGAGGATGTCGCCTTTTCTAATTTTAAGATCCGGTGTCTGCGGCATCTCCATCCGCATCCGGACCACGCTGGTAATCAGCACGCCGTAGGACTGGGCAATATCAAGTTCCTCAGGCGACATACCGATGACCTTCTTGTTGATGACGACAATCTGGGCGGTTTCAGTGTATTTGCCAATATCTACCGAAGGGGCAAACTCTTCACAATAGGCAGCAAACTCACCTACTACCTCGGTAAAATAGTGAGTGCTTGCAAGCACATAGATCTCATCGCCAAGCTGCAGATGGCTGCTGTCACCCTTGGTGAGCACTTCCCCTTCCCTGACAACGCGCACGACTGCCGTTTGGTCCCAGAATTTCGTCTGAAGCTCATCTGCTGAGAAGGAGGTCGCTTTCTCATCTGTCACCCTGAACGCCCGGGTTGAGAAATTCCGATCGATAGACTCACCCCCTGCACTCTCACTTTCCAGCTCCGCAGACTGTTTCTTTAGATCAATTCCCAGCATGCCCGGCAAAATTTTAATGATTGCAATCAGCCCTGCGAGACCAAAGATATAGGTGATGGCGTAGCCTGTGGCCACATTGCCGATCATCTCATCTGGGGCAATCCCGGCGGGCGGAGAAACCTGCCCGCTCCTGATAGCCTCTTGGGCAGCTGCCAGAGTGGGAGAACTTGTCAGGCCGCCGGCCAGCAGTCCGGCCGAGGTTCCCGGCGCCAGTGAAAGTAGCTTTGTTGCCGCCACTGCGACTGCAAAACCGCTAGCTGCAATCACCGCGGCAAGGGTAAAATATTTCAAGCCATCGGTTCGCAGTACATCAAAAAATCTAGGCCCTGCCTGATACCCGACCGAGAATATAAATAGAGCGAACCCGACCGATTGGGCCCCCGGTGTGATGCGAAAATCAAAATAACCAAAAAACAAACCGGCAAACAACACGCCGGCAACCGGCCCCAGAGAAAAGCTGCCAATGCGGATATTGCCGATGAGATAGCCCAGTCCTAATATCAGGAAGAGCATCAGCACATGCTGCTGGCGCATAAGTTCGATCAGGCGCATGAATAAGGTCAGATCTTCCATTGGTAAGCTCCTTATTTTGGCCGACTAAATCTTAACTCGGAACATAACAGTCAAAGTCAGATGTTACTGAGGATATTTTCTAAAATGACAACATTCTTCAAAATGTTAATATTCTTAGAGCCTCTTGCAAAACTCAGATTTGGTTCGTGGTAGAATGACCGAGTAAGCCATCGAGGAATCAATCTAATATATTGAAATAATTGAGCTTCATAAGTTTTCTTGTTATAATTTGTTTGCCTACAAAGAAACAAGGAGAAACGATATGAAGCTCACTGAAAAGATACCATGGTTAATGGGAAGACTACAACGAACTTTGTCCCCCTGCCTGGAAGAATGTTGTGCTACGCCATTGACCAAACAAGAAAAACATTTGGTTAAAGTTCTTGAGATCATTGAAATTGAAAACCATGTTTGTAGGGGCAGACAGTGGCCCGGGAGATCTCCGGTCGAGCGTAAGGCCATTGCTCGCAGCTATGTGGCAAAAGCCCTTTTTCGCTACGTGCATACCCGAGACTTGATTCATGAGTTACAGGCCAGGCCCAATCTTCGGCTCATTTGTGGTTTTCCGCAGTCTCAGCGTCTGCCATCGGAATCAACATTCTCCCGAGCCTTTGCTGAATTTGCCGGCCAAGGATTAGGTCAGGTCGTGCACGACAGCATGGTAGATCAATATTTGAAGAAGGAATTAATCGGCCATGTGAGCAGGGATTCAACGGCGATTACCGGCAGAAAAAAGGCTGCAAAGAAGCAGAAGATCGTAATGGTTGCCCGTAAACGGGGGCGACCCGCCAAAGGTGAACAACGACCGCCCAAAGAGCTTACACGCCTGGATAAGCAGTTAGATCAGGAAGCATCAGTAGCAATTGCGGAACTGCGCAATGTTTGTAATCGGGGAGTAAAGAAGAACTCCAAGGGATACCTTCAGAGTTGGAATGGTTTCAAACTTCATGCAGATGTGAACGATACGATGCTACCTTTGAGTGTGGTTTTAACATCTGCTTCGGTGCACGACAGCCAGGTGGCGATACCGATGAAAAAAATGACCAGTAAGAAGGTTGATTACTGCTATGATCTGATGGATGCTGCTTATGATGCGAGACAAATAAGAAAGCAGAGTCTGGCTCTGGGCCATGTGGCAATTATTGATCGTAATCCTCGAAAAGGTGAAGTTATTTCAATGAGTCCACATGAGGCGAAAAGGTACAATGAACGTAGTTCCTGCGAGAGATTTAACGGTCGATTAAAGGAAGAATTTGGTGGTCGCCATGTGATGGTTCGCGGCCCCGATAAGGTAATGATGCATCTGATGTTTGGAGTTGTTGCTTTGTTTGCAGATCAACTCCTTAAGTTAACTGGATACTGATGAAATGAGTTTTGCAAGAGGCTCCTTATTCAACAGTTTTAAATGCTACCTCAAGCAATTCTGGTATCAAACCCTCGATGCCTGAACTCAAAATCGAGATACCGATAAACAAATAAATGAATATGATCAGTGTCGCATTATTGGCTATAAGCCATTGCTTCAATGCCTCCAGCACCGCGTCTCTTTGGTGTCCCATCCCAAAGTAGACCAGCAGGGGCATAGATACCCAGATCATCGCAGTTGCTGAGATCATCCCCGAGGCAATCAGCGATTGAGTGTGGGTCATCTCGCTACTGAGCAGGATATGAATGATCAATAACAGCAGTAGACTACTCTTCAATTTAAACAACTCTCTCTTCAGCGTTGATTTGATAATAGAAAAAGCAGTTATTTCGATGGACTGTTGCACCACTGGAGCGCTTTTCTGTTCTATTCCCAACTTCAACTTTTTGACTCCTAAACCAATAAATACGAGCCCCATGATGATGCGCACCCAGCCTGAGAATTTTTCCGGCAGGGTATAGTTAGCAAATACTCCAAAGAACTCGAGGATAATCCCTTTGCATATGACAGCTGCGCTCAGCACCAGGAAACAGGCGATGCCCCAGGTTAAAATAAAAATCATAGAGTGGGCGACCGGCTTGCCGGCAAGCAATAGACGTGTTCCCTTTAACACTGGAAATGGTAGTGCCATTGCCGCGGTCAACGGAATAATCTGAGAGAAAATAGTATCCGCCATGGTGTGAGCACTCTACGTCGTCAAAGCAACCCCACGACAAGCAGCGCCAGGATCGTGGTGGTCAGCAGAAGCAACCCGGTTAAGGTGACGTGCCAACGCGGCTCCTTGACACCCTCCTCACGCAGCTTCGTAATGACTTCGTGTGTCGTTCGCAAGCCCAGCAGCGCGATCAAGCCGCCTCCCAAGATCAACAGAATGCCGAGGGTCGTCGCCAGCCAGGCGGGGTGGAGATCCGGGAGCAGCTTTGCAACAGCGATCCCGAAGCCGATCAATGACAGCGCCGTACGGACGACCGCCGCAAACGTCCGCTCTTTGGCCAGGCGTGTTCTCTCTTGCGCCCAGTCGGTGGACTTCTGCGCCATGTTGGTCTGCTGATCGTTCATGGATCCTCCTTGCTGACGTGGGCAGAAGCGAAACAGGCCATGGAAAGGACCAGTGAGAAGGCGAGAATCCCAACTTTGGTGAATTTTCTCAATTGTGTGCCTCTTCCCATCGCGAATATGAACGGAACGTCCGACCACATGTGGGCGTGTTCGTTTGGGTAGTAGAAGGACTGGGGAATCATTACAAGACCGTGCAACACACTGGACAGGATGCCGAAATCGAACAGAGCAACGTTGCGACGAGGGTCCTTTGCGCCCCGGATCAACAGGATGCCATAGGCGACATACAGCGCTCCCAGCATGTAAAGGTAAGGATGCAGGCCGTCGTAAGGCGAAGGCGGGTGGGCCGGTCCGATATTTAGAAAGCCCTCCGGAGCCGCTCCCCACATGAATCCCGGAGGATAGAAGACCACCATCGGTATGAGGCCGACGACCAACAGCCAGCCCAGGATGCGCATCAGGCTGGCCGATTGGCGAAGGTGCTTTTCATGGTCCGTCATTTACGTTCTCCTTATCGGTCGTAGCCTGCGTCAGGCTATTGTTTTCCATACTAATGCTGGAATTATGAAGAGCTGGAGTAATGGAAAAACCCAGTACTCCAACACCCCAATTTGCTTTATCTTTTTACTTCTATTCGTTCTTATCTCTTCTGTTCTTCGGATTCCTGACTTCTGTATTCCGACGTTACGGCGTGTACCAGATCGGTGAGGTATAGGCCCGGTCCTGCACGGTCATGGTGACCTCCTTAGGCATCGTGATTCCGAACCGCTTGGCGTCATAAGCCGTCCAGCGCGGGGTGGGGATCTCGATGACACGCACGTAGTAAAAAGCGCGCTGGTTTGGATCGAAGTCGGGATCCCGCCAGTGAGCCATCAGCATGACCTCCCCGATGGAGTTGGTGTAGCTCGCGTCGTCGACGTCGACGGTGGTGCCGACCGGCGTCTTGCAGCGGCCGTCGGCACCGATTTCTCGGCCGTCGGAGACCGCCACATCGTAGATGCGCTCGTGCGTATTGCCGTCCTTGTCCAGCCAACCCTTGATGATCTGCACCCGGTCGAGATTAGCGCCATCAGGATCGCGCAACGACCGGATCATGAAAGTCGGTGCTGCACCCGTTGGTGCATTTTCGAGATCCCCTCCCATCGGCACCCCACGGGCGTAACCTTGGGCCGCAAAATCGGGACGCTTGACTTCATCGGGCTGGAAATCCCAGCCGCCGAAGATCCGTACGGTCATGCGGGTACCGGTGCTGGCATAGACCTCCTTGCGGGCCATGGCGTCGAAAATCGCTTCGCGGGTGTTTTCTCTCGCCCACACCGCGACCAGCCCCGAGGCGACCAACTGCCAGTTGCTGACGATCACCTCGCCGGTCTGCTTGTCGCGCAGGAACACCCCGTTGTACCGTTCGGGCGAGGGTTCCTCATTCGGGAGCT
>CAJQNS010000250.1 GCA_905479735.1 uncultured Desulfofustis sp.
ACTGAACATACATGCATCAAAGCCATCAGGATACTGTCCGATGACACCGATTCTGCTACCTTTAAGGCTGCGCTTGACCGCAGCAGCTCTTGCCAGGACTGTGATTTGCTCTATAGCCTGCGGATCATCAGGGGCACCGTGCACGTATTCATAGGGAAGGCCGGCTCTGGACAGTGCATGGGCGGCAAGATTGATACCGCAGAAAGAATTAAGCCTCAGCCTGCCACCGGTACGAGGCTCCGGAAACGACCACATCAGAAGCGGAACACTCAATTGCCTGGCGATTTCCATGGTCATCGCCGCATCAGTGAAGGTAACCTGGAGTTGAAGGATGATATCCGGTGATTGCTGTTTTAGAGAATCCAGGGCGGGAATAACTTCGTCGGCATCAAAGAGAAGGGTCTGTTCACCACACAACTGGACATTCAAATCCAGCAGCGCCTGCCATGCCGACTCAAGCATATTTTCGGCATAAGTGACATCAAACGTATTGCGGCCGACAGCCAGTACACCTATGCGGGGGATGACAACTTCCATGAGAGGTTTGCTCCTCTGGCAATGCTTTGGTAAAACCGGTCACTAACGCGGATATGTAAATTACATTACATGAAAACCAATTTGTGTCAATAAGATTTCATTTTATACTTGATTTTTCTCGCAACATGGCATTTTATCAACAGGAACATGTTCCATTTGTCTATTTCTAGATGAAAGTGATCGGTAACCCACCTCATTAATATAAGGTCTTAGGGAGGACCCCCATGAATCCTTGTAATCTTAATCAACTTGGTATTACCCGTGAAGCTCCTTGGGCCGTCGGTCATTTCAATATTCACAATCAGGAATTTATCCGAGCCGTTGTCCAGGCCGCGGAAAGTGAACGTTCACCGGCCATTCTGGCGGTTGGCATGATGTCTGTCAAATACATGGGCCTGCAGCCGCTGATCTCCGCCTGTCAGTCTATTAGCCGGGAAACGGAAGTGCCCATCGCTGTTCATCTCGACCACGCCAGAGATCTCGACACGGTCAAGCAGGCACTGGAGTTGGGGATCAACTCGGTGATGTTTGACGGCTCTTCTCTTGGTTTTGAAGATAATGTCGAAAAGACAACAAAAGTAGTGCAAATGGCTCACGATTGTGGCGCCACAGCCGAGGGAGAGATCGGTATCGTTCCACACGGAACCGCATCAGTAAGTCAGGCAGAAATGACTGATCCCGCTCTGGCGGTAGAATTCGCCGAGCGAACCGGAGTGGATTTCCTGGCCGTCAGCCTAGGCAGCGTTCATGGTATGAAGAGTGCTGGGACTTCGCTCGATCAGAGTCTTCTGCAAAGACTGCATGAGCAGATACCGGTCCCCATGGTGCTGCACGGTGCTTCCGGTGTCATAGACGACCAGATCACCATGGCAGTAGAAAACGGCATCCGAAAGATCAATGTCAATACCGGTCTGAAAGTCGTGCTCAAATCTTATTTGTCCAGTCGCTTGATAGAACAGCCGGAAAGCGATCTGCTTGAGGATCTCGAAAAGGGCATCGAGGCGGTCGCTGGTTCAGTTTCGGCACGGATGAGATTGTTTGGCTCAAGCAACAGAGCTTAGCCTAGCAGCCGCTTTTATAAATATACCTGTCAACGGTGGCGCGATCCGGGGTTCCTAGGCTACCGCCGAAGGTCCGGCATTTGAGAGCCGCTACTACCCCAGCAAAATACATAGCTTCACCAAGGGATCTGTACTCGGCCATTGCCACGGCAAAGGCACCGTGAAAAACATCGCCGGCCCCACAGGTGTCAACCGCTTCTATGCGTTCTGCAGGACATTTCTGCAGAAGCCCTTTCTCCAACCAGAAACTTCCTTTGTCACCTGAGGTTACCGCCGGCCAGGTGGAACTGTTTTTGCTGATCTGGTGCAAGGATGCTTCAAGACTGCTCTTTTTACTGACCATCTCCAGGCCTCGCTCGCTAAAAACCGTATAAGTGGCTAGGTTGATCAGGCTGCTGATGTCAATGGGGGCAATATCTGCGTCAATAAGACTCGGGATACCAAGTGTTCTGGCGAGCAGCAGGGCACGCTCTGCTCCTTCCGGCCAGCGAACATCGGTGAGCAGAAAATCGGCGTTGTCAAAATGGCTCTCATTTATCCAGTCAGGATCTGGATCAAGTGTACTGCTCGAGTAATTGATGATCTGCCTTTCACCGGTGTGGTCTATTGTCACCGATGATACTTGGGATGGTTGACCGACAATAAAGCGCACATGAGAGGCATCGATGCTTCGCTTTTTCAGGTGACGGACCACATCACGTCCGATCTGGTCATCGCCAAGGCGGCCAATGAACGCAACCTCATGCCCGAGAGCAGCAGCAGCTATGCCCGCAGCTGCTGCAGGACCGCCTGGCGCAGCCCGGTAGTCTCTGGCGAAAAATTTCCCGCCGCCATCCGGCAGAGCTGAAACTCTGAAAAGGTAATCTAGGCAAGCCATGCCCACACAGACGATCTTCGCCACGGGACCTCCCCTAGGCTGGGGTTAGTGATAAAGTGTAGGGTTACGATCAAATATTGGGTCAATATGTAAAGTTTTTAACAAAACAAGAGTTGATTGGCAAGTGGATCATTTATTTGTATGAAGATTATAGTCTAGATCACAGCCGTTTAAATTCACCTGTGGTGAAACAAAATGAGTGTCATTACCATTACAATTGGTCAAGCAGTTGAGTGCTGTTGTGCTGCCTTGAAAAACTCTGGTACCCCTGAAGACAATGCCAGAATTACAGCTCAGGCGCTGGTGCGGGCCGAGTCGGAAGGGCAGAAAGGGCACGGTTTTGCCAGGGTACCCTCCTACGCAGCCCAAGCCAGAAGAGACGGCCTGCAGATACCTGAACCGTTAATGGCCGAAATTAATCAATTGGCACAAGGTTAAGGGGGTGAAAAAGCGGGTCCTGTCCCTCCCCCCAAATCCGACAGTGGGTTAATCAGTGTGGTGTGTTGCGGTCGATTTCAAGTGGATCGATCTGCAGTTTCTTCATCCTGTATTGCAAGGTTGAACGGGGAATTCCCAGAAGCCTGGCGGCCCCGCCCTTGCCACCAACTACCCCTCCTGCGGCGACCAGCGCCTGAATAATATGGTCGCGTTCAGCCTGATCACGGGTGGCAAAATCATTGAGGTGGCCGACTGTGGTCATGGTAACCGGGAAGGTTCGTTTGATCTCTGTCTCGTTGATCGAAGCCCCCGGGTTTAGGATTATCAGACGCTTGACCATGTTTTTCAGTTCTCTGACATTGCCAGGCCAGTTGTAGCGGCGCAGAAAATCGATGGCGTCATCGGTATAGACCGGTGCCGGCCGATTCATCCGATCCGACTCGGCGGCGTTAATGTTGTTGATCAGCAGGGGAATATCTTCAAGCCGCTCCCGCAGCGGCGGTGCGTTTATGGTGACGGTTTCCAGCCGATAAAAAAGATCCTTTCTGAACTGGCCTGCTTTTACGCTTTCGATCAAATTTTTGTTAGTGGCTGCTATGATACGGGCGTCGATTTCGGTTGAGGTTGACTCTCCGACCCGTTCAATTCTTCTGTCCTGGAGTACCTGCAAAAGCTTGGCCTGCAGCCCCATGGGCAGATCTCCGACTTCGTCGAGAAAAATAGTGCCACCGTCAGCGAGCTCAAAACGGCCGAGCCGCTGTCGATCAGCCCCGGTGAAGGCCCCTTTTGCATGGCCGAATAGTTCGCTTTCGAATAGTGAGGAGGTGAGTCCGGGGCAGTTCGTTTTAACAAACAGATTATCCCGCCGCCGACTCCTGTCGTGAATCAATCTGCTGAGGAAATCTTTTCCTGTACCTGTTTCCCCGGTGATCAGAATAGTTTCATCAGTTTCGGCAACCTGGTCTACGATTTCCATTACCCGGTTCATCTGGGAGGAGGCGTAAAAAAAATCAGTGGACTGATACTCACGGCCATGGGTGAGCAGATATTGCTTTTCCTCCTGCAGGTGCTTATTCGAGTTTTTCAGTGAGATGTAGGCCAGCATGTTTTCCACAGCAATGGCTATCTGCTGGGACAGGGCCTGGAGCAGTTCGGTCAATTCAGTGACTCCCTGCGGGGCATTGCGAAAACTGAAGTGGATGGTACCAAGAAGCTGATCCCTGACAATCATTGGGAAGACCATGGTCGATTTGAGACCGGCTCTTACCAGTTCTCCGACTGAGCTGAGATCGGCGTATCGAGTAAGGTCGTCGAATATTACCGGCTGTCCCGACTGGATCGCCATACGGGCAATAGCCCCGTCCGCCAAGGGCCTTGATTTCTGGGCGACGACCCCGATGGGCTGAATCCCGTCAGCAGCGGCAAAATAAGTGATGGTATGCAGTTTGGCATCATAGAGCATGATGCACAAGCGGTCGTAAGCAAAATGACGCTGCAGCTCTTTCGACAAAGCAGAGAAAAGATCTTCTCTGCTCTTGCAGGTAACGATGGCATTATTGAGCTCGAGCAGGATTTTATAGCGGGTCTCGCTGCTCCAGCGAGATGATGAACCCGAAGTTTTACCAAGATTGATATCCATGGGTCATGCATAGCCGGAGCGTGCCGAAAAAACAAGCCCAAAATTGGGCACCGAGACTAATATTGGGCACTATTTTTCGGCGCCAATCTGTTCTTTAAATAATAAAGCACTAAGTTACGACATCTTACAGACGCACACCCGTCTGGCCCGGCAATTGCTACTAAAACCTTTGGTAATCAGAAAAAAGGGGAAGCTCAATGGAATTGGATCTCAAATACGGCACTGGCACCATCAAGGTTCATATTCCGGAATCTGCGCAGGCCCAAATTCTGGAACCAAATAATCTGGATCCGGTCGATTCCGTCGAGTTGGAACTGACCAATGCCCTCTCAAGTCTGCACTCTGCCGAAGCGACCATATCACAGAGGCTCAAAACAGCATCGACGGTGGCCATTGCCATCCCCGACGAAACGCGTCCTTTGCCGGTAAAAAAAATCCTTCCGCGTCTGCTGCACTGGCTTTTCGAAGCCTCACCCGATTTAGACCCGGCCGGGGTCAGTATAATTGTTGGCGGTGGTCTACACCCGCCGCTCGACAGGGAAACACTCAATCGCCTGGTACCGCCCGACCTAGCCCGGGGGTGTTCAGTGGCCGGTCACGATGCCAACCAGAGTCCAATGGTTGATTATGGTCACACCAGCCGGGGAACCCCTATTCAAATAAATGCCCGGATGGCCGAGGCCGATTTCAAAATTGTGGTTGGTCAGATTGATCCGCATCAATTCGTCGGTTTCACCGGCGGATCCAAAGGCATCATAATCGGTTGCGGTAGTTCGGCAACCATAGAGCACAACCACTCCCTGATGTTTCACAATCTAGCCCAGGTAGGCATCCTGCATGGTAACCCTGTCCGTGAGGATCTCAACGAAGCTGGTGAAGTGGTTGGCATTGATCTGGCCGTCAATTTCATCATGGCGCCGACCAAGGAAGTGGTTCAGGTGCTGGCCGGTGATCCGCTGAAAATGCTGATAGAGGGTGCTGCCACCTGCGCCGCACTTTATGGAGTGGGAATCGACGAAAAGTTCGATATCGTCGTGGCCAGTTGCGGTGGATATCCCAAGGATATCTGCCTCTATCAGGCGCAAAAAGGTCTGAATCTGGCTTCACAGGCCGTTAAGAAAGGCGGTCATATTCTTCTGCTGGCTGCCTCGACCCAGGGGGTTGGTGATGATGTTTATTTCGATTACGTGTCGCAATTCACCAGCCCGGAAGAAGTGTTGACCGATTTCAAAGAACAGGGCTTCAGGATGGGTGCTCACAAGGCGTATCTATTCGGCCGAACACTGAGTGAATTTGATGTGGCGGTGAGCAGTGAACTCGATGCGGGCGTATTGCATACCTGTCACCTGCGCTCAGCGGACCCCTCGCGGGTGGTCGGTGAATGGGTGGAGAATTTTGATGGAAGGCCCCGAGTGGGGGTAATTCCCAACGCCAATACCACCTATTTTTACAGGACCGAAACTTAAAAGTATTTCAACCGGGGCCGGCTTATTGTCCGTTCTGGAAGAGAAGGAACGCTTTCACTATGAAAGCTCAAAACCACGTGAACCGAGAGTGGAGTAAAGCCGTCCAGGCTGTCGTATTGCTCGATTCATAATTTTAACCAATGTAGGAGGATTACATGGCTATCGATTTTTTAGTACATGAGGCTGCCGACGGTGTTGGCGTCGCAGTGGTCGAGGGATTGTCAGCCGGGCAGGAAATCACCGGCTGGGTGATGAAAGAGGATGAAACGATCACGATAAAGCTTATCAGCGATATACCGATTGGGCACAAGGTGGCCCTTCAGGACTATGCCGAAGGTGATACGGTGATTAAATACAACACCGATATCGGCAAAGTCGTTGCATCGATCAAAAAAGGCGAACATCTTCACGTACATAACGTCAAAACAAAGAGGTGGTAAATCATGGAAAGTAAATTTATGGGATATCGTCGTGAAAACGGCCGAGTCGGTGTTCGCAACCATGTGATCATTCTGCCGCTGGATGACCTGTCAAATTCGGCTTGTGAAGCAGTGGCAAACAACGTCAAAGGCACGATGGCCATTCCCCATCCGTATGGTCGCCTGCAGTTTGGTGAAGACCTGGAACTGCATTTTAGAACACTCATCGGCACCGGCTGCAACCCTAACGTCGCTGCGGTAATTGTGATCGGTATCGAGCCGATCTGGACTGACCGCATTGTTAAGGGAATTGCCAAAACCGGCAAACCGGTTGCCGGTTTCGCCATTGAAAAAAATGGCGACTTCAACACCATTTGTGCGGCATCCAAGCAAGCAAAGGAATACATGCATCAGGTCAGCGAGTATCAGCGGGTCGAGTGCGATGTCAGTGAACTCTGGGTTTCCACCAAGTGCGGTGAGTCCGACACCACCTCTGGTATCGCCACCAACCCGACGGTTGGCAATGCTTACGACAAACTCTATGAGAACGGCAACACCATATTGTTCGGTGAAACCACAGAGCTGACCGGTGGTGAACATCTCGTTCTGGAACGCTGTGCCAATGACCAGGTGCGCAAGGACTTTCAGTTCTTCTTCGATCGCTATGCCAAACTCGTTGATGACAATAAGACCAACGATTTGTCCGACTCCCAGCCGACCAAAGGAAACATCGAAGGTGGGTTGACCACGATCGAGGAAAAAGCACTGGGCAACATCCAGAAGATCGGTACCAAAGCTCCCGTTGTGGGCGCCCTGGAGAAAGCCGTTGAACCGACTGGGCCAGGTCTCTGGTTCCAGGATTCATCTTCTGCTGCTGCAGAACAGGTTACCCTTTGTGCTGCTTCGGGTTTTGTCGTTCACTTCTTCCCGACCGGCCAGGGCAACATCATCGGCAACCCGATTCTACCGGTTATCAAGCTCTGCTCAAATCCGCGGACCCTGCGGACCATGTCCGAGCATTTCGATGTAGATGTTTCCGGGCTGCTTCGCCGAGATCTGAACATGGATCAGGCCGGAGACATGCTGCTTGAAATGATGCTGCGGACAGCGAATGGACGAATGACGGCAGCCGAGGTACTCGGCCATCGTGAATTTGTTCTAACCAAGATTTACGAGAGTGCCTAAACGCATCTCTGGAAAAGACATGCGAAGACCTGCATTGCAGGTCTTCGCATGGATGCTCACCAAAAGAACAGAAATAAGCGGGAGCGAACCATGAAAGTAAAACTCAAAGTTTTAACCATTATGATGCTGGTATCGATCTTTTCGTTAACCGGCTCGATTGTGCTGGCTGATGATTATCCGAGTAAAAGCGTTAACTATGTCATCCCCTTTGGGCCAGGCGGTGAGTCAGATATTACCGCCCGGCACCAGCAGCCCTATTTCAAGAAGCTCTTCGGCCAGGATCTGATTATATCTTACAAACCGGGCGGCGGTGGGGCTGTCGGCTGGGCCCAGTTGAACAAAATGAAGGGCGACGGCTACAATATTATGGGCATCAACTTGCCCCATATCATCATCAAGCCCCAGGAAAAAGCTGTTGGTTTCACCACCGATGATATCACCGGCGTCTACATGTTTCACTACACCCCTGATGCCATCGTGGTTAACAACGACAGCGAGTTCAAGACGCTAGACGATCTGATCGCCTACGCCAAAGAGAATCCGGGCAAAGTTACTTTTTCCGGATCAGGCAAAGGAACCGCCAACCATATAGCCCAGCTGCGTTTCGACAAATTGGCCGGCATCAAGACCACCTACGTTGCTTTCAAGGGAACGGGTGCAGCGGTTACCGCGCTGCTCGGCAAGCAGGTCGTGGCCGAATGGGGCTATACCTCCGTCGGAGCCAAGCAGGCCGAAAAGGCCCGCATGCTCGCCGTGGCCATGGACGAGCGTCATCCCGAGTTTCCGGACGTACCGACCTTCAAGGAACTGGGCTTCGAACTCGTCTCCGGTGCTTTTCGCGGTATTGCAGTGCCCAAGTCAACGCCTGAAGATATCCGCATGAAACTCTCTGACATGATCGGCGAGATCAACGCTGATCCCGAGTTCCGCAAGCGTATGGAATCTGATGGCATGGCCCTGCTTGATGTGGACTACAAAGGCTACCAGGCGTTTATCGAAGAGCAGTCAAAGGTAATGCTGGAGGCAGCGAGGGAAGCAAATATCATCAAGTAATAAATTTTCAATTAACTGCTGATACGGAACGACCGGGATGGGGAAGGAGTAATTTGCGGAATTATTCATCCCGGTTAGGCAGTGGTGCAGCGAAGACCTGAACGCCACCATATCAGCAGCACTATAAGGGGCCTGCGCGTGACATCTGTGACCACTACCGTGTGGAAGAATTAGAAAATGCCGGGTATTGAATATCTATTCGCGGCCCTGACACCGCTGAACATTATGCTTGCCTTGGGCGGTGTCATTGCCGGCACGGTTATCGGTTCGCTGCCGGGACTGACTGCAACCATGGCGGTTGCCGTCCTGGTACCGATCACCTTTTCCATGGAACCGACGTCGGCGCTCATTATGATGGGTGCCATCTATACCGGCGCCATTTATGGCGGGGCCTATGCCGCTATTTTACTCAATACCCCGGGAACACCCTCGGCAATTGCCACCACCTTTGACGGCTTTCCGATGGCCAAAAAGGGTCAGGGAGATCTGGCCATTACCGTTGCCTGTATCGCTTCGGTCACCGGCGGGCTCGTGGGCGCCACCTTTCTGCTGCTGCTGGCGCCGCCGCTGGCGGAAATCGCCCTGGCCTTCGGCCCGGTTGAATATTTCTGGCTGGCGATATTTGGGCTTACCCTGATTTCCGCACTTTCCGAAGGAAATCTTTTAAAAGGATTGATCGGCGCCTGCTTCGGCCTGCTGCTCGCCTGCGTTGGTATAGCCGAGATCAGCGCCGATGTGCGCTTTATTTTCGGCAGCCAGGTGCTGCTCGGCGGCATCGAGACCGTGACTGCCCTGATCGGCCTCTACTGTATACCGGTGCTGATTGATCTGGTGGCCACCCCGGACAGGCATCTCAAGGTTGACCACAAACCGCGAGGTTTTCGTTTCCTTGAAGCGCTGGCCATTTCATGGAAAGCCAAGTTCAGCCTGCTGCGCAGTTCAGTAATCGGTACGCTGGTGGGAATTCTGCCCGGCGCTGGTGGTTCGATCGCCGGTCTGGTGGCCTACACGGAAGCTCGCCGCACTTCAAAGAACAGCCAAAATTTCGGTAAAGGCGAACCGGAGGGGGTCTTGGCCACCGAATCGGCCAACAACGCGACGGTCGGCGGCGGATTTATTCCGACCCTGGTATTGGGTATCCCCGGCACCCCTCCCGACGCTGTCATTCTCGGTGCCCTGCTCATTCAAGGCATCAGAACGGGGCCCAGCCTGTTTACCGAAAAAGCATCGATTGTCTTTACCTTTATTTACGGTCTCTACCTAGCTACTTTTCTGATGCTGCCGGTGGGGCTGGTCATTGGACGTTACGCTTACCAGACCATCATCACCGTACCCAAGGCACTGCTGGTGCCAACAGTAGCTTTTATGACGATGATCGGCACCTACGCGATTCGCAACTCGATATCAGATGTCATCATCATGATCGTGCTCGGGGTGATTGGCTGGATTCTCAACCGTTTCGGCTTCAGTCCGTCGCCTATTGTTCTGGGTCTCATTCTTGGCCGGATCGCCGAGCAGGGATTTGTTCAGGCCTGGACAATCGGTGCGGCAACCGGGGAGTTGTGGAAAATGTTTTTCGGACGACCGATAAGCCTGGCAATTATTGCTTTTATATTATTGTCGCTGTTCTATCCGGTAATCCGTTCACGCTTCGGGAAAAGGACGGGGGAGGTTCCTCATGTCGAATAATCTCCAAGGTTCGCTGCAACGCGACACCTCGACCATCTTCATGGCCTGCCTGTTTATTTTCGTCGCGGTGGTATTTCTCTGGGATACTACGCACATGCTCGATTCTGACTCATACGTCTTCCCCCGGGCTGTGGCCATCGCCATGATTATTCTCAGCCTGACATTGATAGTCTGGAACCTGGTTAAACCGCGCCTTGCGAAGGGCGAGTCATTAGTAGAGGCCTCAACAGCGCGGCGCGTGGCCCTCGTGGCTGCTATGCTGGTGGGCTGTCTGGCCATGCCCTGGCTCGGTTTTCTGATTCCCGGCATTTTGACCTTCTTTTTATTGATGTTCATTGCCATGTACGACCAATGGACAAAGAAGAGAAAACTGCTCTACCCTGTTATAGCAGGGGCCATAGTCTTAGGCTTTTACACCCTTTTTGGAAATATTTTGCAGGTACCGCTGCCTGTAGGAACTTTGTTTGAATAAAAAATGAGCTGTAATGACAGCTATTTGATGGAGGAACATGATGGCCAACGGTTATAACGGTAAAATCCTTGTTGTTGATCTGACAACAGGAAGCCACGAGGTAAGAGAACCTGAAGAACGGTGGTACCGCACCTACTGGGGCGGAACCGGGATCATAGCAGAGACGCTGCTCAATGAAATTGATCCGGGGATTGATCCGCTTGGTCCGGAGAATGTCCTGATCTTCGCCTGCAGCGTAGTCACCGGCGCACCGATTGCTGGATTTAATCGCTATTCGGTAGGTGCAAAGTCACCCTTAACTGGAGGGTTTGCAAGAACTGAAGCAGCCGGATTTTTCGGACCTGAATTAAAATTTGCCGGTTTTGATGCGATCATCATCAGAGGGGCAGCCGAAAAACCGGTCTATCTATGGATAAACGACGGTCAGGTGGAAATCCGTGATGGCGCCTCTCTCTGGGGGTTGGACAACTGGGAAACCCTTGAAAGTCTGCGTCAGTTGACCGGTGAAAAAAGGGTACGGGTGGTCAGCATCGGACCTGCGGGAGAACAGCTGGTATCTTATGCCTGCCTGCAGAACGACCTGGAACATTTTAATGGTCGAACCGGAATGGGCGCTGTTATGGGATCAAAAAATCTCAAGGCCATCGCTGTGCGAGGTACCGCCAAACTGTCAATGGCCGACCCGGAAAAGGTGAAAGAAATTGGCTCCTGGCATCGTGAACGAATCAAGAGCCACCCACCCAACGTCGGCTTGTCGAAATTCGGCACGTCGGTTTTGGTCGAGGGGGTCAATGCCTCTGGTTTTATGCCCACCCGCAACTTCAAGGAGGGACAATTCGAAGGGGCCGATAAATTATCGGCTGAACCCTACCATGAGACCATCTTTCATTCACGGGGCACCTGCTGGCAATGCAGCGTCGCCTGCAAGCGCAGGGTCGAACTCGAGGACGCAGAATACCCACTGGATAAGCGTTTTGGCGGTGTAGAATATGAATCACTTGCCGCCTTTGGCTCGATGCTGGAGATCGATAACCTGCCCGCCATTGCCTATGCCAATCAACTTTGCAACCTGCTCGGACTCGATACGATTTCGACCGGCTGCGTGATTGCCTTTGCCATGGAGTGCTTTGATAAGGGTATTCTCACCACCGAAGACACCGGCGGCAAATCGATCGGTTTCGGTGATGTTGATGCGTTGATTTGGCTGATCAAGCAAATCGCTGCCCGAGAAGGGATTGGCGATGTGCTCAGCCTGGGAGTCAAAAGGGCTGCCGAGAAAATTGGCAGGGGCGCCGATCGCTACGCCTTTCACATCAAAGGCCAGGAACTCGGTCTACATGACGGTCGCGGTAAGACCGGTATGGGACTGGGGTTTGCCCTGGGCGCCACCGGTGGCGATCACATAGAAACACCTCACGATGTTGCTTTCCAGGGCGATGGTATCAGCAAGCTATTTCCGCTTGGTCTGCTCGATCCGGTGGATCCGGTGAAGACCGACGCAGCCAAGGTCCGCTTTTTCCACGTTGGCCAAAAAGCCTGGGGCATAAACAATTTACTGGGGCTGTGCAACTTCTGTTCGGTTCCGATCCACGCTTTGACCTTCAGCCGCCTGGAGGAAGCGGTCAGGGCCATCACTGGTTGGGACACGAGCCTGTACGAGATCGTTCTGGGAGTAGAGCGGGCCAATGTCATGTCACGTGTATTTAACAATCGCTGCGGGTTCACTCCAGATGATGATACCGTTATCCGCCGATGGTTCGAGAAAATGCCGTCTGGCCCGTTGAAGGGCATGCGCTTTGATCCTGATAAGTTCAGAGGCTGGATTGATTTGTACTACGAGATGTCCGGTTGGGACAGTGAAGGTCGGCCGACACGCGGAAAACTGGTCGAACTCGGTCTCGACTGGCTTGTAGAAGACTAGAAGGGGCAGGGGCGCAGTTGCATACGCATATGTCCACAGATAAATAACCAGGAAATACATGGAGGAGTAAGATGTCTATAGGATTCATTGGAGTAGGCTTGATGGGGGGGCCATTAGCCCGAAATCTCATTAGGGCCGGAAAAGAGGTAATGGTTTTCGATCTCAGTGATGAGGCGGTGCAGAAGACACTCGCTGCAGGCACGACAGGTGCAGCAGCAGGGTCGCTTGATGATCTGGTCGGCTGTGATCTGGTGTTCACAAGCTTGCCGATGCCGCCGCATGTTGAAGGTGTAATGCTCGGTGATGACGGTCTTCTCGCCAAGATGAAGAAAGGGGCGGTTCATGTGGAACTGAGTACCATCGATCCGCAAACCTCGGTCAAATTAAGAGATGCAGCGTCAGACAAAGGAATCGGATTTATGCAGTGTACGCTGGGTAAAACCCCTGCCCATGCTGAAAAGGCTGAAGAGCCTCTTTTTATCGGCGGCGATAAAGCACTGTACGATCAGTTGTCTGATATCTGGCCCATCATCGGTTCCCCTACCTACTATATGGGCGGCGTGGAAGCATCCTGTGCTGTCAAGTTGATCAGCAACATGGTTGGCATGGCCAACCTGGCCGTTCTTGCCGAGGGTATGCGCGCCGGTGAAAAGGCCGGGATCGAGAAGAAGGTACTGGTTGAGCTGCTGCAGGATACCGGTGCCCGAAGCTTTCAGATGGATGTACGCGGTCCTTGGATTGCCCAAGATGATTTTGATAACCGTTTTGGCCTGGACCTGGCTCTAAAAGATGTCAGGCTTGGCTGTGAAATGGCTCGATCATGGGGGCTCGATCTGAAAGCAATGGAAGCTGTCCTTGATCTATACAAACAGGCATCTGCTGCCGGGCATGGAAAAGAAGACTGTAATGCCGTGTACAAGGTGATTGGTTCCTGATGTGCACGAGAACAGAATCTGACCATAGATAAAAAATCAACAGTTGGGATCAGATATGACAAACGGACAAACTATTTCCGAGCATAAGTTTGGGGCTCGGATTGCCATTATTGTGGCGACTGTATCGTTCAGTCTTTATGTGATTAACATGCTGATTGGCAAAGGCAACATCGTATATGGATGGGAGCTGTTTCACATCGGAGACATCGGTGAGTTTCTCATCATGTTTGTTGCATCAATCGCATTTATCGTGGCCGCTCTTTTTCGAGAGGCCGACTGGAAAGCAAACCCCGAAACAAACAACAACTAGAACAGGAGAAGAACATGGAAGAGCGCAATGAAATGCAAGAGGTAAAAAACAAAGATCGTCGTCGTTTTATGGAAATAAGTGCAAAATTCGGCTTCACTGCTGCGGTTGTGGCACTCGGCAACGGTTTTCTATGGAATACGGAAGCCGTGGCCCAGACAGCCAATGAGGAGAAGGAGCGCCAGAAAAACGCCAAATTCACCATGAATCTGGCCACCGCTTATATCCTCGGGGCATCCAGGTCCTATCCGATCATGCAGTGGAATTTCAAGGATAATGTCGAGAATACCACCAACGGCCAGATCTACGTAAAACTCGCTCCGGGCGGTCAGCTCGGCGCCGGCAGCGCCCTGGTCCAGAAAGTTCAGGGAGGCACGATCCAGGTCGCCCAGCATTCGATTTCCAACTTTGCTCCGTTCGCACCGGCTGCGGATGTCATCAACATCCCCTACATGTGTGGTGAAAACCAGCAGTTCATCAATCTGGTCACCTCCGACGCCTGGAAGAGCGAGATCAACCCGAAGATCGAGGCCAAAGGTTTCAAGGCTCTCTGGTACGTCAACATCGATCCGCGCACCTGTGCCATTCGTAAAGGTGTCGATGGGCCGATCAAGACACCGGAGCAGCTCCAGGGAATCAAATTCCGCGTCCCGGGATCGAAGATCCTCCAGAAGTTCTACCAGCTGCTCGGTGCCAACCCGACCCCGGTTGCCTGGGGGGAGACCTCGTCAGCTATTAAACAGGGTGTCGCAGACGCCTTGGATCCCGCAGTCGGGGCCCTGTATGTATTCGGCTTCAAGGAGATCCTCTCCTGGGTCACTTTCAACGCCGCGGTTCCGGATGCCCAGGTCTATTCCTGTAACTTGGAGTGGTTCAACAGCCTGCCCAAAGATGTCCAGGAAGGCGTTGAGTTCGCCAGTGATATAACCTTTCGCCAGAACCTGGCCATGGTTCCGGCCGCCCGGGCTTTCTCGATGGCTGAAATGACCAAGGCCGGAGTGCAGTTTTATGCGCCGACCCCGGCAGAGAAAGAGCAGTGGGTCGCCAAAGCCGGGGCCCAGCTGCCGGCCTGGGACGACATCAAGAAGGAACTGCTTGGCTCAGTCGATAAGTTCGACGCCCTGCAGGAAGCTGCCAATACGTTCAACGGCTACTATGTTCATGATGTGTCATAGGCACTAGAAGAAGGGCGGGCGGTTCGGCGCGGTTTTGCCGGTCCGTCCGCAATAGATTTAGGTTACCAATTTCCAATACGAGGATGACCTTATGAAGTTAAAAACGATACTTCGCGCTATTGATGAAAATGGTGAGCGATATCTCCTGTTGCCTTTGTATACGTTGATCGTAAGTACCATTTTCATTGAGGTGGTGAGGCGCAGCGTACTTTCGTATTCATCTGTCTGGACGGAGGAGATTGCCCGATACGCATTTATTTATATCGCCTATATTGGCGCCTCTGCAGCGATCAAAGAAAGAGCTCACATAAGGATAGATGTCATCCTCAACGTGTTACCCAACCGGATGAAATTGATCCTTTATATCTTTGGTGATATCGCCACGCTGATTCTTGCAGTCGTATCGATTTATATGTCCATGGAATCGGTTCTGGTCTCATTACATTTCGATTCGGTCACCCATGGCTTAAGGGTAAGTCAAGCCTGGTTCCTTGCGGCCGTCCCAATCGGATTTTCAATGATGCTAGTCCGCATTCTTCAGTCATTATGGCGTGATTGGAGTGACTTGAGGGCCAACAGGCCTGCGTTTGAAGGCAACGCACTTTTTGAATAACAGGAGTAAAAAATGTATCCATTATTAGGGCAAGCACAGGAATTAGCGCTTGGCTGGGATTTTTACGGACCGCTGATCGGCATGGTTGTAATGATCCTTCTTGGCGTCAGAATATGGGTTGTAATCGGGCTTGGATCAATGGCCATGCTTTACTTCACCGGGGTTTTACCGCTCACGCTTCTGGGTGAGGCACTGTTTGACGGCGTCGATTCATTTGCCTTGATCGCGGTACCGCTCTTTATCCTGACCGGTGACGTGCTGGTGCGAACGGGTCTGTCGTTGAAACTGCTCCAGGTCGCAGAAGCTGTGATGGGCTGGCAAAGGGCTGGTTCAGGAACCGCGACGGTGCTCGGCTGTGGATTTTTTGCTTGTATTTCCGGTTCTGACGCAGCGGATGCTGCTGCAATCAGCCGTATCACCATTGATCGTCTGGTAGAGAAGGGATATCCAAAAGGCTATGCCTGCGCGATGGTTGCCGCTGGAGCCTGCACCGGTATTTTGATTCCACCATCGATTGCCTATATCATTATCGGCCTGGTGCTCGGAATTTCCGCTTCCACCCTGTTTCTGGCGGCGGCAGTGCCTGGTGTGTTGATCCTGCTATCGGTTATGATTACCAACGTCATCGTCAACAAATTCAAACGCTACGAAGATTCGCGGATCGGTTTTGATTTCAAACATTTTGCCAAAACCGTTTATGATGGCCGCTGGGCGCTTTTGATTCCGTTTATTATTTTAGGCGGTATCTATTCCGGTATTTTTACGCCGACCGAGTCTGCAGCGGTCGCGGTCGTGACCACCATTATCATCGGTTTGTTTCAGGGGACCTTGAGTTTGAAAGATTTCCCCGATATGCTTGAAACATCGGCGAAAGTAAACGGTGTGATAGTGCCGATAATCGCCATGTCACTGCCTTTGGCACAAACGCTCGCATCACTGCAGGTTCCTCAATTTTTCGTGCAGAGCATCACTGATTTTACGACGAATCAGTACCTTATCATATTCCTGATGCTGGTTATTCTGATGGTCGCCGGGTGTGTAATGGAAACCACTCCGAACATCGTTATACTCTCTCCCCTGCTCCTTCCGCTTGCGCTCGAAATAGGGATGCATGAAATACATTTCTGTATCTTCATGATTACCGCCCTGGGCATCGGGTTCATCACCCCACCGCTGGGGCTTAATCTCTTCGTTGTGTCTGGGGTAACGGGCGAATCGGTGATGTCAATTTCGAGGCATGCAGTCACCTTCGTATTTACCATGCTTATTGTCGTGCTGATTTTGGCTTTTGTTCCGGCCCTGTCATTGTGGCTGCTCTGAGGGTGGTTAATATGTAGTCTGGTATTCATTTCAGACTAACTCATATGGGGCCTTGATAATGGACAACTATAAATTGCTGCTCAACGGCGAGTGGCGCGACAGTGAAAGAAAACTAACGGTAACCAATCCCGCCGACGGCGAGCCTTTTGCCGAAGTGGCGACCGTCGACCGGGCCGGGGTTGCCAAAGCAATCGATGACGCTGCGGCTGCTTTTGAGGAGTGGAAAGCAACCACTGCGCTGGAGCGCGGCGACTATCTGCGCGCCATAGCAGCCGAAATGGAATCGAGAGCAGAGCGCTTCGCCGAACTCATCACTAAAGAAAACGGCAAGCCGCTGGCTCAGGCCAAAGGTGAAGTGGCGATGTCCATCGATCATCTGCTCTGGTTTGCCGAAGAGGGGCGCCGGGCCTACGGTCGAGTCGTTCCCCCACAGGCTGAAGGCAAGCGTCACCTGGTCATCCGCCAACCGGTGGGAGTGGTGGGGGCCATTGCGCCCTGGAACTTTCCCCTAGTCCTGGCCATACGAAAAATCGCCCCTGCACTGGCGGCGGGCTGCACGGTCATTCTCAAACCGGCCAGTTCGACCCCCTTGTCAGCCTGTGAACTGGCGCGCTGTATCGACGCGGTCGGCCTGCCCAAAGGCGTATTTCAACTGGTCACAGGCTCTGCCGCGGAGATAGGCATGGAACTGCTGGAAAATCCCGTGTGCCGCAAAATCAGCTTCACCGGATCCACCGAGGTCGGCCGCTCCTTGATCCGAGGGGCAGCCGACACCTGTACCGAACTCTCGCTCGAACTTGGCGGCAACGCCCCGGTGATCATCTTCGAGGATGCCGATCTGGACCAGGCCGTCGAGGGCATTCTGGTGACCAAATTCCGCAACAATGGCCAATCCTGTATTGCCGCCAATCGAATTTATATTCAGGATACCATTTACGACCGGCTCGTCTCTATCCTGTCCGACAGAATAAAAGACCTCAGGGTGGGTAACGGTCTCACCGACGGTGTCGACATCGGCCCGCTGATCGATGACCGCGCTCTTTCCACCGCCCTGGGCTTTATTAATGAGGCTGTCGACGCAGGAGCACGGATTATGGCGGGCGGCAACCGATTCGGCGAGGAGGGCAATTTTCTGGTTCCGACTCTGCTTACCGATGTACCCGAGCAGGTGAGCTGTCACCAGCAGGAGATCTTTGCCCCAATAGCGGCGCTCTACCGATTCGGGGACGAGGCGCAGGTCCTGAAAACTGCCAACGATACCGAATTTGGCCTGGCCGCCTATGCCTTCACCTCTGACCTGAAGCGAGCCTTTCGGGTAGCCGAAGCCCTGGAGGCAGGCACGGTCGGTATCAACGACCCGGTACCGCCCACCAGCAACTGCCCTTTTGGGGGCTTCAAGCAGAGCGGCTGGGGCCGGGAACTGGGCAGCGAAGGCATTGATGCCTACCTTGAGACCAAGCATGTGTCAATTGGAGGGTTTGACTGAATATGTTCTTCGCCGGTTACTATCTCTCAAAACCCTGTATGTCACTCACGCTGAATGAATGTGATTGATGATCCTTGCCTGATAAAGGTCACCGTAACCCTCTACCCACCTCTACGGGAAAACAGATTCTCTAAGGCTGCCGTTGATATCGTTGCGCCTGCAACGATAGGATCTTTGCTGCAGCATCTTGATATTAAAAAGACAGATGTTGAATCGGTCTACATTGATGGCAGAGAAGGCACCTTCAACCAGGTGCTGAAGGGTGGAGAAAGAGTCGTATTTCTGCCACTCATAGGTGGGGGCTGAACTAAGGTACCACAGGCCATGTGAGTAGCAGTTTTCCCGCTTCCCTTTTCTCTTCTGCGCCCTGAACGTGAGGCTGGCATAATGCCCTGAAATTATAGCTTATAAAGGAGTACGACCAAGAAAACAGAAAGGAATAGTTAGCCTGTGTAATCAGGATTTTCCAACGCAATTCGTGGGGCGGGTGATGAATCTAGATATCATAGCGGTAGTTTTGTTTGCGGCTCTGCTCCATGCTACCTGTAATTTGTTTGTCAAACGATCTACCGATACCTTTCAAGCCATGGTATCTGTGGTTCTTGGTAGAGGCCTTCTCGGTGCAGGTGCCCTTTTTTATTCCCCCGAGATTTCCATCGAACTTGTCTTTTTTATCGTAGTGGGTGTCTTTCTCCATCTGGGGTATCAGATCTTGCTGCTCAATTCATATCGGTTGGCTGATCTTACCCAGGTCTATCCCTTGGCTCGCGGCAGTTCTCCGCTGATCATTGCCCTGATTTCGATTTTTTTTAGGTGTACGCTATACGCCGCCTCAAATATTGGCACTTGTATTGATAGGGACTGGTCTCATGGGCATATCCATTACCAGTTTTCATGAGAAATCGATGGGAGGATATAAATCTGTTCTGTTGGCATTTACCACCGGAGGTTTTATCGCGGCATATTCATTAATTGATGGCTTAGGGGCCCGCGAAGCAGGAACCGCCGTCGGCTACTAGGCTATTGTTACCACGCTCGATGCTCTGGTCTTTGGTGTAATGACAAGGATTATCCGGCCTGGCTTGCTTGGCAAGATATTCAGCATACACCTCGGTCAGACCATTTTTTGGGGAAGCGCTTCTTTTAGTGCATATTTGTTAGTTATATGGGCCTTTACAAAAGCACCGATTGCTCTTGTTGCGTCGTTGAGGGAAACCAGTATTCTGTTTGCCTTGATAATGGGGATATATTTTTTTCAGGAGCGAGTAACGCTTTTGAAATTGGTTGCAATTTTGTTGGCGACATGTGGGATTGTTTATTTACGACTAGAAAGTAGCTGACTGGGAGAAAAGCATTACTATGACCTATTACGGTTGTTGTTTCCCCGACTGTTTTTGTTGATCTGCCATTCGATTTGGACGAACATTTAAGTGAATGTAGTGTATTTTAATGAATTGAATTGTCAGTCATTGTGGAAGCTTCTTTAAGTTTGACATTTTTTATGCTATCAGAACGGGGAAAAACAATTACTGTAATCCAATTTAAGTTTATGAAAACCGTATGAAATCAGCCCGGCAACCCTTTCAAGATATAGTGGACACCTCCATCTTTTTTGGCGGTGGTGCGCGAAGGGAGATTGTTGACGATATAAAGGCGGCACTCAATGCTGAAGTGCCGTTGCTCACGCTGACGGGTACCGACGGCTCCGGCAAGACCATGCTCTGCCGGATGGTTGAGCAGGAGCTCAAAGATGATACTGAAGTGCTTTTCTTTGATCAGGGCGCTGAGTCGTTTGACGAGATAGTCAACCGCATTGCAGCCCAGGTGAAGCTGGAGGATACTGAAGAGGTATCCGACAGAAACAGACAATTGGAGAAAGCCGTCGAGATCCTGAACCAGGAGAACCGCCGGTTGATCATTATCCTTGACGGTGCGGAAAACATATTTCTGGCGACGCTGGAAAGAATCCGGAGGATGATAGATCAGGTAAATAACGAGCGGCTTTCGCTCCAACTGCTATTCAGCGGGAGACCGCTTTTTGCGCTGAACTTCAAACAGCTCGGAATCATCAGTTTCAAAGTCGTCGAGGACAAGCACTTCAGCCTCGACCCGCTCGATGGCAAAGATACGCATCTCTACCTCAACCACTGCCTCGACGTTTCGGACACGGAGGAGCAGAAACGATTTTCTCTGGCCCAGGCGGTGGAGATAGCAGACATTGCCCGAGGCAATTTCAGGCTTATCAACCAACTGGCTGGAAAATTTCTCGATTTGAAAAGGTTGGCCGGTGAGAATGGTGCGGCGTTGGAAGATGAGTATGATGATGACGGTTCCGGCCCGGCCGGATTGGGAAATGTCGATTTGGACTTTCTCAAAGTACCCCGGATTGGAGCTCGGTGGTATGCTGCCGGCGCCGTTATTGTCGCCTTGATCCTAATTAGGGTGCTGTTCTGGGGGGGAGATGAAGAAGAGGCCGAATCGATCCCTGCAGCTGAAATTGTTCCCGAACTTACTCTGGAAAAGGTAGAGCCGGATCCAATTGAAATTCCTCAGCCGTCACTGCCAGTGGAGCCGCTGCAACCCCCTTCGCCGGCCATAGTCCCGGAAGAGCCGGAACTCCTGGTTGAAAAGGCCAGTCCATCAAAGGCTGTCGTGGAGGTGGCTGAAGAGACAGTCGATCGAAGTGCTCCGGAAGTGACCGCCGAAGAGACTGTTGAAGAGACCGTTGAAGATCTGGGACCAGCTCGCCAGACAGCGGATCAGTCAGTCCAGCAGGCCCCACCGATAGACGTAGCTCAGAGCCCAGTGAGGGCCGAGCAGGTAGAAAGCCAAGTAACTCAGGATGAGCCTCCAACTGAGCTGAAAGCACCTGTGGAGCCTGCTGAAATTGTTGAATCAGCGCCAGCTCCTGCCCAGGAGTTCAGCACTGTGACCCAGACAGTTTCAGAGGAAGCTGAACCGGACGCCCCTTTGGAAACGGTCACGGTTGAGGCTCCGGAAGAGCAGGAGCAAGAACCAGCGGCAGCGCAAAATCTTTCGGAAGAGCCAAAACAAATTGAAAATTCTGTCTCGGCCGAATCAGGGACAACTCCAAAATTGACCGTTACACCCAAGAAAAAAACTGCAACCGAATCGGCGCCTTTGGATGTGGTTACTCTCGAAAGTGACAGCAAGAAAAAACCGGATCAGGTAGAGGTTTCGGTCTCTCCAGCCGAACCAGAGGCTGTTCAAGGTCAACCCGCTCCAAGTACATCTCAAGAAGTGCAGCCTCCGGCTATGGTCGAAAATCAAGACGAACCAACAACGACTGTTCGGGAACCGGAAAGAGTCGCCTCTATCGATGAGACGCTGGAGAATGATCAAGCCCCGATACCTGCCAGGCCAAATCGGCAAGTTGAAACAAAGGATTCAGGGGCCTATTATGCCCAGCGCCTGGCAGCCGGCTCCCGCTGGCTGGTAGGAGGAAGCAGAAATAAATATACGGTTCAACTCATGGTCCTGGACTCAAAGGATGCCCAGCAAAATGTCCGCTATATGCTCTCCGACGAAGACTATCGGCCGATTATTGAGAAGCTCTATATCCTCAGAAAATCCGTACAGCCACAGACGGTAATGCTCTATTGGGGCGAGTTCGATTCTCCTGCCGAGGCCCGTCAGGCCAAAGATCAACTGCCGGAATTTTTAAGCCGGCTCGAACCGTTCGAAATTCCCGTCAAAGATGCGGTGGCCAAAGCCAGGGCCGGTCAGTAGAACCGCAAATTTCCTGGACAGGAGCAGCTCGATGCAGAACTTATCGACTAATGACTCTACCTATCAGAGTGTAAGCCCCGGAACCGGCACCTCCAAGCCTCTCTTTCCAAGCCTGTGTTTCTATCCCCGCTTTCTGAAGGTGGTCTACCAATCGGCTGCTCTTGCCAAACGGGGGCAGTATACCCCTGAAGTGTGGCAGGATTACTCTGTCCAGGTCCTTCGGGCATTGGAATCAGTAGGTGTAGAGTTTGACGTGCGGGGGCTTGAGCATATAAAGGCGGTCGATGGTCCCGTCATTTTTGTTGGCAATCACCTTAGCGTCCTGGAGACCGTCACTCTGCCTTCCTGGATTCTCTCCTATAAAACCTTCACGTACGTGATAAAACAGAGTCTGCTTGAAGTCCCGGTGTTCAAGCACGTGATGAGCTCTCGGAGTCCAATCGCCGTGACTAGGACAAATCCCCGACAGGACCTGAAGACAGTGCTCGAACAAGGAGTTGAGCGAGTCTCTCGCAACCTGTCGATCATCGTCTTTCCTCAGACCACCAGGACAGCGTTTAACCCGGAACAGTTCAGCACTATCGGTGTCAAACTGGCTCGCAGAGCAGGGGTTCCCATTATCCCGCTGGCACTGCTCACCGATGCCTGGGAGAATGGGAAAATTTCCAAGGATTTTGGTAAAATCGTACCTTCCAGAAAAGTGTTTTTTGCTTTCGGAGAACCAATTCTGGTCGAGGGCAAGGGTAGTGAAGAACACCAGCGGATCATCGACTTCATCGAGTCGAATCTGGCCGTCTGGGAGGGCGAGCAAAAATAGGAGCTTCTGCTCCGGTTTAAATGGTAAGGCCGAGGCGCCTGAGAAGAGAGCTCAGGTCACGCTGGTCGAGACGTCTCAGGCCTATTTTCTCAGCATATCCTAAGGCCTCACGATAATGCTCCGGATTTATGCTCGTCTGCAGCTCCTTATGGGGGCCTATATTTCCGCTAGGGCGGTATTGGTCCATCACATTGACGTAGGTGTCTGCGGATATCTGCTGGACGATGAACTCTAAAATGGCCTTGGTTTCTTCAAGTCCACCGGGCATCAACAGATGCCTGATCAGCAGCCCATGGCTGGCGATTCCGTCCTGACCAATGTACAGATCACCAACTTGTCGATGCATTTCTTTGACGGCCTTTGAGGCCATCTCCGGATAGTCGGCAGCACCGGTGTATTTCTCTGCACTCCGGCTTTCCCAGAATTTAAAATCCGGCATGTAAATATCGATCAAGCCATCGAGCAATAGTAGCGTCGATACAGAATCGTAGCCGCTGCTGTTGAATACCAGCGGCAGTTTTAGGCCGTTCTCGTAGGCTGGGATGAGCGCTTGTAGGATTTGAGGAACCACATGACCGGGTGTGACGAAATTTATGTTGTGGCAGCCTTGGGACTGGAACTCCAACATTATGGATGCGAATGTTTCGTCATCGACCTCGGTACCTGCAGACGGATTATGGCTGATATCAAAGTTCTGACAGAAGCTGCAGCCGAGGCTGCAGCCCGAGAGAAATATCGTGCCCGATCCATGGCTGCCGACCAGGGGCTGCTCCTCTCCGAAATGGCTGTTGTAACTGGCGATCACTGCCCTGTCCGCCGTCCCGCACACCCCTGTCTCTCCTTCGAGCCGGTTGACGCCGCATCGCCTCGGGCAGAGTGTGCAGCTGTGCAGCGCTTCGCGGGCCAACTGAGCCCGTTGTTTGAGAATGCCAGATTGGTACAGTATCTGTCCTTTGCTCTGCATCGGCAATTCGTTCAGGGGATGGTGATGGTGCCCTGGATGCGGTCAAGCTCTGCAAGGGATTGAGCATAGACGACTTTCGAAAGGTTCTCATTTGACAGAGCCCGGGAAAAATCCTGCTGGGCGATGAGTACGTCGAGGGTGGTCGATCGCCCGGCTTCGAATTTTATCTGTTCCGCTTCCAACCTCTTTTCCGTAGCAATCGAAGTTTTGCGGGTTGCTTCGACGGCCTTGAGGGCCAGTAGGACATCTCTGACAGTGCTCCTGACCCCACGTTTGATCTCCAGTTTCAACAACTCCATGCTGGTCTTGCTTTTGTTATGTGCCGCCAGAGCCTGGCGGTACTGGCCCTTCGCCTGAGAGTTGTTCAGGGGACGAGAAAAACTGAGTCCCACCTGCCAACGGGTATCGCCGTCGGAGAAAGAATCGCCCAATGCCGTCGAATAGTCCTCCGCCCTGGCCCCATAACCAAGTGTTCCGAGAATGTCGACTGATGGTTTGCGATTGTTTTCAGCCTTGTTCAACTGGTACTGTGCCGATTTGATCTGCAGCGTCGCCGCCTGCAGATCGGGACGGTTCTCCAGGGCACTTTCATATACCTGGATGACGTCAGGCTGCACTGGCTCTGTTGATGGTTTGTCGAGAGGTCTCAGGGGAATGAGCCAGTCCTCGCTGTTCATCAATAGTTTTAGGTTGTCCTCGGCAAAACCGACTTCCCTCTCGCCGGTTATCAGATCCTGTTCCCGCTGGGCGACTTCGGATTCGGGTTGAAACAGATCGATGGCTGCCAGCTTGCCCGCATCGATCTTGGCAGCCGTGTCATCTCTCAATTTTTGAGCCAGCGTCAGTGAGAGATTCAGCACTTCAAGGTTCTGATGGGCGAAGACCAACTCCCAATAGGCCTGCTTGACCTGGGCTGCGAGATCGGCCGCATCGCTGTCCACCAGGTAGGAGGAGGCCTCGAGCTGGGTCTTGGCGCTGTTCAGATCAGCCATCTGTGCATCTCTGCCGAACCCCTTGAGCAGCGGCTGACGCAGTTCCAGGGTCAAATCGCTGTTATAGATAGGGTCAAAGAAATAGAGATCCGAATCGGTGTCAAGGTTGCCGTTGTTCCAGGACAGCCCCATCTCGGTACCTGGAGTGAACCGTTTTTGTATACCGGCGTTCCAAAGCGCACTGTTTTCATCGGCACCGACGAATTCACTGACCGGTGTCTCACTCTTGCCGCCAGCACCGATCTCGCCGGTCAGCTGGTAATCGAATGTTCCTTCTGCGGCCTGGGCGGTGCCTTCGGCACTAACGACGTTTTCTTTGCTTAATCTCAAACCGAGGTTTTTAAGCAGTGCGGTCTGCACAGCCTCTCCCAGGCTGAGATTGATACTCTGCTGTTCAGCGTCTGAGACGGCGGCGACTAAACAGAGCAATAAACAAAAACCTGGGATACGTAGGAATGATAAAGTGCGCATTATT
>CAJQNS010000251.1 GCA_905479735.1 uncultured Desulfofustis sp.
CCGTTATCCAGACCCCTTCCATTTCTTACGAAACCTTACTATCAAGAAGGAGGACACCGATGACCGAGAGCTATATCGATCCCCAAGTGTACGATTTGTATGATGAATACTGCCATACCCAGATGACCCGGCGGGAGTTTCTCAATAAAGCCTCAGCACTTGTTGTGGTAAGTGGTTCCGCTGTGGCAATGGCGGAAGCACTTTTGCCGCGTTATGCAAAAGCTCAAATGATTTCATTTACAGACGAACGTATCAAAGCGACCTATGTTGACTACGATTCTCCGGGCGGTAGTTCAGGCAAAATGCGCGGCTACCTGGTCAGGCCTGCGGGAGATGGCCCATTCCCGGCTGTTTTGGTTGTCCATGAGAATCGAGGGTTAAATCCCTATATAGAAGATGTCGCCCGTCGTGCGGCAGTAGAAGGATTCTTGGCCCTGGCTCCGGATGGGTTGGCCCCGATCGGCGGATATCCGGGCAACGACGACGATGCTAAGGTCATGCAGAAATCGTTGGACACGGACAAATTGTTCACCGACATACTGAACAGTGCCAAATTCTTAAAAGGGCATGAACTGTCGAATGGAAAATTAGGGGTAACCGGCTTCTGTTGGGGTGGCGGGGTTGTCAATAAAATTGCGGTGGTAATGGGCCCAGAGCTGAACGCGGGTGTCCCGTTTTATGGTGTTGCTCCGCCAACAGAAGAAGTTGCCAAGATTCAAGCCCCCCTGATGATGAATTATGCCGAGGATGATAAGCGAGTGAATGCAAGCCAGGAAGACTTTAGAAAAGCTTTGGAGGCCAACAATAAGAATTTTGTGATGTACAACTATGAAGGTACCCGTCACGGCTTCCATAACGATTCGACGCCGCGATACGACAAAGAACAGGCGAAGCTGGCCTGGGACCGAACTATAGCCTTTTTCAAGGAACATCTTTCTTAATTTCGCCGATCAAACGGATCATCTTCAAAAGCGGTACGAACGGTTGTCTGGTAACCAGGCAACCGTTTTTTTGTTTGCTCCTCTAATAGAAATTTATGTTACAACAAGGTTGGAAATAGCAGTTTGTTAACCGGGTGTATCTGTACTGCACGATTTTTAAAACCATTCCGCTCTCAGCATGTTCATCTGCAAAGGGTTGGGGAGTGCTCCCTTGTGAAGGGCAACTCTCAGAGCTCTGAGACATCGAGGTGCGGGCAAACAGGTCTGGTTTTGATTGAGAAGGATTCGCCTACCATTATCGAGTTACACTAATAAACCATTCTTATAGGAACAAACAACCCAAGGATACAAAATGGATGAGAGAGTCAAGCGTCTCTGGAACTCGGGACGTACAGCGATCGGTGGCTGGGCCCTGCTGCCCGACGAAATAACGACGGAGATCATGGCTGGCCAGGGATTCGATACCGTTACCATCGATGTTCAGCACGGCCTTATCGACTATCAGAAGGCACTGGCAATGCTGCAGGCGATGAACGGCAGCCCGACCTTCCCTTTTGCCCGGGTGCCATGGCTCGACCCGGCCATAATCATGAAACTGCTGGATGCCGGTTTTCTCGGCATCATCTGTCCGATGATAAACAACACGGAGGAAGCCCGCAGACTTGCCTCTTACGTACGTTACCCTCCGCTTGGCGAGAGAAGTTTTGGGCCTGCCCGCGCCGGTTTTATAAAGGATCCTGCCTATGGCAGCAAGGCGAACGATATGATCCAGTGTCTGGCGATGATAGAAACGGCGGAGGGCTATCGAAATGCGGAGGAAATTGCCAGAGTTGAAGGGATAGACGGTGTCTATATCGGCCCCTTCGATCTTACTCTGGGGCTTTACGGCACTGATCTGCCACTAGGCATCGACCGTGAAGAACCGGAAATGCTCGAGGCCATCAAGCGGATTCTCAAGGCTGCTCACGCGGCGGGTAAAAAGGCTGGAATCCATTGCGGTTCGCCGGAGTATGCAGCACGCATGGCGGACCTGGGATTTGATCTGGTAGTCGCGTCCACCGATCTTGTCCTGTTCAGTTCCGCCTCCAAATCGACCCTTGAGGCCACACGTCGGCTCACCAGTGGAGACGATGGGGCAGGTGAGCAGTCAGCACCACTCAGTACCTCCCCCTACTAGGGTTGATTGGCGAAGCAGCAGAACCTGGCTCAAGTCTGCTCTTCAAGGGGCGCATGATTCGTCCAGCGGCGGGGTGAGTTTCACGGCAACGGCTGCATAGCGAAACCTACTAGCAAATCGGATACTGGGCAGGTGTGGGCTATCTATTGTCTCTGCTGGTCTCGCCCCTGCCCTGTCCGGCCAGATAACTCGGAGCATAGACCTGGATTACCTTATCGCTCTGGAATTTAGTGATAAGATTGTCATATTTAGAGAAAAAGATACCAACCCTAACTCCCTCGGGGCTGAGAATCTCGGCCCCGTTTTTTTTTGTATTAAGCTCTCCCTTCCAATTGACGGCATTAAGCAGCCAACTCGACATATCCTGTCCCTCGAGCTCGACTGGTTTCCAGAATTCAGCCTTGATGCTGTAGTTCGAATCAATTGCCATAACCGCGGAGGGCCATTGTGTCCTGCCGTTGAAGTAGTAGCTGTAGCCGGGAACGATTTCATTGTCCATGAACAGGCGGGTTACCTCATGATTCCGCTTGAGTGATCCGCATTCCTGGCAGGTAACACAGCTTGTCAGTGTAAAACTGATGCCGACCAGAAGCAGCATAAGTAGTGTCGATTTCATTATTCTCCTCGTAAAAAGGCGGTCGCTTCAGGGGGGATTCGATTGCTACCGGATAATCTAATACACCATTGCCGGATGAAAAGGGGCACTTGGGGAAACCACTTATCTTCTGGGAAGCAGCAGGCTCAGCCCGAGATTGATAACCGATACCACAAAAACAATGATCAAGGCCAGATAGACGCCGTTTAGCACTGCGTTTTGAAGCATAGCATCCATCCCGGCCGGAATCATGGCCTGGAACTCTTGTTGAAAAAGATTGGCCATACTCTCTTTAAGCATGCCGATAAGCGTCTCAGGCAGTTTCTGTCCGGCAACAGTCAGCTCATCAATCAGTTTGTCCGTAACAATACCGCCGCAGAGTCCAACCCCGATTGTGCCACCCATGGTTCGGGAAAATTGGTGAAATGACGTTGCCACACCTAGGTTGGCAGGTTCCACACTGTCCTGAACCACCAGCAGTGTGGTCAAAGAGACAAAGCCCATACCTAGTCCGACGACCAGAAATGCCACAAAACATTCGGTGATATCTGTGGTGCGTGAAAATCCAAGCGTCATGCCGGTGCCGATAACGAGCAGAACGGTACCGATTAAAACCGCTCTTTTATGACCGATCCAGTTCATTTTTCTGCCGGCCAGCAGGGAACCGATCGACCAGCCGAGGCTCAGGGAAAGCATGGCGTAGCCAACCTGAAGCGGAGTCTGGGAAAGCGCACCCTGAAGCAAAATCGGTGCGTAGGCGAATAGTGAGAAAATGGCAAAGCTGGCAAAGAAGACCAGCACATTGCCCAGAGCGTAGGAAGGATCTTTGAAATAGTTGAAATTGAGCATTGGGTTTTCTGCCCGCATTTCAACCCTGAAAAACCAGTACCCTGAAATGATTGTCGCGCAACCTATCAGGATATAAGGTGTTGATAAGAAGGGTAATTCCCGGCCGCCGGTAATGATCAGGGTCAACAACCCCAGGATAAACCCGGACAGCAGAAAGGCCCCCAACAGATCGAGATTCTTGCCAGCTGTCTTCTCACGAAATTCCTGGAAATAGACAGCGATGCCGTAAAAAGAAACCAGGCCCAGGGGGATATTTATGAAAAAAATCCAGCGCCAGGAAAACCAGGTCACAATAAATCCGCCGAGCGTAGGCCCGACCAGGCTGGCAATGCCCCACACGGCACTGGCAAAAGAGATCGTTTTGGCTCTGTGCTCAGGAGTTGATACATCAGAAAGGACAACATACACGAGAGCAAATATACCACCGCCGCCAATTCCCTGGAAAATCCTTGTTACCACCAGAAATCCCATGGACTGTGAAAACCCGGCAGCGATGGATGCAACTAGAAAAAGACCGATGGAAAACAGGAACAGCATCCGGGTGGAGTACATATCGGAGAGTTTTCCAAATATCGGCAGGGCCACCGCCCGCGCCAGGAAATAGGTGGTGTAGGTCCAGGCATAGAGATGAAGACCGCCCAACTCTGCAATAATGGTTGGCATGGCCGCAGTCATGACCAAGGCGTCCAGCGCTCCCAGGAAGAGGGCCAGCAGTGCCGCCCAGATAATCCAGCTCCTGCCTTTGTCATCTGCATCCGCTACTGTCATCACATTCCTTTGACCAGGCCTGATCTTCTATTATCTATGCCCAACCTATTGCTTGTCAGGCGACAGGTTGTTGATATGATTGTTCTAACCTGCCAGCGGCAAGCCGCTGATCAGCAGCTCTCAATGTATAGATTATCTCCGCCAATGCAAAGATATTGTGATATTGGCTAACTTGAAATTTATCTGGTTCGTTTGTGGCTGGCTCAACCTGACTTTATTTTCGGGATGAACTGCTCTATGGTTGACAGATAGCTGATACCTGAATCAACCAATCGCAGAGCTATCCATCTTCAATCAGATCATAGCGACAGGAGCAGACCATGACCGCACGCAAGGCAACCTTGGATGAGATCGACGAATTCATTACCACCCACACCAACTGGATCGTGGAAGATGGCAAGTTGCAGCGCATCTTCACTTTCCGCTCGTTCCGGGAGGCGTTCAGCTTTATGACGGAGGCAGCATTTGTCGCCGAGCGCAGCAACCATCACCCCGAATGGTCCAATGTCTACAACCGGGTAACGGTTCAGTTGGCGACCCACGACGCCGGGGGAATCACTGAAAAGGATTTCGACCTTGCCGGCAAGATGGAGATGATCGCTTCACGGCGCTAAGAGGCGACGGCTTCTCTCTTAGTTGATTCTGCTGCCTGTCATTTGTTCGCCTTCCTCTTTGAAAAATTAAGGCTACCTTAAACAATCATTTCTCGAGATAGATAAGGTGTGAAGCTATAGACAGGTCAATAAATTTTATATCGTTTTTTGCAATTGGCTATGGTCTTCTGGTCTTCCTGGTAAATGGGCAGAAAAATTTCCAGCAGACGGGTTATCTTTTAACCCTCCGGGGAGAGAATGAAGAACTTCCTTTTCTATACAGCAACTGTCTTTATCTGGGGATCTACCTGGATTGCCATAAAGATGCAGCTCGGTGTCGTCGACCCCGTGGTCTCGGTGGCCTATCGTTTCACACTGGCTTCGGTGCTGCTTCTTATATGGTGTAAAGCCTTCAACCTAAATATGCGCTTTTCCAGGAAGCAGCATGTTTTCATGGCGACCCAGGGGCTGTTGTTGTTCGGCTTCAACTATCTGCTCTTTTATATCGCAGAACTCTATATTGCCAGCGGTTTGGCAGCAATGCTGTTTTCCACCATTCTGATTATGAATGTGGTAAACAGTGCCCTGTTTTTACACAAGCCAATCGAAAAAAAAGTGATCTTTGCTGGATTGATGGGCCTGACCGGCATCATCCTGGTATTTCGTCCAGAGATATCTGCTTTTTCTTTGGACAACCATGGAATTCGAGGCGTGCTGCTGTGTATTGGTGCGACCCTGCTTGCCTCATTTGGCAATATTGCCTCAGCGTATAATCAAAAAAACAATAACCTGCCGATTGTGCAGACCAATGCTTTTGGCATGGGATATGGAGCGCTCGCACTAGTGGCGACTGCTGTCCTCAGCGGCAAACCCTTCACCTTTGAACCAACCCTGATGTATGCCGGATCTCTTGTCTATCTTGCCATATTCGGATCAATCATTGCCTTCGGCTGCTATCTGGCCTTGGTTGGCAATATCGGGGCCGACAGGGCAGCCTACGCCACCTTACTCTTTCCCATGGTGGCTCTGGTCATATCAACGATATGGGAAGGTTACAGGTGGACCCCAAATGCAGTGACAGGGATGGTGTTGATCCTGGCGGGCAATGTAGTAATGGTCCACAAGGGTTGGGAACCACCGAAAATAATCAAACGTAAGCGACTGGCTACGGCACCGGTCAAGAAGTAGAGAAATAGAGCTATGTTGTCAGCAAATTGACAGGTTTCGAGGACAGATTAAGTTCCGTCGTCCATTCCTTGGCGATTTCGTTAACCCTTTTTATTTTACGCAGGGGCAGTTTTCGGGCACTGTCAGCCTTACTGCACCTGGCAAAACATCATAGCGTATCGTATTGCTTTTTAGAGGTTCCGCATGCAGGTTCACGGGAATTGGCTCACCAGCAGAAGACTCAAGCCAATTGCTTTGAAACAGGGTTATATACTCCCCGCTCGGCGAGGGGGTGGAGATCTCAGCTGTGACCTGTCATTTATTTAAATTCTTAGAGGTATTACTCGGCCGCATTGACATCTCAGCTCTAAAATTTACTAGTTTCAGAAACGCTGCTTCTAACAATCATTGGAAGATACTCTTGGCATCAAGCTGATGACAGTAAAAAAAAACTCCCTTAGCAGCAATCATCCGGAAACCGACCGCTATATGAGCAACCTCAGAGCACGATGTTTAGAATAGTCTCAGAATTCTGCCAGGAGTCCGATGCGTTGATTCCAGCGAGCCTTGCTTTAAACAAACAGGAGGATGTCGCTACATTACCAGTCCTGCCAGCAATGAGGGTTGGCGAGAATTCAGAGAACCGCAGTTGGTGCCACAGACCAATTATCAACATCAAAGGAGTTTAAGTATGGAAGACATCAAAAAAGTGATTGAGGAAAAGAAAGCTCAGATCGAGCAGCTAAGAGATGAGATCAAACTCCAGGCCCACCTTGGAAAAGAAGATGCAAAGGTAGAGCTGGAGAAACTGGAAAAGGAATATGATTCCTTTCTGGTCAAACTAAAGCCTTTTACCGATGAGGTTGGGCATACCGTTGGAAATGCGGGAGAAGCACTGGGATTGGTGGCCGATGAACTCAAAGCCGGCTATGAACGAGTCCGTAAATTGTTCTAATCTTGCACTGAGCAGCATGTCGCCAGATTTGATGACACTGCAGTTGCTTGCCAAGAACTGATTCTTAGAACCATCTCTAAACTCACCATACAGACCTCAAGGGCCATCAGTTCTCTATGGCCAGAGAGGGACGTTTAGATGTATCGATAGAACATCGCCGGATAGAGAAAGTGATGAAATGGCTGGTCCATGGAATTCTCAGCGCTTCCCTGTTCATGGCAGGGGCTATGATACTCAGTCAGGCGGTTCCACCCACCTTCAGGGGTGTTTCCATAGTGGTTGCGGCTGTTTTGATACTGGGGTTCCTGCTTTGCTTCCGACTTGTCCGGGCCCTGAAGAAATCAGGTGAGTTGAGAATGCCTTGGGTTGGGCTCAGGATGATTGTGGGAATGGATTAGAGAGCAAATCAAGTTACGGTCAAGGAGATAAGATGGGAGCTCATGAGGAGATTCTGAAACTACGCCAGCGGATGGGGCGCGATATAATAGGTCAGGAGCAGGTCGTTGAGCGTTTGCTTCTGGCGCTTTTGTGCAACGGAAATGTATTAATGGAGGGCTTGCCAGGTCTGGCCAAGACCCGGGCAGTAAAAGGTCTGGCCAAGAATCTGGAAGCAGAATTCAGTAGAATCCAGTTCACGCCCGATCTGCTGCCTTCTGATATCACCGGCTCTGAAATGTATCTCGGCGAGGGCGGCGAGGAGCGATTTGTATTTCAGCCGGGGCCGATTTTTGCCAATATCGTTCTGGCCGACGAAGTGAATCGGGCGCCGGCCAAGGTGCAGGCGGCCCTGCTCGAGGCGATGGAGGAGCGGCAAATTACGGTGTCTACCAAAACGCACAAACTGCCTCCGCTGTTCATTGTCATGGCAACCCAGAATCCGATTGAGCAGGAGGGTACCTATCCGTTGCCGGAGGCCCAGATGGACCGCTTTCTGATGCACGTATTCATCACTTATACCGATGATGTTTCCGAGCGGGAAGTGATCCGTTTGGTGCGTGGAGAAGAGACAGGTCAAGATAATCGCAAGGGGGCAGACGGCTCAAAAGTCGAGGCGGAACAGATAGCTCAGCAGGCGGTGTTCGATGCCCGGGGAGAAATTGGGGAAGTGACTATAGCCGAGCCGATGGAAAATTATATCGTCTCCCTGGTTGCAGCAACGCGCAGACCGGCAGAAGTGAGTGATGAGTTGGCCAAATATATACAGGTTGGCGTCAGCCCCCGGGGCTCGATTGCCCTTGATAAATGCTCCCGCGCCCATACCTGGCTGCAGGGGAGAAACCAGGTGAACCCCGATGATATCAGGGCAGTGATCAATGATTGTCTGAGGCATCGGATAAAATTGAGCTATGAAGCGCAGGCTGACGGGATGACCACCGATGATGTTATCGGTCAGCTGGTTACATTGGTGGCGATATAGACGGTTCATGGACTGGTCAAAAATAAAAAGGGTACTCCCTGAGGCGACGAAAACGGCGGGCGCCTACACCAGCCTCGACGAGCTTATACGTATTCAATTCAAGGTTCGTGACCTTTCCCTGCTGCCCCACCAACCGGTGACCTCGATCCTGTCCGGTCGATATGCTTCGAGGCTCAGAGGTCGAGGTTTAAATTTCGAGGAACTGCGACGTTATCAGCCCGGGGACGATATTCGGACTATGGATTGGAAGGTGACCGCCCGCACCCGCAGTCCCCATGTGCGTGTGTATACCGAAGAAAAGGATCGGGCGGTGCTCATTCTGGTAGATCAGCGTCTCAATATGTTCTTTGGCACCAGGCAGAAGCTGAAGTCGGTTACTGCCGCAGAGCTTGCGGCCATCGCTGCCTGGCGGGCGCTGGATGTGGGTGACCGGGTGGGTGCGATTGTCTTCAACGACAGCGAATCCAGCGAAATTATTCCGCACAGGAGTAAACAGAATGTAATGGCGATATTGGGCGCCGTCGTTCGCTTGAACCATAAGCTTTCAGCTGAATCTGAGGTGCAGCCAGATGGTGATATGCTGAACAGGGTACTCGAAAAGGCGTGCAGAGTTGCCACCCATGATTTTCTTGTGGTTTTGATAAGTGATTTTTTCGGGGCCGACGAGCAGAGTGAAAGGCTGGTCACCGAACTGGCTGCCCACAATGATGTGCTCGCCTTTCTTCCCCATGATCCTCTGCGACTCGATCCGGGCCGGCAGCGTTTGACTGTCAGTGACGGCAGCCACCAGATGGAGCTGGATTTCAGCAACCATAAGGTAAGAGAAAAAGTTACAGCTGATTTTCAGGCTGAGCAGGAACAGATACAACATTTTTTGCAAAAGCTCTCAGCCCCACTTCTGATGATAAGCAATGAGGGGGATGTGGCCCGCCAGGTCAAGCAACATCTCGGCGTGGTGGCTTAAGGGCACTGACCCTGGTGTGAGTTGAAGGATAGAGACAGATCGATGGATACCCAAGAGATGCTCAGCCTTGATAAGCTCTACGATATCGTCATCCCCGATGGTCCCGCCTGGTGGCCCCCGTCACCCGGTCTCTGGGTGTTACTCATAGCGGTTGTGCTGGTGGTCGTGCTTATCGGCTGCCGCCTATATCTCCTCTGGCACCGAAACAGGTATCGTAGAGCGGGATTGTATCTACTCAACGATGCGGACACCGAGTATGACGTTTCGGTCATTTTAAAGCGTGTGGCGCTGGCAGCCTATCCCCGGGGGCAGGTCGCCTCTTTGTATGGGGCTGAGTGGGCGGCGTTTCTGCAGAAGACCTGTCCGCAATCAAAATTTCCAGAAGGCTTCTCCGGTGATCAGAGCCAAAAAGTCTCTCCAGCCCTTATGGAGTCAGCAGCAGGTTGGATAAAGCATCATCGCAGCGCGGCTGAAAAGCAGGCTGGGGCCTGACATGTACGGTTTCTCCTACCCATGGCTCCTGCTGCTGTTGCCGCTTCCGATAGCGCTGCGTTATCTGCTGCCATTCTACCGGGAATCGCACCCGGCAATAAGATTGCCATGGTTTCAGCGTATTGCTGAGCTGTTAGGCGCAGACCCTGCCAAGGAGGCTGTAGTCCGAGAGCCCGGCTGGGGAGTTCGCCTGGTGCATTGGCTGGCCTGGCTTTGCATCGTGCTGGCTCTGGCCCGGCCTCAATTTTTTGAACCGCCGATCGAGCGGGTTGTGCCCACCCGTGACATTCTCTTGGTGGTCGATCTCTCCGGTTCTATGGAAACGGCTGATTTTACCAACCAGCAGGGCGTCACGGTAGAGCGGCTCACCGCAGTGAAAGAAGTACTTGATGATTTCCTGACCAGACGGAAGGGAGACCGCGTCGGGCTCATCGTCTTTGGCAACGCACCCTTCGTGCAGGTTCCGTTTACCCAGGATCTTGAGGCCTGCCGGCTGTTGCTTGAAGAAACTGCCCCGCGCATGGCTGGTCCAAAGACTGCCTTTGGCGATGCGATCGGGCTTGGAATCACTCTTTTTGAACGAAGTGAGGTCGAGGACAGGGTAATGATCGCCCTCACCGATGGCAACGATACCGGCAGCAAGGTGCCGCCCGGGGAGGCGGCCAAGATAGCCCGGGACAACGATATCATCATCCATGTCGTGGGGGTTGGGGATCCAGCTGCGGTGGGAGAAGAGAAGCTTGATGAAGAAGCCCTTCAGGCTGTAGCCTCAGCAACTTCCGGAACCTACTATTTTGCCGGCGATAGCGAAAGGCTTCAGGAAATCTATGCCGAGCTTGACAAGATGAGCAGTCGGGAGATTCAAACCGAATCATACCGGCCTCGTATCGATCTCTATTATCTGCCGCTTGCCTTCTTTGTGGTGCTCAGCATGTTGTTCTATGGTATCAGATTCTTTGCCATGGGTAGCGGCCGGGAACAGGGAGGGGAAAATGGCTGATTTTCATTTTCTTCGTCCCTATTGGCTTGTCGCCCTTCTCCCTGCCCTGTTGATCTGGTGGGGGTATGTCCGTAAATCCGACCAACTGGGACGTTGGCGGGAAACCATTGACCCCCACCTGCTCGAACACCTTCTCGTGGGGCAGCAGGGGCAGAGCCGGCTTCGTCCTGTCAACGTCTTGCTCGCTACCTGGATCGCTGCCATTCTCGCTCTTGCCGGCCCGGCCTGGCAGCAGGAACCCTCTCCATTTGTTGACGATGCAGCCGGACTTATGGTGCTGATCAAAGTCAGTGAAACGATGCAGAGCTCCGACGTTCAGCCTTCGCGACTGGAACGGGCGAAGCAGAAACTCAAGGATCTTCTGGAACTCAGGGAAGGCGCCTCGACCGGACTCATTGTCTATAGCGGCAGTGCCCATCTGGTAATGCCTTTGACCCGCGATGATCGCATCATCTCGGCAATGATCGAGGATCTTACACCCGAGCTCATGCCGGTTGAGGGAGATGAACTGGCTCAGGCACTGCAACTGGCAGAACGGATGGTTGGGCAGACCGGATTACCGGGATCTGTGCTGGTAATCGCTGATGCGGTCGCACCGGCCCAGCAGTCGTTGTTGACTGGAGCTAAGGGGGTTCCGGTTCAATTTCTGTCAATGCAGTCAGCCAACGCACCTCTTGATCAGGGCTTGCAGAAGAGTGCAGAGGCCCTCGATGGTAAAGTTGTCAGGCTCTCTGTCGATACGTCGGATGTCGAGCAGATTGCCGCTCGGGCCAGAACGGAACTCTCCAGCGTTGCCAGCGCAGATGGCGGTGAGCGCTGGCGTGACAGCGGTATCCTGCTGCTGCCACTGGTGGCCTGCTGCCTGCTGCTGTGGTTCAGGAAAGGTGCGGTGATCGGATGAGCGTGAATAACCATTTTGAAGCCCAAAAGTCAGCTCTCACTAAAGCCGGAAGGTATATCCTTTCAGGTCTGGCGGTCATCCTGTCAGCAGCGGTTATCTGGGGGATTGCGACCGGAAAACTGAGCCTGCTGAGGCCTGATCAAAAGGGCTATCGGTTATTTCAACAGGGGAACTACCAGGAGGCTGCAGAAGACTTTGTTGTTCCAATGTGGCAGGGAGCAGCCTATTTCAAAGCCGGGGACTTCAAACAAGCCGCCGGACTGTTCGCTGGCTACGACACGGCCGAAGCCGCCTATAATCAAGGTAATAGTCTGGTAATGCTCGGCCACTACGAAGAGGCCATGGGACGCTATGAGCGGGCGCTGGAGCTCAAGCCGGGATGGGAAGAAGCGGAAACAAACCTGGCAATAGCCCAAAGCCGGGCCCTGGCGCTTAAAAAAGAGGGCGGGGATATGACCGGCGGCCAATTGGGGGCCGATGACATAGTCTTCGACAAGGGCAAGTCTTCCCCCCGGGCAGAAAACGAGGAAGTGGCTGGTGGCCAGGAGATGAACGACTCTGAAATGCGCGCTATCTGGCTGCGCAATATACAGACCAAACCGGCTGATTTTTTACGAGTCAAATTTGCCTACCAATACGCCAACCAATACGCCAACCCGGCCAGTGGGGCTGAGCCTGAAGCGTCGACCGACCAGCCGGATTGATATTGATATGCAACAACTGATGCTGACACCGACAGGACTGGCGCAGGTAATCAAACCACTATTTTGTGTCGCTGCCAGGGTGAATATCCTCTCCGGGGCTCTTAAAAAAGCTGCGAGCGCTTTACTCTGCATGCTGTTCTGCAGCATGCCGGTCTGGGCTGCAGACGATGTGGTGGTGCGGCTCGAGGCGAACCCCGAAAGCCCCTGGGTAGGGCAGAAAGTGGTCCTGACGCTGGATGTGCTGGCCGCCGACGGCTGGGCACAGCTCAAGAAGACGGGAGATGTCGAAATAAAGGGCGGCTATCTGCTTCGCCTTGAAAGCCAGGGGACCCGGCTCAACGAAACGATAAAGGGGGTGAGCTATACCGGTCAGCGCTATGAGTTTTTGTTTTACGCGCAGCGAGGCGGGAAACTGTCAATCCCGGAAATATCTGTCGATCTTGAAATCAAAAGCTGGGGAGCCAGTGGTACCACAGCAACACGAAGAATAACTACCCCTTCACTGCAGCTCACCGTCAGGCAGCCTCCAGGCACCGAGCAGCTGACAGGAATTGTCAGTACCACAGACTTTTCAGCTAAACAGGAGTGGGACCCGGAGAAGCAATCCCTCAATCTCGGGGATGCAATCGTACGCAGGATATCGTTGACTGCAGCGGATGTCACGGGCATGGCTTTTTCTCCGCTGGGCCAGACCGAGATTGCAGGCATAGCTGCGTACCTCTCTGAACCAGGCGTTGAGGACTCCTATAACCGCGGTACTCTGGTCGGTAAGCGGCATGAAAAAATCACCTATCTGTTCGAGCAGCCCGGTGACTATAGTCTCCCAGATCTTTCCTATAGCTGGTGGAATACTACCGCTGAGAAGCTTGAGACATTAACTCTGCCGGGTCTTTCGGTACTAGTGAGTGGAGCAGCGGCGGAGGAGGCAAGCGGTTCAGTCCTGGAAGAAAAAAAGTTTTCTTTCGGAAAGTTGATCTGGTACGTGGTCTGGGTCGTCATCTTTGTCGCGGTTGTGTACCGTTATCGAACCCCTCTCAGCGGATATTTTCAGGGCTGGCGAAAAACCTACCGTGAATCTGAGAGAAAGTATTTCGCTAAGGTCAGGGCCGCTGCCCAGCAAGGAGATTCTCAGGCAATGATGCGAGCCACGATGCAGTGGCTTGATCGAATCAGTACCGAGAAAATTCCAGCCCGCCTTGATCTGTTTCTTGCCTCTTACAGTGATTCTTCAGATCTGGAGATTTACAGAAAATTCACCTCGGAGTATTATGGCGGCGCAGGTCCCGGGGACCTGAAAAAGATATATGCGATCCTGGCCAGGGCCAGAACTGCATGGTTCAAAGAGAAGAGTAGAAAACAAAAATCCGAGTCGGTGTTGCCCGAGGTTGGTTTATCCGGGGGCGAAGAGTAAGGGCAGGTGCTGAGAAACGATGGTGGATAGGCCTATGGCAGGTGAGTGGGGAGTGAGACTGAAAAACGTGGGCAAAGTCGATGGGTGGCTGCTGCTTCTTGTTTTTGTCTCTTTTGTGTTTTCAGGATGTCAATCAAAAGTCTATCTGATGCCCTCTCCGGTGGCCCTGGAGCCAGGCGGTGACCTGTTTGCTCAGACGTTGAATTTGGAGGAAGACAATCTCTTATACACCCTGTATGCGACAAATCGTAGACCTGTCGATCCGGAAAGCTCATCAAGAGGGTACACAATATTTCCAGGAGACAGGCTCAAGTTTGGCTGGACCGCCTACCGAGTCGGTGACGAAGACCAGAGTTGGGAGGAAATCCTTGCCGAATCCCTGAAATCAGAACGTTCGCAGGATCTGCTGCTGACCAACGAATTCAGCCGGGAGGTAGGGTCGTACGAACTCGATAAAGTATCTGAGGCGATTTCTCCCCAGCTTGACGGTTACTTTGAGGAAATAAACAAACTCCTTGAAAGAGCCTTCGATAAAGACATTCTTGTCTACATCCACGGGGCAAACAGTAATTTTTACCGGGCCACGGCCCAGGGGGCCCAATTTTTCCATTTTACCGGCCACAACACAATTGTTCTGACCTTTTCCTGGCCTTCTGCCGAGAATCTTCTCAATTACAAGACCGACGTTCTTCACGCCCAAAAAACGATCCCCGCTTTTGCCCGCTTGATCGAACTTCTGGGTACCCACACAAAGGCCAGAAATATCAATATATTGGCCTATAGTGCCGGAGCGCAGATGGTCGCCCCGGGGTTGGTCTATTTAAGAGATCAGTACCCGGATGAGTCTGCGGAGCAGCTGCGCAAAAGACTGCGTATCGGGGAAGTCTACTTTGCATCACCGGACACCGCTTTTAAACCGTTTGTTGAACGCTATCTGAAATTCAAGGACATCGTTTCTCGCACTACGATTAATCTCAACAGGAAAGACTCGGTTCTCCGGTTCTCGGCCATGCAGAATGGGGTATCACGCCTGGGTAGGCCCAATGTGAGTGAACTTGACGAAAACGAAACCCAAACCATAATCGAGGTGATGGGTAGGCCGAATCTCAATATTCTTGACGTCGGAGATTCTGCCCCGCTGAACCTCGGCAAGGCCCACGATTCCTGGTACAACCATCCCTGGGTCAGCATGGATGTACTGCTGCTGCTCCTTTTTAACCTCGATCCATTGGAGCGCGGGCTGGAGGAGTACTGGCACGAGAGCAAGGCAAAAACCTATAGATTCCCGGATAATTACGCTATCAAGCTTAAGAAAATGGCAGAGGATCACCAGACCTTGCTTGAGGAAAGGGTGAAAGTTTTACCTGAAAGCTAGTGGAGTTCAAATCTCACTCACCCGGTGCCTGGTCCGGTAACCGCTTCCAATCGCCAGGTTCATCGCTCAAATCGTCAACCGACTTGATAATTGATTCATCCAGAAATTGTCTTCCGGGTGTCCGGATGAGTGTCTTTCAGGGTGTCAATCTCGACGGAACGTTTCAGCGTACATATACTTGTTTGTAGTACTATCCTGCGCTGTCTTTCAACTTAACACAGTTCTCCAACAAACCAGGGGTATGGAACGCCGATTAGTTGCTCTTCTCGCTGCAGATGTTGTGGGCTACTCCCGCTTGATGGGAAAAGACGAAGTGGGCACCCTCGCAGCTCTGAAAAGATGTGAAAAAGAGGTGATTGAGCCAACCGTTGAAATGCATAACGGTCGAATCATCAAACGCATGGGGGATGGCTATCTGATCGAATTCCCAAGCGCCGTCGATTGCCTCGAGTGCAGTGTAGCCTGGCAGGAACGAGTTGCGAGTTCAGATTATCCCCTCAAGTTCCGAATGGGCGTAAATCTCGGTGATGTTCTCTCTGATTCGGGAGATATCTATGGAGACGGTGTCAACATTGCCTCTCGGATTGAAGGATTGGCTGAACCAGGCGGCATCAGTCTTTCCGGCGAAGCCTATGATCAGGTGAAACGAAAACTGCCTTACATCTTCAAGTATACCGGGGAGCATGAACTAAAAAATATATCCGATCCCATAAGGATATATAATCTGGAAACCACCCCTGAAATTATTGCTCGGGAACCTGCCCCCGGAACTGACCGGCGGAAGAAGAAAAAAGCAATTCTACCCTTACTTTTCCTGCTCTTCGCTTTTGTTTGCATCGTCGGTTTTTTCTATTACAAGAGCACGATTACACGAGATACAGAAACAATAGGCAGCGTGTCATCTGACAGCGCCAGCGGCACTGGTTTAAGAGGGGCATCCATCGCCGTCCTGCCTTTCAAAAATCTCAGCATCGATCAGGAACAGGACTATTTCAGCGACGGGATTACCAACGACATCATTACCGATCTTTCAAAATTTCATGATTTACTCGTTATCTCAAGCAACACTGTTTTTCAATATAAGGGAGAAACCATTGATGCCAAAGAGATTGGACGGGAGTTGGCGGTTCAGTATCTGCTCGAAGGTACGGTGCAGAAGACAGACAAAAGGGTAAGAATAAATGCCCAGCTGGTTGAGAGTGCAGATGGCACGCATATCTGGGCGGATCGATTTGACCTGCAATATTCGGATATTTTTGAAGTCCAGGCCGAAATCGTCAAATCAATAGTTGCTAAATTGGCCATTAAAGTTAGCCAGACGGAACGTGACAGAGCAATACGAACCCCTCCCCAGGACCTTGATGCCTACGATTACTATCTTAGAGGATCTGCGTTCTACAGCAACAGAACCAGAGATTACAACAATGCAGCTAAGGATATGTTTTCAAAAGCTATTTCAATCGACCCTTATTACGCTGATGCGGTTGTTGGGATTGGCCTGGTAGAGTATGCGAAAGTGAGCTATGGGTGGACGGAATTCCCTTTGAGATCCTTAGAGAACGCTCTGCATCACGGTCAACAGGCGGTGGAATTGGATAGGGACAATGCTTCAGCTCACACACTGCTCTGCAACGTGTATACCTTTCAGAATAAATATGAACTTGCTTTGCGAGAAGCGGAGCGAGCCCTCGAACTAAATCCCAACAACGCCGATGTCTACAGTCAGATGGGCTGGACCCTCCTGTGGGCAGGGCAGGTGGATGAAGCAATTGAGGCTCTGGAGATGTCTTTGCGCCTGGACAGCATTTCTAAACGCAACGCCTGGCTGCATCTGGGTACGGCGTACTATTTAAAAGGTGCGTATCAGAAGGCCCTTGAAAACCTTGAAAATGGAGTGACCACCAGACCTGATTTTGCCGGCTATCACCTCATGCTTGCGGCAACTTATGCCCAGATGGATCGAATTGAAGAGGCTAGGCGTGCCGCTGCAGATGTGCTCAGGTTTGACCCGTTTTTTCAGGTGGATTCATTTGGGACGGCGTTTAAAAACAAGGATCACCGTCTGGCTATTGCCGATGGTCTGAAAAAGGCTGGTTTGGAATGAAAAAGCGAGAGCGTTTATTTTCAATTGCCGGTTCTTAGATTCTGCCAATTCTTATCGGCTTTTTCTATGTTTTCTGTTGAATGAGCGGCGAACTTATCTGCAGATTCGGCGTTGTAGTTGAGGTAAAGCCTTCCTTCTATGATTTTAAACGCCTCGGGATTTACTCCGGCAACCTTGCCGGCGGTTGCAAGATTCCTCGCTCAGTAACCGCCATATTGAGGAGCATATCTATCAGGCTCCTTGATAAAAAGATCCCGGTTGGCTTCGCTGACAAAATACCACTTGGCATCGTTCCACTTATGGGAGATTTTGTTGCTGCCCTTCAGCGCCCGCCCCTCGGTGTGATAGGCGACGGTATCATAGCCTTTGATGGCGACTCCGAAGATGGTGGTGTTGACTTTTTCGGAGGCGGCGACCGTTTGGGCGGCGAGCAGCAGGGCCGTGGTACAGAGCACTATAATTGCGCCATATCTGGAAATTATGTTAAGCGGTTTGTTCATCATAAAATTCTCCAATTGGCCGGGTGGGAGATGAGAAATCTCTGACATTTTTCGCCCACTGTATGATAAAACGGTACCACAATGTGGGCGCATGTCAAGGTGGCTGCTCGAGATGGACAGCAGCTGGAAGCGGGTGCGCGAACTTGGTTCTTCAAGTAGGGTTTAGAATCCTTGTCGACTTTCACGGTGAAGGCTCTCACCAACCAGCCGAAGGTCTTAGGTTTATGATGCTCCCGGGCTTGAACCCGTGAACGCTGATCAATAGAGGAAAGAGATATGAAACTGGAAAAGTATTCATTTGGAACCGGGGACCGTTTTGGACAACAAGGTGTGGCGCAGCTAAAAGCAGTTCGAATGGCAGCGGAAAGAGGTGTTGATATTGCCATCGTCTGGAATAAATCACACCGCGAGCATGTCATCGTTGGGACGTCAGCGGCCGATGTTCGGCAGGAGGCCGATGCCGCCGTCAAGGGCAGTCGCTGGGAGGGTGGCTACCATGTAGATGCCGACCATATCGGACTCGACAATGTCGGTCAGTTTGTCGATCACTGTGATTTTTTCACCATTGACGTCGCCGATTATATAGGCGAGAAGGCAGCTGATGACGATATTTCGGCTTTCGTTGAAGCCAACCAACAATTTACCGACAGCCTTAAAATAGAAGGTTTGGAGCGTGCCATCCGGGTGTCGCCCGATCAGCTCCGGTCCATTGCCGAAAAGTACCTGTTTGCAATTAAGCAAGCGGCTCTGATTTATGATTATATAAAGGCAGAGAAGGGGATAGAACCGTTTATCACCGAGGTCTCCCTGGACGAAACCGATGCCCCCCAAACCCCTGAAGAACTGTTTTTTATCCTGTCGGCGGTAGCTGCTTACCGGATCCCCATCCAGACAATTGCGCCGAAATTTACCGGCAGGTTCAACAAGGGTGTCGATTTTGTCGGTGACGTGGATCGGTTCAACCAGGAATTCAATGATGATGCCTGCGTGGTCAACCAGGCCATTACCAGCTTCGGCCTGCCTGATAATTTGAAACTAAGCGTCCACAGCGGCAGCGACAAGTTCTCCATTTATCCAGGCATCCGCAGTGCTCTTGAGAGGCACGGAGTTGGCGTCCATGTGAAAACGGCGGGTACCACCTGGTTGGAGGAGTTGATCGGCCTGGCTGAAGCGGGGGGCGATGCATTTACTTTGGTCAAGAAGATCTACCGACAGGCCTTTGGACGGTACGAGGAACTGTGCGGCCCCTACGCGTCGGTGATCGATATCGATCAGGCACAGCTGCCGTCACCGGATGAGGTGGATCTCTGGGGTGGCATTCGCTTCGCGAAAACCCTGAGACATGACCAGGGCTGCCATGATTATGACAGCAACCTCAGACAACTGCTGCATGTTGCCTATAAAGTGGCGGCGGAATACGGCTCAGTGTATCTGGAAGCGGTCAACACCAATGGGGAGATCATTGGCAAAAACGTAACCACTAATCTGTTCGACCGTCATCTCAAACCACTGTTTATTTGAGTTGAAACAACTGTCGGGACAGTTTATAGGAAACTGACTTTCGGGTGCTGAAAGCGTTGAAATTCCTCTTATTACACAGGCGCTGGCAGACCCCTTTTAGTCACCCAGCAGGGTCGATTTGGCGGTGTTGATTTTAGCGGCCAGAAAGGCCGATCCACCGCTGTCAGGGTGGACCCGTTTTATAAGACGGCGCCAGGCGTCGAGGATTTCCTCTCGGGAGGCATCTGTACTGACCCCCAGTATTTCACAGGCCTCCTGTCTGCTCATCTGGCCGGTTGCAGTGGTACCGTTCCACTTCGATGAGCCGCTCTTGATCCGCTCCTGCCAACCCGGGTGATAACGCTCCAGATAAGATTCTAGCAGGGCGGTGCTTTCCGAATCGGATTGGAATTCCAGGTGAAGTGATAAGAGTTCATCCTCGCTCAAATCAGAGAACCGGCGGCCTTCCATGGTCCCGCTCAGCACCCGGCCGTCGAGTTCGCCCGTGTCATGATCGAGTTCCATTTCCAGAAAGGCAGAGCGGACCGTTGATGTCCTGCCGCCGGCAGGCGAGATGGGCCGCATTGGCCGAGTGCGGCGCCACCAGGTGACGCCGATGAATATCAGGGGGAGACCTAATGCCCCTCGCCGAAACATGGTGAGCAGGACTCCGGTGACGATCAGCAGAATCGGTCCGGCATTCACCAGAAAGGCCGCACTTTTCTTGGCCGGCTGCGTCAGGAGCAAATAGAGCAGGGCGAACAGAAGGCCGATAAATAGAAAGACATAAAATGCCATTCAGGAACCGTCAGTTAGAGGAGGACAACTCATCGTTTCATCTGTTCGAGCAGCAGGCGTGCCTCGTTGCTGGTACTTTCCGTGAGGGCTCTCAAGCCTCCTCTGGCATACAGAGCCACCGCACCGAGAAGCTCTGCAAGTTCTTTGGCCGAATCAGGTCCCAAGCGTAAATAGGCTCCACCGGTCAGCTTGGCCATTTCGCGAAAGCCGCGTTCGGCAACTATATCGAGCCCGTCCTGAAAAAAGAAGCAGCGGATACCCCGGACGCCAAGCTCGCCTGCTTTCTGGCACAGCACCTCAATGTTTTCTTCAATGGCATCGCCGATGTAGACCAGCGCCGATACTGGTGTTTTGGCCGTCTCCGAGGTGGCGTGCTTGAGAACCTTGGCAATCTGGGTGTGTCCCGCCAGGCAGCTTATGGACAGCATCAGATCTCTCAAGGCCCTGGCGTTGATGACCCATTTGGAAGCCCTGCATTCGTTCAGACCGCGGAAGTAGACCAACTGCACTGCCAGATCGCCTGTCTTGCCGACGGCATCGAACATCGAGGCCTGGTGGACCATGGCCCTGTCCCAGGTGGGCTGCCGGCTCATGGTCGCGTCCATGGCGAAAATCAGATTGCCGCTTCGGGGCGTTGTAAGCTCGCCGGCAGTTTTGAGGAAAGAGGCGATCTCACTTGAGGATGAACGTTTTCGCAGGGCTCTGGCCCCTTGAGTGGTTTTGGTGACATCCTTGTTTTTCATATCCCGTTCCATCCGTCTGTGTCGGATCATCGGTATAAGGAGCAATCCTCCACATCTTCGACGGTGTTGGTTAGACGCGCTTATAAATCTGACAATAAGAAGAATCGCAGATGAGGCAAGGGGCGGAGGTTCTCTCTTAGTCAGCTTTATCTTACAATATCAGGAAAAGAGGGAAAAGGCGCCTGAAACAACGTTAGTCCATGAATTACACGGGGGCCCAGCGCTGGGACAACTTAGGAAGTTACCGCACCCTCGGCGGCCGAGGAGACCAATCGAGCGTATTTGCTGAGAACTCCGCGGGATACAGTTCGAGATGGGGGCTGCCAGTTACGGCGCCGCTCGGCAAGCTCACTGTCTGAAATATTCAGGTTTAACTCTTCCCGTTCGAGATCGATGGTAATCGTGTCGCCTTCCTCGACCAGGGCAAGGTTTCCCCCGACCATCGCTTCCGGCGCGATATGGCCAATCATAATACCGTGGGTACCGCCAGAAAAACGGCCATCGGTGATAAGAGACACACTGTCGCCCAGTTCCGCCCCCATCAGCGCGGAAGAGGGGGAGAGCATCTCCCGCATGCCTGGACCTCCTTTGGGACCTTCGTAGCGGATCACCACGATGTTTCCCGGCTCGATCCTGCCACCTAAAATGGCCGCCAGGGCCTCCTCTTCCCGGTCAAAGACCCGGGCTGGGCCTTTCATTGTCTGCAGCTGTTTGCCACTCTGCTTGAGCACACACCCCTCTTCTGCCAGATTGCCGTGCAGAATACGGATATGGGTTCCAGCTGGTGCGAACGGCTGCTCAGCGGGGAAGATTACATCCTGGGCAGCGGGCAGCGAAGGGGCGTCGGCGACATTTTCAGCCAGGCTTTTACCGGTTATGGTCAGGCACTCACCGTGCAGATAGCCGGAATCCAACAACAATTTTATCGCCATGGGAATCCCTCCCAGCCGGTGCAGATCGTTCATCAAGTAGCGGCCGGAGGGTTTGAAATTTCCAAGTAGGGGGACTTTTCGGGTGATCGCAGCGATATCTGTCAATGACAACTCAACGCCGGCTTCCCTGGCCAGGGCAAGCAGGTGCAATACCGCGTTCGTCGAGCCGCCCAGGGCCCAGGCGACCGTCAAACCGTTCTCGAAGGCTTTTCGGGTCATGATTTGGCGTGCCGTTATGCCTTTTTTCAGCAGGGTAAAGAGCATACGTGCACTGTTGGTCACGTCGTTCCGTTTCTCTGAAGAGATTTGATTTGACTCGTCGGCAGCCATGTTCGAGGAGGAGCCGGGCGGGCTCATGCCCATCGCTTCAATTGCCGCCGCCATCGTGTTGGCAGTATACATCCCACCGCAGGAACCGGCACCCGGGCAGGCATGGCATTCTATTTGGTGCAACTGACTGTTGTCTATCTTTCCCGCCGCATGGGCCCCGACTCCTTCAAAGGCACTGATAATGTTGAGCTCTTCCCCCTGGTGGATCCCGGGGAGAATACTGCCGCCATAGAGGGTAATTCCCACCAGGTCATTGCGGGCAATGGGCATAAGTGCCGCCGGGATGGTCTTGTCGCACCCGGAAAGGGTGATGACGCCGTCGACCTGGTAGCCTTCGGTCATGAGTTCAATCGAATCAGCGATCACCTCCCGGCTTACCAGCGAGTATTTCATCGCCTCGGTGCCCATCGAGATACCATCGGAAACCACAGGGGTCCCAAAGATAATTGCTTTGCCGCCCGCTGCCTCAATTTCCTGCTGCAGCAGGTCACCGAGCTCACGGATATGGTCGTTGCACGGCGTACCGTTGGTATACGGCACGGCGACGGCGATCAACGGCTTGTGGAAATCGTCATCGGTAAAGCCCACCGCTCGCAGCATGGTTCGTGCCGGTGTTCTCTCTGCCCAGTTCCCGACCTCTTTGCTGCCGGTAATTTCATTACTTCGTCGTTTCATTATGATTTGCTCCGCGACACTCGAGGTTTTCAGAAGATTGTCTTTATCGTGTTACAGCACTGCACCATTAACGAGCTGTCAGGCGCCGGGTCAGCGCCGATTGATGCCGGCTATTTTATTATAGGAGAAGCTGACCTTGGCTGCGCCGCTGATAATCTCTCGGCCGGTTTCGTCGCAGACCTTTACCATGGTTTCTCCCATGTATGTCTGGCTTTCGGTGAAGGCCCGATGGATCAGGATATTCAGCAGCCCTCTGTCGCCAACCGCCACCATGACACTGTCACCCGGGCGGGGAAGTCCCTGGTGGCCTGACCCGGATCGGCCGGCCCTGCCAGGTCCCTTGTTGACGTTTAAAAGCAGATGATCGATTTCTCTGTATTTCATTTTTATTCTCCACCCAGTGGAACTGGTTGAGCCTCTCCAGAACTCTCGTCGCCACAGGGATGGACATGAAGCCTGCGGTTCAGGTTCGGTGATAAATGGTGCGATGGTGCTCCGCTGAGCAAGTCCTGTTGAGGTTATTCGAGAGGGGAGTTAATTAAAACGCCTACTCCACTGGCGGATAATAACCGCCCGAAGGTTCAGTTCCCGGAGCAGGGCGGTTATTATCTCAGAATTTAGGCGAGTTTTTTGGGTTTACAGACGTTTTCCGCTTTGGCCGCACTCCGGCCGCAACCTTCACAATAATGGGTGGCCGGCTGAATCAGCTTCATATAGGTTTGGGGATCTTTTACCTGTAATTCATTTTCAACGTGGGCACACAGGGTTTTGTGGTTGTTATCGCTCATCGTACACCTCTTTCAGATAAACCAGAGACCTCGTCTCTAAGGTTTTGTTATTGGGTTACTGCACTATGTCTTCGATCTGGAATCCATGTATCTGGAATCCATCTATCTAAATAAATTAGACACAACAGCAACCAAGTCAAGAATCGGGCATAGCCAGAGAATGGTGTAGGTGTGAGTCCGGAATAAACCGGAGGGACCAGGCAGAGCCGCAACCGATCTCTCTTTTGAATATACCAGGGCAGCCTTAGCCAAAGACGGACATCTTTGCAGCCGCCGATTGACAACCCAAATTATCGCTCTTAGCCTAGCTAGATAAGTGTCCGCCTTGGTGACACATCCATGGGGTCGGCTTTATGGCTGCCCTCAGGTTCACCGACTTCCTCTCAAATGGAGCCAGAATCCGATGAAAACAAAACTGATTACATCTTTTTTCTGCACTGTTGCTGCTGCAACGCTGGTTGTCTCGGCGTCTGCAAAAGAGTTGAGATTTAACAATCCACTGCCCGAATCCCGGCCGGAAACGCAAGAGATCAAAATGTTTGCCAAAGATGTTGCCGCCAATTCTGACGGTGCACTGACGCTTAAAGTCTTCTCTGGCGGTTCTCTGGGACTTGAAAATGCTGATTTACTGCGCACCCTGCCCAAAGGCATTGTCGACATGAGTCTGCTGTGGGCCAACTATCTGGGGCGCGACGCACCCGAACTCAGTTCGGTGCTGGTCCAGGGATCCATAGGTACGGTTGACGAGTTGAATGCGGCACTGCCGGTGGTTCAGGAAATTTTTCAGGAAGAGTTTGAAAAGTGGGGAGTGACGACCGTTGGCAACCTCGCCATTCCGATGCTCTATGCCTCTGTGTTCTGCCGGGATGAACCCGTCCGCACCCTCGAGGACCTGAAGACCAAGAAGCTGCGTGTCTGGTCCAAGGATCAGGTGATGACTTTTACCCGTCTCGGGGTGGCCGCCCAGATCATCAATCAGAATGAGATGTATGTGGCCATGAAGACGGGGGTAGTCGATTGTGCCGTGTATCCTGTGCTCTATGCCCATACCGTGTCTCTGCAGGAGGTGGCAAAATACAGCGCCTATCTCTACCCTATTGCGGCCGGCCCCTATACGCTGGGAATGTCCACCGAAAAGTGGAAGGCATTGTCCGACGAGGAAAAACAGTTTCTCACCAAAGCCGCCGATGATGTCTGGACGCGTACCAACGAGTATTCCAGTGATTATGAGCGTGAGCTCGCCGCCCGAGAAAAATTCACCGCTCAGGGAGTCACCATCCTTGAGGACTTTTCAGAGGAAGACCGCAAGGTGTTTCTCGATGCGGTGTCGGTAACCTGGAAAGAAATCACCGAGGAGGCGGGAGGCAGGGCCCCTGAGTACCGCCAGCGTATTCTTGATGCTCTCGGTCGATAAGACAGGGGCAGCAGGTAGAAAATTAGGATGATTCTGAGGATTCTCGAGACAACGGAAAACGGGCTGACTTATTTAGCCCGTTTTCTGGCCTTTATATCGGCTCTGGCTATTGGTTCGATAACCACTATTATCTGTGTCAGCGTCATTATGCGGCGGGTGGCAAACTCACCGCTGTTTTATGCCGAGGAGCTTGTGGGGCTCCTTCTTGCCGTAACCCTTTTTTTTGCTCTGCCACTGGTCACCCTGCGCGGTGATCATATCCGAGTAACTCTGCTGGCGAATCAGCTGCAAAAGAGGGGCAGGGCATATCTGGGTCTCGTCGCCGGAATTGTTGTCCTGGCTTTCCTGGGCTGGCTGATCTTCGAGTCAGTGGAGTGGATGGCCTTTGCCATACGACTCGGGCTTAAAGCAGAAGCAACCTCCATTCCACTCGTACCATGGATGGCCATCGTTCCATTTTCATTATGCATAACAACGTTCGGAGTGATTGTTCAGCTCTGCCTGGCGCTGGCCAGAATCAATACCGGTGGAGCAGATCAGAAGTCGGAGGTGCAGACAGCACCAGAAAATTTACAGAAGCAATCTGATTGATGTTCTGGACGACTCTGCTTTCACTCCTTACTGCCACCGCAGCATCTGGGGCAGCTCTCGGGGCGGCTCTCGGTCTGACCGGACTGTTCATCCTCCACTTTTTCGCGGGGGGAGCCACCTCCCTGGCCCTCGATGCCGTCTGGAATACCTTCAACTCCTTTACCCTGAGCGCCATTCCACTCTTTATACTGCTCGGTGAAATTCTGCTGCGCAGTGGCTTGAGCGAACGGGTGTACACGGCCATCACGCCAGTGTTTACCAGAGTCCCAGGCGGACTGCTGCACACCAACATTGCGGTCTGCACCATCTTCGGCGCGGTAAGCGGCTCCAGTCTGTCAACTGCCGCCGCCATTGGCTCGGTGGCTTATCCGGAAATGCGTCGACGGGGCTACAACAGGGATATGATTGTCGGTTCCCTGGCCGGTGGCGGAACATTGGGTCTGCTTATTCCTCCGAGCCTCTCATTTCTGATTTTCGGGGCACTCACTGAGACGTCGATTGGCCGCCTGTTCATCGCCGGTATTATTCCCGGGCTCATGGTCGCCTTGATGTTCATGGTTTATATCCTCATCTGCTGCCTGCGCAACCCATCGCTATATCCCCGCGAGCCCATTTCCATGTCGATGCTCAAAGTCCTTACCAATGGGTTGAGCATCTGGCCAATCCTGGTGCTGATCTTCGCCATTATGGGAAGCATCATTCTGGGCTGGGCGACGCCTACCGAGGCGGCTGCAGTTGGGGTTGCGGTAGCGATCCTCATCGCCTTCCTGTGGGGGGACTTCAACAGCCAGAAACTGCTGGAGTCATTTTATCGATCGGTCCAGCTCTATGCCGCAATCGGGCTGGTTATTGTCGGAGCAACCATTCTTGCCCAATCGGTTGCCATCCTCGGAGTTCCGCAGGCTATCCTTGAATCAGCTGCGGCAACCGGACTTGGCAAATACGGGGTGCTGGCCCTGATCGTTTTGACCTATCTCCTGCTGGGCTGCATCTTCGACGGCTTGTCACTGATGATCATGACACTTCCTATTGTCTTCCCGCTGCTGACCGGTCTGGGGTTTGATCCTATATGGCTCGGAGTGATGGTCACCATCATGATCGAGATTGGACAGGTTACACCGCCCGTTGGCCTGAACCTGTCCGTGCTGGCGAGCCTCACCAATAACGAGGTAACTTTGGGGCGTGCTGCCCTGGCAACCATTCCCTATTGGCTGATATTTCTGCTGGCACTGGTAATTCTGACGATGTTTCCACAGATAGCGCTGGTGCTGCCAAACAAATTTTTCTAACAACAAGGTATGATATGGCCATCAAGCTGAAACCCAAACACTATGGTCCGCTTCGCCTGACAAGCGTGAAAGGGGGCACGCTCACCTACACAAGCGAAGCAGGTTACCAGGCTATGGCGGGGGCTCCGGCCTCAACAGAACTGGCGGCGCCCTCGGACCTGATCATGGCGGCGCTTGCCTCCTGCATCGCAATCTCGCTTGAAATGGCGGCTCAGGAAATGAAGGTTGATCCCGGGAAAATAGACGTTGAAGTCAACGGAACGAAGGCGCGAGATCTGCCGCACCGGTTTGGGAGTTTTAGTGTCACGGTGTACCTTGCAGACATCGAGGATCAGGAACTTGCGGCCAGGCTCCTGAAACAGGCCAAGCAGATCTGCACGGTGAGCAACACTCTCAATAGTGATATCTCTGTGTCATTGAGGGAAAAACGCTAAGGGGTGAAATGGCCTATTGATTGGCCAATTCTTCCGCCAGGGCCAGAAAGTAACGTAGATAGTCCAGAATGTAAGTGCGCTTTAACTCGGTATAGAGACCGGCCCCGGAAATTTCCCAAAGCGGTCCCCGATGCCAGGTACCGGTAAGATCCCCTATCATTCTCCGCATGTGCCGGGCGATCACTTCGGTCTCAGTGCATTCCATGGAGCCGGGCCTGGCCTGAAGTCGCGGGGGATTGAAGGGCAGATTCTGCATTACCAACCGATAGGAGCCCAGGATTTTGAAAGCTCGGCTCAGATCCTCGGGACGGGTGAGCGGCGAGACGTCGTCGCGCAACATCGGGATCAGGCGATAACTGGTGAAATGACGGTCGGGGGTCTGCTTACTGAGTTCCAGGCAAACCTTCTGTAATTCCTGGAGAAAATTGCTGATCCGGTACAAGTAGAGTAGTTTTGCTTCAAGCTGTTTCGAGGTGCTCATAAATACCTTTTGTCTGGTTTCAACAAAAGGTAATCACCAATTCGTTAGGGGCTATCATTATTGAATGCTAACGGCGCCAACACCAATAAAATGGCCGCTAGCAAAAGGCAAGGCTGCTACACATGGCCAACACTCAGCAAGGATAAGGAGAGAGGCAGTGAACCGCTTTGTTCAGCTTTCTATTAATTGAATCACTTGTCAGGAAGGGCTTTTTTCTTTTCCCTTGCTTTTTGAAAGAAGCCATTTGGTCCGTTCTTCTTTTCCCCGTGCCATAGCTTGATAATCTCTCTGGTTGTACTCCTCAATTCGAGCTAAAAGCTGTTCGGGGATTTTTACTTTATGGTCAGAACAGACAACGATCCGTTTTAATCGTGGATAATTCAGGGACATGTTCCAAGGATATAGAGCAGAAGTTTATATCATTTATACCACAATTGTTATCTGCAATTTTCGCTCCATTTCGCTGATTTGAAAATATGTAATTTTGACGGGGCATTAGCTATATAGAAAAAATCAAACCAAATTTTTTCCGATGTAATTGTCCGGTTTTTCCAGATACGCGTAAAATGAATACAGGTTTGCAGTGATTAACCTACCGAATTTAAATCAAATTGATTCGATTTAGAGGGCAATACAATTTCTTGATATCAAGGAAAAACATTTTAGTGCTTTTATTTCAAATGCTTAATCGGCTACTTCGACTTCTGTAAAACAGTTTTTTCAATTTGTCTGGACGGAACCAAGATAGGCGAGCAACATCTCCGTCAAATTTCTGCAAGCCCCTCATAGAACCTATCCCTCATTCACGCCCGCAAGAACTGCAGGGTAAGTCGCCTGCAGTTTTCGTTGAGCTCACACCCTTTCAGCGCTGCGAGTCATTTTGTGACCAGGGAGGTGAGCGGGCAGCCATATAGTTCTCGTATATGTACTAATATTATAATATTTCATGTTGACTTCTCCGCTCGAATCAATCATTTTCACTTTGTAGTGTACCCTAGTGAAATTTTTTACCGCATGGGCGCTGGAAATGCAGCTTTGTTTTATAGAAGCGAGGTGAATATGATGTTTGATGTCGCGAGAAAAAACGAGAAGGTGACCGATCTGATTATCGCCCAAGTCAGGGATGCGGTATTATCGGGACAGTTGAAACCGGGCGATCGGCTGGCATCTGAAAAGGAATTGGTCGGCCAGTTTGATGTGAGCAAGGCAACCCTGCGCGAAGCCCTGCGGGCACTCGAAGTCATGGGCCTTGTCGAATCGCGCAAGGGTGCATCGGGCGGAGTCTTCATTACCGAGGTGACGTTGCAGACGACTATTCACTCGATGATGAATTTCCTCCATTTTCAATCCCTGTCGATCGCCGAGATCACCATGATCCGATTTATGCTGGAACCAAATATTGCCCGTCTGGTTGCCGCAAAAATCAGCGAGGCAGACCTGATCACCCTGCAATCATTCATCGGTTCAGAAGAGTCAGACCCGCAGAACAACAAGGCCAAAGACATTGGTTTTCATCGCTATCTGGCGAGAATTACCAATAACTCGATGCTCATACTGATCGTTGATTTCATTGAAAGCCACCTCGATGCTATAAAGCAATCCCTGGATTTGCCAGCAGAATTTTACGCCAGGGTTCGGGAAGCGCATCGCCGCATACTGTCGTGCCTCAAAGAGCAAGATCCGGACGGCGTAAGTGAGGCAATGAGCAGCGATGTGCTCGAAGTAGGTCGCTTTCTCGCAGAGCAACTGAGTGAAGAACCGTTTGAGCCTGCCGAATTTAATCTCGCTCATGGGTATCAGGTTCTTCGTCCCGAACGAGCTGAGAGGACAAATTAAATAGTAATATATAAATATTATGATATTTGTTGACGGTTCTTTTTCTATACTCTAAACTGAAGGCGAAAAACTCAATTGAAGCCAGAATTTTTTTTGATCAGCAACCATCTAAAACGCATTTGCCAGAGGAGATAATCACAATGACAACCATGCCTGCAGATAATGCCCAACGATATTTTGTGGAAGATATGACCGGCAAGATCCGGACCTTGAAATATTGTGTAAACGGTGAGTGGAAGGAGTCCAAAACCGAAAAATACATGGACTGCTACAACCCCTCAACCGGAGAGCTCATCGCCCGAACTCCTTGTTGCACCAGAGAGGAGGTTGAATCGGCCATTGCTGCCGCCAGCGCCGCTTTTCCAGAGTGGTCAAATACGCCTGTAAGCAAACGGGTGCAGGTTCTTTACAAAATGAAAGGACTGATTGATGAGAATCTGGAAGAACTGACCCATCTTCTGGCCATGGAGGAGGGTAAGAAGTGGGATGAAGCCATGGGCGATATTCTCAAAGTCGTCGAGGTGGTCGAATTCGCCTGCGGCGCCCCGCATCTCATGAAGGGCGAGTCGCTGATGAACTGCTCAACCGGCTATGACACCGTATTGTACCATCACCCCGTTGGTGTGTTTGCCGGAATCGCTCCCTGGAATTTTCCGGCCATGATACCCCATGGCTGGATGACGCCAATCTGTATTGCCACCGGTAACTGCATGGTTTTGAAGGCGGCCAGTTTCGTTCCCCAGTCATCGATGAGGATGATGGAATTATGGAAACAGGCAGGCCTGCCGGATGGAGTAATCAATGTGGTCACCACCAGTCGGGCGGAAGCTGAAATTCTGCTGGAACACCCTGATATCAAGGGGGTGTCTTTTGTGGGATCAACCAAGGTTGGTAAGCATATCTACAAAACGGCTGCCGCTAACGGCAAGCGGGTCCAGGCCCTCTGCGAAGCCAAGAATCATGCCCTGGTGCTCCGGGACTGCAAGGTCAAACGCACGGCCATGGGCATCATGAATGCCTTTTGCGGGTGCGCCGGGGAACGCTGTATGGCGCTGCCCACAATCGTGGTCGAAAACGCTATCGCCGATGAGTTGATCGGTTACCTGAAAACCTTTGCTGCCGAATTGAAGCTTGGTCCTGCCTACGATAAGTCGACCGGAATGGGCCCGGTGGTAAATGCCGGACACCGTGAATTTGTGAGCCAATGGATCGAAACCGGTGTGCAAGAAGGAGCGGAGTTGATCTTAGATGGCCGTGATGCTGTGGTTCCCGGCTATGAGAACGGCTTTTATATTGGACCGACTATCTTTGACCAGGTGACTGAAGAAATGTCAGTCGGCAGAGAAGAGATATTTGGACCGGTACTCTGCATCAAAAGGGTCGACAGTTTCGAGGAAGGACTGAAAGTTATGAACAACAGCCGCTTCGCCAACGGCAGCGTGATTTACACCCAGAACGGCTATTATGCGCGCCAGTTTGCCAAAGAGACGGACGGCGGTATGGTGGGGGTTAATGTCGGTATCCCGGTACCACTCGGCATTTTTGGCTTTACCGGTCACAAAGAATCATTTTTCGGAGATCTGCACGTCATGGGTAAGGACGGGTTCGCCTTTTTCACGGAGACTAAAGTGGTAACCCAAACCTGGTTTAAGGAGGATGGCGAGGTGGATGAAAAAGTTGACACCTGGGACGGTACGATAACCTCCATGCCGGATAAAAAATAGTCCAGCCGATCACCTCTGTTGCTGCCGGGGTTCCTGATTTGGGATCCCGGCCTTTTTTTTAAGGATCACCTCCGTTCAGCACCTAAGCGCAACCACTAACCGTTCTGCCCCGACTGCTGCTGATCCTCAATCAGGCCGGCTCGATAACCCTTAAGATAGTTCATGCAGAAGTCATCTTTACCGGACAGCAATTCAGCGAGAAGGATACTGGCCATCATCCCCTTATCGAGCGGGTTGATTATCGCCCCATCAAGGCCCTTGGCGATTGCCTGGATCATAAATGCCCGGTTCAGATATTTTCTTCCTGGCAGGCCGTAGGAGATATTGGACAGACCGCAGGCGGTATGAATCCCGGGCCAGGTTTCCCTGATTTTCTTGATGGAGTTGACGAACTCGAGCCCGTAGCGACCATCGATTGACACGGGTTGAACCAGCGGATCCACGAAGATGTTCTCGACCGCGACATTGTTCTGCACGAGACCGTTCACCAGTTTGTCGGCAATCTTCATTCTGTCGTCAACCGTCTGAGGCATGCCTTCATCGCTCATACACAGGGCGATTATCTTCAGGTCGGTGCCGGCGACTATCGGCAGCAGGGCGTCGTAGCGCTCTTTCTCCAGGGATATCGAGTTGATCATTGCGACTCTGTCGTGCACCGCCAGAGCGGTCTCGACCGCTGCCGGATCTGGACTGTCGATGGCGCAGGGCTTGTCCGTGGCGGCCTGAACCGTTTCGACAAGCCACTTCAGATATTCCGGTTCTTTGCCGACAAAGATGCCTGCATTTACATCTATGTAATCAGCGCCTGCCTGAGCCTGGTCGACCGCAAGAGCGGCGATGGTTTCGGCGTCCTTGTCCTCGATCGCCGTTTTAACTGCATTGCGGCTGGCGTTGATAAGCTCTCCGATAATTATCATAGCTGACTCTTCGGTCTCCTGGGCTTCATAAAACAACAGACCACGCCGTTAACGGCGCGGTCTGCATATCATCGTATCCCTGGATAGGGTCTTTGCCTGTATACTCAATCTTTGCAGAGCAGGCAATCAGCGCAATCACCGAATCAAATCGGTACCAGCATTAAGAGTATCCGCACAACGGCTGCGTTGACCGGTTATGATTCCACCATGACGAATCTCGAGACGATAGACCCCTCTCTGAGGGGGATGATTTCCCTGTATTCCTCAGACTGAAAGCACTGATCCAACTGCTCCTTGCTGGCAAACTTTATGATGACGATCTTCTTGGTCTGCCAATCTTTGGAAGCAATGAGTTTGTCTGACTGAATCAGATATTCTCCGCCGTGTCTCTCGACGATCGGCCTGGCCAGCCTGGTGTACTCATCATAGCGCTGCTGGTCAACAATCTCTGAGGTGCTGATCACAAAAAATACACTCATTCAACGCTCCTCTGCTGTTGCAGTCTGTTAAACTGCACTCTTGATTTCAGGCCGTGCGGTAAACTATTTCCCGGTAATTGAGGCGATATCCTTACGTAATTGATCGGCCTGCGGGTTGGATACGGTTTTGCGGAT
>CAJQNS010000252.1 GCA_905479735.1 uncultured Desulfofustis sp.
ATGAACAGCGTTTCCAGCACCGCTTTGTCACTCTTGATCGACAGGAGTTCATCTCTCAGCGCCTGGTTGTATCTGGGGTAGAGTGAGTCGAGGCGGGCCTGGGAATTGAACGAGCAGTACTGGCACTTGGTCCGGCAGAACGGGATATGCAGATAAAGGCAGCTCATGTCTCCGAGGGACTGGTAATGGATGTGCACCAGTGGGCAATCTGATCGATGATGCCGGCATCGGCAAAACTGAAATGTCCATCGCCAATGATCAAATGATCGAGCAACCTGATGTGCATCATCGAACAGGCGAGGTAAAGCTGTCTGGTCATTTGGCGATCCTGTGCTGACGGGGTAAGCGAGCCTGAGGGGTGGTTGTGGGCGACAATCAGCGCCGAGGCGTTATGGCTGAGCGCTTTTCTGATAATCTCTCTTGGGTAGACCGTATTGACGTTGACCGTACCTTCGGCCACCTTTTCTGAATCGATGATGGCGAGGGACGAATCGAGATAGATGGCGGACAAGACTTCGACCTGAAGCCCGCGCAGCGAGTGGGTCAGAAAATCGGTCACCTGTCCCGAGGATTTAAGGTAATGGCGCGATTTAAGCCGCTGTTTCAGATAATGGTCTGCGGCCGATTTGATAAACCCCAGAGCAAAACTATTCTTCGGTCCAACTCCGTTTACCTCGAGCAGATCCTTTCGGTCGGCGTCGAGAACTCCCGGAAATGTTCCGAAGCGCTGCAACAATGCGCGGGCCTGGTCTTTACAATCTTTTCTGGGAGTGCCGAAGCTGAGCAGAATCTCGAGTATTTCAGCGTCGGTGAAGCCGGTTAGGCCGTGGTCGAGAAAACGTTGGCGCAGACGGTTTCGGTGTCCCTTTCCCCTCTCCTGCCACTGCGCTTTATCCATCTGTGTTCAGATCAGCCCGACAGCTCCTGGTTGAAGAGCTGGTTGGCAAGTTTGGGGTTGGCTTTACCTTTGGTTTTCTGCATGAGCTGGCCGACGAAATACCCCATCACCTTGGTCTTGCCACCTCGGAATTCTTCTGCCTGGCTGGGATTCTGCTCGATTATTTCCCTGACCAGGGCCAGCAGCTCGGATTCGTCGGAGACCTGGACCAAATTCTTTTCCTTGACGATTTGCTCAGGATCTTTACCGGATTCGAGCATGTCAAAGAATACGGTTTTGGCTATTTTGCCGCTGATGGTCCCCTCCTCCACCATGTTGAGAAGAGTGCCAAGCTGATTCGGCTTGACCAGACATTGATCGATGTCCGCCCCTTTCAGCTCCCGGAGCAGTTCGGTCATCATCCAGTTGGAAACCTTTTTCGGTTGCGCACATACCGCTACCGCCGCTTCAAAATAATCGGCCAGTTCTTTTGATTCGGTGAGGATGACCGCATCATATTCGGGCAGACTGAATTCATCGATGAACCGCTGTCGTTTCTGGTCGGGCAGCTCGGGCAATCCTTTTCTGATCTTATCGATCCACAGCTCATCAATCTCCACCGGTATCAGATCAGGGCAGGGAAAATAGCGGTAATCGTGGGCATCTTCTTTACCGCGCATCGGCTCCGTTTTGCCGGTGTCGGGGTTCCACAATAGAGTCTGTTGAATGACCTTGTCCTTCTCCAGCAGCAGATCCCGCTGGCGACGCACCTCAAATTCGAGAGCCGCCTGCACGTTTCTGAAGGAGTTCATATTCTTCAGTTCGGTGCGGGTGCCCAGCTCCTGCTGGCCCATCGGCCTCAGTGAGATATTGGCATCACAGCGAAAACTGCCCTCCTGCATGTTACCGTCGCAGACATCGAGATAACGCAGGATGGCGTGTATCTTCTTCAGATATGCAGAAGCCTCCTGCGGCGACCGCAAATCCGGCTCCGAGACTATTTCCAGCAGGGGCGTGCCCGTCCGGTTCAGATCAACGTATGACACCGGTTCCATCTCATTGTGGATCAGTTTACCGGCGTCTTCTTCCATATGAATCCGGGTAATACCTATCCGTTTTTGCTCGCCATCGACCTCGATATCGATGAAGCCGTCTTCGATGATCGGCTTGTCATATTGCGACGTCTGGTACCCTTTGGGAAGATCGGGATAAAAGTAGTTCTTTCTGGCAAACTGGTTCACCGGGTTGATTCTGCTGTTGGTGGATAATCCAACCTTGATGGCAAAGTCCAGCACCCTTTTGTTCAATACCGGCAGGCAGCCCGGCATCCCAAGGCAGACCGGACAGGTATGTGTATTCGGCGGGGCGCCGAACTCAGTCGAACAGCCGCAGAAAATTTTTGATTCCGTCTTCATCTGGGCATGAATTTCCAGCCCTATTACCGTTTCAAACTCCATGGCTATTTCGTTTTTTATTATTTATTTTCAATATCTTGTTACCCTTCAAGAACCAAGGATGGTTTCAATGTCAAGGAGCTCACGTCTTATTTCAACGTTTGTAAAAAACAGATTTTATAAGGTATTTCAAAAATTGAAATTTTCGTCCAGGATCAAGGCGCGCATGGAAATTATGCCGCAGGCATATAAACAATATGTTGAGGATAGAATTTTCATGCGCAAGGCAAAGCCTGGGCAGAAAGACAATTTTTAAACGTTGTCGGCGGACTTATGCACCCACGTCCGAATCCTGGCCAATTCCTCAGACCACGTTTCAGAGGTCCGCGCCTCTACAAACATTAGCAACAGATCGTTTACGATTTTAACAAGTTCTTCAAACAGATAGATCCTCTCCAGTACCGCCCCCTCCATCTCGGCATCGGCTGAATCGGCGGACGCGTCGGCTCCTTCAGTCTTCGGCAGCTTGACATTTCTAAACTCGAAAGAGGTTGCTCCAAGGGTCAGATTATACTCCATTTCATTCTTGATGATCTGGATCCTGGCCTGCTCAAGTTTCTTCCCGGTTCGAAGACCGGTTCTGGCCTCTTTGAGTTCGGTCTGCAGACCGGAGCAGACAAGGCGTTCATTATAATCCGCCTCCCCATACTCGAGCAGCATATGTTTTTCGAAAACGACGACGATGTCACCCTGCCCTTCCAGCTCGACGGAACCACCCCGTTCTTCACTTTTCCACCAGAGCCAGGTGAGAAATTCCTGCCCGATAAATCTTTTTTCTGTGATGAGATCAACCAGATCCATAGCGGCTTGCCTTTAAACGAAAATTTCGGGTGTAATCTGTTCCAGCCGGGCCTGTCGATCATCATCGGAGAAGAGCTGAACAGCAGTGGTATAAGGGATCTGCAGCATCAGAAGCAGTCCGAAACAGTCTTTGAAAAAATCCTCGAGCAGCATATGCGCTTTTTTATTGGTCGAAAAAAAGTAGAGCGATGATTCACTCAGGCTCCAGACCAAATCGTATACAGCCGGTACCGGCATCGCCTTCCTGGTCAACTCGGTTCTGATCCGCTCCTTGATTTCCAGCTTGATCGTTCTGCTCAGCTTGGGAACCTGTTTCTCTTTTTTAATCCTTTCCTCTTCCTTCTGGGTGAATTTTTTCAGAATCGAAGGAGAGACCTTTCTCTCGTCAACCCTGAGCGACAACACCACATAGTCACCATAGAGGTGAGTACCATAATCAAAAGCCGAATCGAACATGCTGAGCACCGAAACCCAGCCGATCGAATATTCCTCGAAGTTGTCGTCTATATCTTCAAAAACAAATGATTTGATACGATCCGAAATGAAATCGAGCGGATTTTCCGGCAGCTCGCCTTCTATTGAGAATCGGACAAAGCTCGCTGATCCTGCTAAAAAACTCATGGGCTCCACCTGTTGATATCTGAAATCACCGGCCCGGGAAAAAACCGGGTGCCGAAACAAGGACTCTTTTATAGCATCCGTATTCGATTGCCACAAAGGTTAATTTACTTTGCCGGTCAAACAGAGACCTTACCGGGCCGTCTCTACCACTCGGCTATCGACTGTGATATACTTGACCTAAGCGCCTTCAGATGATACAAAATAGGAAAATATTTTTTCTTGACACCCATTGTCGGAAATTGTATAAATCTGCGTTTCGCGGGGTCGTTAACTCAGTCGGTAGAGTATCTGCCTTTTAAGCAGAGAGTCGTTGGTTCGAGCCCAACACGACCCACCAGAAATTTAAGGTCCCCATCGTCTAGTCAGGTCCAGGACACCGGCCTTTCACGCCGGCAACACCGGTTCAAATCCGGTTGGGGACGCCAAATAAAATCAAAGGGTTAGCCAGTTTTGGCTGACCCTTTGATTTTTCCAGGGTGCGTATAGGGTGCGTTTGGGTGTAAAAGACCATCCAGAATGTCCACAGGTTTATCACTTCTCTTGACCATCGATCCGTAGACGTCAACAGTCACTTTTATACTCGAGTAGCCGAGTTGATCCTTGATGTAAACCAGATCCACACCCTTCTCGATCATGATGGAGGCGAACGTGTGTCTCAAATCGTGGATTCTGATCTTTCTCAGCTCCGCTTTCGTCAACATTGGTTGAAACACATCACGACGCCAAGTCTGATAGTTGAGCGGGGTAGATTCGTCTGATACTGCGGGGAATATCCAATCTTTGCTGATA
>CAJQNS010000253.1 GCA_905479735.1 uncultured Desulfofustis sp.
GTGCGGCTCTGTTAAAATGCGCTGTACCAGCTGTAACGGCCGCTTTGCCATCCATGAAGTAGTTGACCAGCTTGATGAAAAGACCGAGTCTCAACTCGCCCGCTATCCGGTTATCATTTACGATTGACAGTGGTTGTTGGGGGCACTGGCTGCCCTTCTTTGCCTCGCCTTACAATACCGTATACCTAGTTTCCATCCGGAGACGGCCCTTTTTTCCACGCTTCGTTGTGCTCGAAATTTTATCCTCGGAATATCAACTCGGCCTGCGGTAAAATTTCTCGCAGGCCTCTATCTTGAAGACAATTCCTCGTTTTCGGATGGAAATTACCTAGCTGTACTTTTTGTCGAAATGTTATACAATACTAGTAGCATAGTAAACACATACGGGGGAAACCAACGATGCGTTCTCAAGAAGCTTTTAACGACCTGAATCGACTTCGAACGAGAGCTTTTGTAACCGAACAAGGCAGTGCCACCATTGTTTGCCCTAATTGCGAAATCACAAAAAATATTACGGTTGCTGACTATCGGGGAAACAAACATTCGATAAAAATCCGTTGTCGGTGTCAGCAAACCTTCACCATTGATCTCGAATTTCGTCAGTTCCACCGTAAGCCCACAGATCTGGTAGGGTTCTACGAAATTTCTTCAGGAGACGGTGGCAGGGCTGTAATCAAGGACCTTTCGAAAAATGGCCTAGGTTTCATGGTCTCAGGTGTTCACAATGTCAGGGTCGGCCAGAAAATTCTGGTGAATTTTGCTTTAGACGACCAGAAAAGCACAACCCTAAAGAAGATGACCGTCGTCCGTTCGGTGGACGACAACAGAATAGGGTGCGAGTTCAGAAAGGACCAGGCCTTTGAAAAAGACCTGGGTTTCTACCTGCGGACCTGAGCCGAGTAATCCGGCCTCCCATTTTAGTAGGCTGCTATCAGTTTTTTCATTAATTGCTGAGCTCTGTCCAGAAAAGGGCCAAAGGTCTCCCGGTCCAGTGCGCTTATCCCCACACCCTCTCGTCCAATCACCTCTTCTCGGGTCTCGTCTATGTCGATAAGGTCCGTTTTGTTGAACACTTTCAAACAGGGAATCCGGCCCAGTCCGAGTTCCTCCAGAAGTCCCTCGACCACCTCAACCTGGTGACGAAATGAGGGGTTAGAAATATCGATCACATGAACCAGCAAGTCCGCCTCCTCCAGTTCCTCTAAAGTCGCTTTAAAAGCCTGCAGAAGATCCTTTGGAAGATGGTTGATGAAGCCGACGGTGTCGGTGATGATCACTTCTATTTCCTGAGGAAACCTGAGTCGCCGGCTGGTTGGATCCAGAGTCGCGAAAAGCTTGTCTTCGGCGATGATGGCGCTATCGGTCAGCGAGTTTAAAAGCGTCGATTTGCCGGCATTGGTATAGCCGACCAGGGAGATGACCGGCAGATCTTTTTTCCTGCGCTTGGCCCGGCGGCGGTAGCGTTCTCTGCCCACGGCTTTGAGCTCTTTGGCCAGTTTCGCCAGACGGTCGTTAATCCGTCGTCGATCGATTTCCAGTTTGGTCTCACCAGGTCCACGGGCACCTATCCCACCGGTCAATCGTGAGAGTGCGTCGTCTCTGGAACTGAGACGCGGCAGCATATACTTCAGTTGGGCCATTTCAACCTGCAGTTTCCCTTCCCTGCTCATCGCCCGATGAGCGAAAATATCGAGAATGAGCTGGGTACGATCTATTACCCTGAGATCGGTGAAATCAGTGATCGATCTGATCTGGGATGGATTGAGCTCCTGGTTGAAAATCAAAAGATTGGCATCCAACCGCAGAGCGGCAATGACGATTTCGGTCAATTTGCCCCGCCCTAAAATAAAGCGGGGATTGATTTTATTGCGCCGCTGCAGCACTTCATCGAGCACCAGAATATCATCGGATCGAGCCAGTTCTCTGAGTTCCTCCAAGGAGGCTTCGGCCTGCAGCCTCGATTCGGTGGAGACGCTGATCAGGATTGCCCGATCCCGTTCCCGATCGAGATGGGCGGTCCGTCGCTGACGGCTGAATTCCTCTTCAAGGGCCCGGACCAGCTCATCAAACCCCGCTTGCTGCCTGGCCGGGTGAACCGGATCCAGAAAACTCCACATCTGACCGTTTTCACCAATTGGCAGCAGATGTGCTGAGTAGAGCTTGTCCGGCAAACCCTCCGGGGTTATCTTCAGGACCGACATCAAATCAAGCCTGAGAAAAAGAAGATCCATCAGGTCGTCGTCAGTGAGGTCCTCTCCACCCGGATGGGTATGAACCAGTCTCAAGCCCCTGAGCCTGCCACCGGCTGCACGTATCTGAGTCAATTTCGGGATCATCAGACCGCTGTAATCACCGACGATCACCTGCTCAATTTTCCCGGATCGGTGGATCAGCACACCGATCTGCCGGTTCAGCTCATGGGAAAGTTCACAGAGAGTCCTGGCCATTTCGGGGGCAATGATCAGGTCACGCTGAACCCTTCGGCTGCCCACCCGCTCCAGAACCCTGAGATGGTTTTTTTTCAGTCCCTGAGTATTTCCACAAACCCTGGCGATGATCAATCCTCCCTGCTGTCTATCTGCTCGCTGTGAGCCTTCTCGGGCCAGTCGGCCAGGGCCATCGTGTTGTCAGCATCTTCACGCCTACAGAGGGTCTGCTGGTTGTAGGTCGTCCAGATTGGGTCCTGGTAACTGTCGTGGCAGTCAACGCAGAGGCCGACCCGGAGAATGGCTTTTAGTTCAGGGCCGTTGAAAGCTCTGAGGTCAGCCCTTGAACCATGTTGAAGCTGAGTGCCGTCCAAAGCAACAAAACTGTCCAGACCTACCGTTTCACCGGCTTCAGTCTGTATTCCCGTATCCAGAGGGTTGAACGTCACCTCGTTATCTACCAATGCCAGCGATCCTTCACCAAGGCCCACTGTTTTGGTGGAACCATGACAGTCAATACAGGCTCTGCCCTTTTCCTGGGTTGTGTGAGGGTTGATGGCCGCCATGGTAAAACGGTTGAAACTGTCTTCCAACTCCCCTTCCTCATCAAACAGGGTAACTATATCCTGGCAGCCAGGAGTGACGATAACCACCTCCTCTTTCCAGAGGCCGAGCATCGGTTTTCGATAGCGAATATAAGAACGCCCCTCTTCCCAGCGTCCTGCTGTCTGGGTAAGGCTCAATTTGTCCAGGTGGGTGGCAGATTTGTCGCGTTTGGCATGACAGCCGTAACACTGGGGTACCCAGGTGGAGTGGCAGGCTTCGCAGGTGACCCGTTTGTGTGGTTCAAAATCACAGACTCCGGCTTTGGGCTGACGCAGTTCGTATTTTTTTTCGTCATTTTTACCAAACAGATGGTAATTTCCGTCAATCTCTTCAACGTTGGTCAGCTCGTTGTTCTTCCGGGTTGTTCCCGGTTCAGCCTGATGGCACACTTCGCAGGAAATTTCGAGTTGATCTTCATAGTGGGCGTAGCTGGTTCCATCACCCATTACCTCTTCTCTGGTGTGACAATCGATACAGGACATGCCCCGCCGATGGTGAATGTCATCGGCCAATTCCAGGTAAAAACGCTCGCCGGGCATACGCTGGGAAGAGAGTTGGCCGGCTTCGTAGGGAGTACCGTACCCCTCCGATTCAAATACACCGATATAGGCGAGTCCGATGCGTCCCGAGCGGTTGTGACAGCGGATACAGTTGTCGTCTATCACCTTGCTGGTGATCAGCGGATGAATTTTCTCCTTATTCTCGTCTTCCCAAGTATCATCGTCGGATTCCGTAACTGCAGGACGTTCGGCCCCCGCTGGCATGATGAAATGACAGGCTGAACAACCGCCGCCTTTTTCGTTGAAAAAGGCCGGGGCATCAGGCAGATCGTTCTTCTGTTTCCAGAGATGACAGGTTGCGCAGAGCTTGCGGTAATAGTCAAGCGCCAGTGAGGTCTCACCGCTGTCCAGCAATTGCTTGACCGTCATTTCGGTGTCCTGGCTGTCACTTTCACCCCAATAGTAAAGAAGGGTCCCCAGAATTCCCCGGTTGGTGGCCATCAATGAATTTTTCACCTTCTGCGCATCGGCAGGGTGGCACCCTTCTATGCTGCAGGTCTTTTCAACTACCCGCAGATCTCCGGGGTTGAGAACCATATCTTGGTGAGCCAGATCTTTATCGATGGCAAGCGGGTCGCCCAGATGGCATGGGGTGCAGCCGATGACCCTGACGTCATGGGCAGGGTCAAGCTTTTCCTTGGTATGGCACTCAAGGCACATATCAACCCGCCCCGAGGTGGTGATCTGAATCTGCTCCGGCCGCTCAAGTCGATATTCCCGATAGACGAGGATTACCACCAGAACCAGAATGATGACGAGCGCCAGCGCGGTTGACAACGTCTTTAGTGACAACAGATGTTTCATGAGCAGCGCACTTCAACCATGATAGTTCTGAACGTTGGGCAGACGCCGGCCAATTCCAAAGGCCTTGCTGGTAACTTTCAGTCCCATCGGAGCCTGCTTGCGCTTATATTCGTTGATTCTGATCCGACGGACAATATCGTCAACCACGGCGGGATCGAAGCCGCGATCCACTATTTCATCCCTGCCGCAGCCGTCTTCAAGATAAAGCTCCAGGATCTGGTCGAGCAGCTCATAGGGCGGCAGATCGTCCTGATCCCGCTGGTCCGGCTTCAACTCAGCTGACGGGGCTTTTTCAAGAATACGGGCCGGGATGATGTCGACGCTGCGGTTTATGAAGCGGGCCAGTTCGTAAACCAATTGCTTGGGAACATCCGAGATCACCGCCAACCCCCCGCTCATATCTCCGTACAGAGTGCAGTAGCCAACCGCCATCTCGCTCTTATTGCCGGTGGTCAGGAGTAGATGATTGAACTTGTTGGACAGGGCCATCAAAAGATTCCCGCGAATCCTCGCCTGAATATTTTGTTCGGTGACATCTTCCTCACAGTCGGTAAACATGGGCTCCAGGGATTTAAGATAGCCGTCGAAAAGATCGGAAATGGGCAGCACCTCAAAGCGACAGCCGCATCCCCGGGCGAGCGCCTCGGCGTCCTCCAGCGACTCCTTAGAACTGTAGGGAGACGGCAGGGCAATACCCAGTACATTCTCTGGTCCCAAAGCCCTCGCCGCCAGAACAGCGGTCAGGGCCGAGTCAATACCGCCGGAAAGCCCGAGAACCGCCTTACTGAAACCGCTCTTGGTGACATAGTCTTGAATGCCCATAACCAACGCATCATGGATCAGTTGCACTTCCTCAAATTCCTGTGAATTCCTGATCTCACCGCTCCAGTCGTCGGTGTCCACGATGACCATATCCTCTTCGAAGTGGGCCGCCCGGGCAATGGTCTGTCCGGATCCGTCCAGAGCCAGGCTGGCGCCGTCAAAGAGCAGGGAATCCTGGCCACCCACCTGGTTTACATAGATGAACGGGGTCCGGTATTGATCAATCAGTGACGAAAAAATCGTCTGACGTACTCTACTTTTGCCCCGATGAAACGGTGAGGCGGAGACATTGATAAGGAGATCAAGAGAACAACCTTCCCGGCGGGCCAGATCAAAAAGTGCCTCCACCGGCCTGCTGCGGTAATCGTCAACCGCGTAGTGCCAGATGTCCTCACAGACAGTCACACCGATGGTCATTCCGCCGCAGGAAAATAGCGTGGTGGGGGGACCCGGTTCAAAATAGCGGTTCTCATCGAACACATCATATTCGGGCAACAATTGTTTTCTGGTTTTGTGAACGATTTCCTTGTTCCTGGCCACGAAGACCGAGTTGTAAAGCGGCTTCCCGGTTGCTTCCAAACCTTTCTCAAAACAGCCAAACATCACTGAGATCGGCGGCAGCCCTAAGATCATGGCATTTACGGCTGCCTCATGGTCCTCCAAAAAGGATGCTCTTTCGAGCAAATCGAGGGGCGGATAGCCTGATACGGCCAGTTCAGGAAAAACGGCGAGATCACAACCCAGGTCTGCAGCCTGGTGGGCAGAGAGGATGATCTTTGCACAATTGTTCTCAAAATCACCGATTACCGGATTCAACTGAATGAGTGCAATTTTCAACTAACAAAACTCCATTTGTTATCAGCTATTTACGACGCCTGTGATTGTTATCATCCGAATAGGTACGCAAGGGTACCATCCAAAATGATGATTTTCCTTCAAACTCAAGTCGCCTGGCTAAATTTCACCGCTGGCGTGGTTACGCCCGAGGTAAAATTTTGACTCGCAACCCAGTTTTGACTCGCAACCCAGAGATCGAGCCTCAAGACAATTTTAAGGTAGCTATAAAAGATAGCAGAATGAAAGAAAATTTCACTAATCCATTACCATCGGGAAGATTTTACCGTTGATATTTTCGCACCGCCCGGTTGTGTTCGCGCAGGCTGGTGGAGAACTGGTGGGAACCGTCATTTTTGGAGACAAAATAAAGATACTTGGTGCCGACAGGATTGAGTACGGCCTGAAGTGAGTCGCTACCCGGGCTGCAGATGGGTCCAGGTGGCAGACCGCCAATCCGGTAAGTATTATATGGCGTTTGCGTTTTGAGATCCTTTTTGGTGAGCGTACCGTTAAAGTTTTCGATACCGTAAATTACCGTCGGGTCAGACTGGAGTTTCATGCCACGCCTGAGCCGATTGTGAAACACCGAGGCAATCACCGGACGCTCGTCCGCCTGACCAGTCTCCTTTTCGACGATCGAGGCCAGGGTAAACACCTGATGTCTGCTCAGCTCTGTGTCACCCCTCTCAAGTGAGCCGTAGACCTCAAGTGCGCGCTTGACCAGCCGAGCGAGAATTTTCTCTTCACCCGGGGAAGGCTTGATCAGACTATACGTATCCGGGAAAAGATATCCTTCCAGGCTCGACAGAGGGGCTAGTCCCAATTCGGCAATGAAACCGGAATCCCTGGCCAGAACCAGAAAACGATCCCTGTCGATCCAATTGTCTGCGGCAAAGATGTCAGCGATCTCCTCCATCCTCAGCCCCTCGACTACGGTGAGCAGGTGTTGAACAGGATCGGCAGAGACGAGCTGCTTCAGGAGATCCACCGGGCTCTGGTTGGCATCGAGCCTGAATTCACCGGCCGGTAGTTTCGATGAGACCCCCAGAATCCTGGTCAACAGAAGAAAACGGAAATCCCCTTCCAGGAGATCAGCACTGTCGAGAAGGTCGCCAATCTGTTCTACGGAGGAGCCTTTGGGGATAAGTACAGTATTTTGGGAAAATGCTGCCTGCGGCCCCGGTGACAGGGCATAGTGGGCGAACCAGCCAGTGAGTGCGCCAGCCACCACCAAAACAATAAGGGACGTCCACCGGACGCCCCTCAGCAAAGAAATATTTTTTGATCTATTGGTTCTATTGGTTCGGTCGCCTGGTGACGAATCCGGACTATCAGGCGGCTGCACGTCTGTTTTTGCGTCGCTTTACTTTATCAGGCTTCTTGAATGCCAGCCCGATCACTTCATCCATATCCTTGACCGGATGAAACTTCATCCGCTTCCTGATATCTTCGGGTATTTCAACCAGTTCTTTCTGATTCTGCTCGGGAATAATTACATTTAGTATACCAACCCGCAGGGCGGCCAGCGCTTTCTCTTTTAATCCGCCGATGGGAAGCACCCTGCCCCTGAGCGTCACCTCTCCCGTCATGGCCAGATCCCGTCTGACCTTCTTTCCGGAGATGACAGAGTAGAGCGCTGTTGCTATGGTAATGCCGGCCGAAGGGCCATCCTTGGGAATGGCGCCAGCCGGCACATGGATGTGAATATCAGTCTGATCGAAGAAATCTTTCTTCACATTCAGGTCTTCTGACCGGCTGCGGCAATAGGTCAACGCCGCCTGGGCCGACTCCTTCATCACCTCTCCCAGTTGGCCAGTGAGGATCAGTTTGCCCTTGCCGGGCATCTGATTAATTTCGATATGAAGAATTTCTCCTCCCACTTCGGTCCAGGCCAGGCCGGTCACCAGTCCGGGCTGATCCAGCGTCTCAATCTCTGATTCCGGAATGATCTTTGGCGGTCCCAGATATTTGTCGAGGTTTCTGGTCGATACCGAATATGGTCCTTTGCCGCCTTCGGCTATCTTTCTGGCCACTTTGCGGCAGATCTTGGAAATCTCCCGCTCCAGGTTTCTGAGCCCGGCTTCCAGGGTATAATGGGTAATGATGCGGGTGATGGTAGCGTCGGTAATCTTCAACTGGCTTTTCTTGATGCCGTTTTCGGATATCTGACGGGGCAGCAGATAGCGGTTGGCGATAACCAGCTTTTCTTCAAGCGTATAACCTGACAGCCTGATCACCTCCATCCGGTCCAGCAGCGGGCCGGGTATCGTATCAGACATGTTGGCCGTGGTGATAAACATCACCTTGGACAAATCCAAAGGCAGATTCAGGTAGTGATCGGAAAACTCGAAATTCTGTTCGGGATCGAGCACCTCGAGCAGTGCCGACGAAGGGTCGCCCCGGTAGTCGGCGCCGACTTTGTCGATCTCGTCCATCATGAATACCGGGTTATTTGACCTAACCGTCTTCAACCCTTGCACGATCCGCCCGGGCATCGCCCCGATGTAGGTGCGCCGGTGGCCGCGGATCTCGGCCTCGTCCTTCATACCGCCGAGCGATATGCGGTGGAATTTTCGCCCCATGGCCCGGGCAATGGATTGCCCCAGCGAGGTTTTCCCTACTCCCGGAGGACCGACGAAACAGAGAATAGGGCCTTTGGTCGACCGATTCAGCTTACGGACGGCAAGAAACTCGAGAATACGCTCTTTGACCCGGTCGAGTCCGTAATGATCCTCATCGAGTACCTGCTTTGCCAGTTTCAGATCAAGAAGATCCTTGGTACCCTTTTTCCAGGGAACGTCGAGAATCCAGTCGATATAGGTGCGAATGATGGTCGCCTCAGATGAATCGGGGTGCATCATTTCCATGCGCCGGAGCTGTTTGCGAGATTCCTTGCGGATGGGCTTCGGCATCTTGGTCTTTTTCAGCTTCTTTTCAAGGTCGTCAAGTTCCTGGCTGCGTTCGTCTCCATCCCCGAGTTCCTTCTGCAGCGCATGAAGCTGCTCCCTGAGGATGTATTCCCGCTGGGACTTGCTCATCTCCTCCTTGGCTTCATTCTGAATCTTGGCCTGGACGGTGGAGACTTCAAGTTCCTTGCTGAGCAGCGTGTTGACCAACCTCAGTCGCATTATAGGATTGACTTCTTCGAGAATAGCCTGGGACTCAGTAATCTTCAGTCGTAGGTTCGAGCCGATCAGATCAGCCAAGCGGCCGGGATCTTCAATGTTGTTGATGATCATCATCAGGTCGGCGGACAGGATACCGCGCAGCGACATGATCTTTTCGGTCTGCTCCCGGACTGTTCTCATCAGGGCTTCGACCTCAACGTCTATGTCGCCGGTTTCCTCATCTTCGACGACCTCGACGGTCACCTGGTAGCTGGGTTCGGTGCGGACATACTCGCTCACCCTCGCCTTGGACATGGCCTGGACCAGAACCTTGAGGCGCCCGTCAGGAAGTTTCAGGGTCCTCATGATCATACAGACCATGCCGACGGAGTAGAGATCTTCGGGACCGGGGTCGTCCTTGGTGGCATCCCGCTGGGTGACCAGCATCAGCAGTTTATCGCTATTCAAGGCCTCGTTTACCGCTTCCACCGAGCCAGGCCGACCGACGAACAACGGAATAATCATATAGTTAAAAATGACGACATCCCTGACCGCCATCATCGGCAGTTCTTCAGGAATATCTATATCTTCGGTTTTGGAAAGATCATCCATACCGATACTGAGCGAATCGTTGAACTCCACACATACCTCCAGAATCGCCGGCGAAGATCATTGTCATCCTGCCGGCCGATCAAATTTTTACCGAGCCGGCACTCGCAATCATAAGTAAATACCGGTTTATCGCACCCTTTTAAGCCGGACAAAAGCTAAACATTTGAGCTGGTGAAGTCAAGCAGGATCGGTAGGGTGAAAACCGACTGCAGGAAAAATCTTGAACAATTCACCCATTTCAACAATAGTGGTTTGTTTCCCAGGTTTTTTTATCTTCCACCATCACTTCATCTCGAGGGAATCCATGCTCTCTGCTGATATCCTGTTTGATCTCAAAAACTTTTCCCATTCCCCACTTTTCAGCGCCGACAGACCCGTCTGGTCAGCCCTGCAGGACCTGAAAAAGTATATGAATGAGTTCAGCTACCCGGCAGATCTGTTCAACTGCCTGGCCGACGGGGTAGCCGCCAGAGAACATCTTGTTGTTTATGGCGGTGAGCTGATCGACGGCGGTCAATGTCATATAGAGTATGGCGACACTCTGCGGGGCGAGCTGGTAATCAGCCGTGCCGGCAAAGTCTTAGAAGGGGCATCGCTGATAATGGCCGGTGCCGTTTTTCAGGGCAACAGGATCGCTATCGGGGAGGGGGTTCTGGTCGAGGGAGGTTCAACCATCAAATCGCCGACAATTATCGGCCACAGAACGGAGGTGCGCCAGGGTGCCTACCTGAGGGGCTACTGCCTGATCGGCGACCGCTGTGTTGTCGGCCACACCACCGAGGTAAAACATTCCGTCTTCCTCGATGATGCCAAAGCCGGTCACTTTGCCTACCTCGGTGACAGTATCATCGGCAACGATGCCAACCTCGGTGCCGGCACCAAATGCGCCAATCTCAGATTCATAACCGGCAACGTCCAGATTGCCTATAAAGGCAAATTATGCAATACCGGTATGCGTAAATTCGGCGCCATTCTCGGCGACAGGGTCCAGACCGGCTGCAACTCTGTGACCAGTCCCGGAACCATTATTGCCAAGGGGTCCTTTCTGATGCCCAATACCACAGCCGCATCGGGGTTTCATTCGGTAAGAAAGATTGGATAAAGATCGGCCAACCAGATCAGTTTTAGGAAGGCTATGGGAGCGCGGTAAGAAGGCGCCCCAGTTATCTAGTTTGCATGTTGAGAGAGATGGGGCGTATCTTGCCAACGCTAAAGGCCGATGTCGACAGACACCGGCCTTTAGCGTTTTTAA
>CAJQNS010000254.1 GCA_905479735.1 uncultured Desulfofustis sp.
GATACCCCCCAGAGTCCAAGCACCAATATATTGATATTTTTTGTTCCTTTAGTCTGGTATCTGGCCTTCTCCCTTGGGGTTCCTTTCGTCAATCAGGCCTTTCAGGCTCACCCGGAGAATTTTATCAGACATGCACTGCACGTTGTTGTGGTAACTGTTGTAGTGACCCTGATTTGGCTGACCTCACACTATTTGGCTGTCCGGTTTCGCAAGGTATGAGCCTTACCCCTATTCAGTAAAGGGCTCACGCATGGTCACAAACTCCTCGGCGCTGCTTGGGTGAATGCCCACGGTGCGGTCAAAGTCGGTCTTGGTCGCCCCGGCCTTCAGGGCGACTGCAAAGCCCTGCAGTATTTCTCCTGCGTCCGGCCCCACCATGTGCACCCCCAGAACCCGGTCGCTGTCGCCGTCCACCACGAGCTTCATGAGTGTTTTTTCGTCAACCCTGCCGAGGGCATATTTCATCGGCCTGAACACCGTTTTGAAAATGACAACCCGGTCAAAGCGCTCCCGGGCCTGAGCCTCGGTCAGGCCGACCGTGCCGAGAGGCGGCTGGCTGAAAATCGCCGTCGGGATATTGGAGTAATCCATCGTCCGCTCTTCCCCGCCGAAGTGGTTGGCGGAAAAGACGCGGCCCTCATTGATCGCCACCGGTGTCAGGTTCATTCGGTCGGTCACATCGCCGATGGCATAAATATTATCGACAGAAGTCTGCATGCGCTCATCGACCTCGATAGCGCCTGCATCGTTGAGCGCGACACCTATTTCGGCAAGTCCGAGACCGGCAGTGTTAGGTTTGCGTCCGGTGGCAAAGAGCACCTGGTCAAAGATCCTGCTGTCACATTCCTCACAGATGACCCGCAGACCGTCTGCCTTTTTCTCTACCCGGTCGACGTTGGTGGCGCACCTGATCGTAATCCCCTTTTTCACCTGCTCGGCCAGCAGATGTTCGGCCAGATCCGCGTCGAACCCGCGCAGGAGGCGGGCACTTCTCACAACCCGGGTAATCTTGACGCCGAGCCCGTGGAAGATGGAGGCGAACTCCTGGGCAATATAGCCGCCACCTACAATCGCCATGCTGCGGGGCAACTCCTCGAGCAGAAATACATCGTCCGAAACGATGACATGCTCTTTCCCCGGAAAATCAGGGACGAACGGCGACCCTCCGGTGGCGATCATGATCCGATCGGCGGTGATCTGCTCGTTGCCGACCTGCAGGGTGCGTGCATCCAGAAAACGAGCCGCATCCTGGTAGACCCGCACGTTGAACTTCTCCAGCAGCCCGTCGTAGATACCGTTGAGCCGCCGCAGCTCAGCCTGGACCCCGTCGCGCAGTTCGGCCCAGTCAAGTGTTGCGTCTCGGCAGGTCCAGCCCAGACTCACCGCATTGCACAAGTCTTCCGCGGCGAGCGAGGCATACATCAGGAATTTTTTCGGGACACAGCCTCGATTCACACAGGTGCCGCCCAGGCGCTCACCTTCCGCCAGGCCGACCTTGGCCCCCAGCGCCGCCGAACTCCTGGCACAGGCGACCCCGCCCGAACCTCCTCCAATGACAAACAAATCGTAATGGGCCATACTTTTCTCCCTGGGCGGAACGCAAGCGGCTTCAGCCCGAGGCATGGTCGAAGCGCTCTGTGCCCGCAAATGTTTTTTTACACCTTTCCCGAATGAATCGGCGAAAACCGCTGCGGTGAAATTGCTGGTTATGCCCTATTTGAATATTTACTTATTAGTTGATCCAGACTGTTTGCAAAGGCCTGTCTATCACGTGGGTTCAGTGCCGGAGGGCCACCGGTTTCTACGCCGCTCGACCGCAAAGAATCCAGAAAATCTCTGGTACTCAACCGCTCTTTTATATTCTCCTCAGAATAGATTTCCCCACGTGGATTAAGAGCAAGCCCACCCTTTTCTACAACTCCGGCAGCCAAAGGAATATCGGCTGTAATTACAAGATCACCAGAGTCAATTTTATTCACTATTTCCGTGTCCGCTACATCTTGGCCATGCGGAACCTGAAGGAATCTAATAAATGAAGATTTGGGTATACGAAAACGACTATTGGCGACCAAGGTTAATTGCATTCGTCTCCTTTCCGCCGCTTTGTAAAGAATCTCTTTGATCACTACCGGACAGGCGTCCGCATCTACCCAGATTTTCATTTTATTTATCTATTCTGCTGTGGCGGCCTTTTAACGGGTCGTACAATCTCCCATTCTCTAAAGGATCCATAGATCCATATTCTACTTGATAATGGTGACAGCGGGAAGGATGAACCCCATCAAAATCAAGGGGATTAATTTCTACTTGCTGGTATCTCTTATTAACAAATGTACTTTGACAGCCGATCGGGCATAGCGCTATAATTTCACTCAAATTGAGCCTTTTGCAAAACTAAGATGTTCGTTCAAAATCAAGGCATGCGAGAAATTTTACCACAGGCATATGATTGATATTCCGAGGATTAAATTTTGAGCATAACGCAGAGTTTGGGCGAAAAGGTTGTTTTGCAAATGGCTCAAATCGTCAAAAGTTATCAAGGGACGCTGGAAGCAAGGCTTAAAACTGCTCAGCAGCCCACCTCTGGAAAAAGCGCAATTTCCGGAAGAGCAGGAGGTGGGACCTGATAAAATATCATCTACATGGGAGGTCAGCATGTACATTCGATACCTGGTTATATCCGTTCTTTTTTTATTTGTTGCCGCAACCGTTCAAGGCTGCAGCAAAGAAATGATAGGCGGGGCCGCTGTGGGTGCGGCTGGAGTCGGTGCGGCTTATGAATATCAGAACAAAAAGCAAATGGATCGCCTGGAAGAGGACTTCAAAGCGGGCAATATCACCAAAGAGGAATATCTCAAGCGCAAAGAGGATATCAAGAGCGGCTCGATTATCTACTGATCTCAAGCTCTAATGCGGGCGGTGATAGTGTTGCTACTGCTTCATCCAGGCGGCCGAACCGCTGCCCTGTGCACTATCACCCCCTGCTCAACTAAAGATGTTTCCTGAATCTTCAGTTGCGAAGCTCACTCCTCCTTGAACTTCCTGGCAATCGGCTCGAAATCATACGATGGGTAAACCTCGTAGCGAAAAGCCCCCCACGCCTTCTGTTCTATGTAGCGGTTCAAGTTGCGCAGAGCAGAGGGTTCCAATCGTAAGTGTATGATGAACCCGTATGACATAGCGACTACCCATGATACGAGTTCGCAGCCCTCTGGCGGAAATTCGCGGTAGAACCCGGTCTCCTTCAGGTACCCCATTATCTCGTCCAGGTTCTTTGACTGGTCATGGCGTAAAATTACGGTTACAAGTAATTTGTCATCAGCTCCCATTCTGCCCCTCCCGTGAGTGGTTATAGATTGACCTTGTATACCGAGATCTTACAGCGGCAGTTATGTATCCTCCAGTAGTTTCTGGTCAGAACCGCCCATGCCTACCTGAGCTGCCCATCTCGAAGAAATCGCCACGGCACTGGGTTGCATACCTGTCAGACGATGGGTGGGGGGATGGATTGAACTTATGTCGTTATGTCTACTTAATGTTCGATATCTTCCCCTTGCGAAACGGCTTCAATTAATTGTGATAAGAGTGTGTCTTGAACCTTGGTTAATCTTCCAAATTTTGCCCCTACGACAGTGGGTAAACGCTTATTGTTGCCATTTTCAGCCATTGAAACCCATGCTCGTTTTGCAATTACACCTTCAAGTGAAGTTGCTGAGGCCAAAATGTCTGTATCCCAGGAATCCGGGACAGAGGTGTCTGGAGGGCATCTGATACGAAATCCACCCCTGCTGATGTCTATAAGCTGAAAGATGCCATGAGATGACACCGCTACTGAATTTTCAATTTTATAACGCTTATGTTGTCTACGGTTTTCAGCCGTTGATCGCATAGATAGATTTCCAGTTAACGAACAACCGTCATCCCATTAAAGATGACTTTGTACTCGCCTCCTTTTGGTATCTTATCTACCTGAATATCATTCCTATTCATCGATGTCAATGATATGCCGGCAAAATGGGGAACGGCATCGCGTCGCTCTGATTCTTTAATCAGCTTATCTCGGGTGGCATTATCAATGACCCCTGCATCCGGATGCCAGGCAGTACGAACTGCAATCAGCAAGGCTTTATCGTTTACTGCGGTAAATAGTTGGAAATGATGGCCGGGGTCTTTGTTCACATCATGAATCGTGAACCCAACCCGGTCCAGAAGATCTATGACATAGTTAATACCAAGCTCATGGATGTTCTGTTTAGACTGCAAATGTTTATGAATCATTGTCATTTAGTCATGAAGATTGAGATGTATTTTTCCTACGCAACGACGGTGGCATTCAAGAGGTGATGCGGCCTGCAAACCACATCACCCAGGAGAGAGAAGAACTACTGCAATGCTACATTGTGACATTAACCATCTTCTCGTTAGGATGCAAACAAAACGGCGATGCGACCAAGGGAGTTGGCCACACCGCCAAGAAGTGACAAAATGCAGCATACGAAGTGAGCGCATACCACAACGTGACACTATCCTATTGTAGAATGGAACGCCACAATAAAATGAGCCCAACGCTAAAAAGTTCTCGATTTTTTAAGAGCGGAGAAGTTGCTATCTCCTTTAGTGCCAAGCTTCTTGATTAGACACCGAACCAGGGTTTTGTATTCATGGTTCCGAATGATTGAGTTTGCAATTCTTCTCCCATCCTTGGTTAATCTCTACCCTGTAAGATTCATCATTCAAAAACCTGGCGTATTCTTTAAGATCTGATTTAAACTGCATATCCAGGACTTGTTTCATCATGCAGGTCATCGCTTTCTTTTCTTCTTTTGAAGGCGCTCTTGCTTCGGTTTCTGATTGTGCTGCCATCTCTATCGCAGCATCTACCATCTGCTTTGGAGTTGCTTTGTGCAGTCCCATCTTAATCGCCCAGGCACGAGTAGTCTCGGCTTCCTGTATCTGATTCTGAGTTAGTTCAAACGATAAAGCTGTTGTTGGGATAAGTGCGAGGATGAGGGCTATTTGAATGAATTTCATAGTAGTTCTTAGGTATTTGATCAAATCTAAAAGGTCCGGCGGCCTGAGATGATTTTGGGGAGCATCTTTTTGGTTTTCAAAACCCTGTTATGCTTCCACCATAACAGATCCTGAATCAACTGTTCTCTCTCAAGGGAACAGTTTCCACTAAGGATCTTATAGACGATCATCATCAAGCAATAATATTGGTGGGTAAAGTGTTACTAATTAGCAGCACATGAAAATTCCTGACTAAATGCAGAGTTTAGAATAGCTATTCCCTTTTCGTTCAGTTCTTCTGGATGATCTTTCATATATTTAATGGCAATTTCAGCTAATTGATCAATTTCAAACTGATTTTCCCCGATGCAGAAGATCGGCTTAATGGGTACGCTTTCTAACCATTTTTCATAATAGCCATTCCATTCCACTACTCCCTTGATATAGGCATAGCAGTACTCCGATTCGCTTAGCCAGTCTAATTTCGCCTGTAATGAAGAATTGCTGATGCTCTCCGGACCTTCGATCAACGCCTCACACGCCTTGAGGAGATCGTTTCCAGTATCTAAATCTGAGCTGCCCTCTCCATAAGAGGCCGCCGGAAAAATAATCACCGCGACTAGCAAAGACAAAATAATTTTTCGCATTGTTTCCTCCATCAGTTATATTTCTTTCACCTGCCTAATCCAAACAGGGACTACTCTCTTATGGGTACCCTTATGTAGAGGTTTGATTAGTCTCTCACTCTCCTATCTCTGTTGACGGCTATGAGGTCGAATTTGACCAACACAAAATACAGTTTCACGCCATCGTCGACGATGATAACAACGATAGACGTGATTTCAGCTCGTGACAAGGAGTTCCTCGCATTTCATCCCCTAGAACAATAGTCCCCCCTTAAAGATAAACAGGAGGACTATCAGCTTAACAAAAATCGAAGATGGACGCTGGAAATCTCTTTATAATTGTCATACTTTGATTGCGCCTTGCCCTAACTATCATTAAGATTGTGGTGTTATCCAATATACTACAGAGGTTGTGGAAACCTGGCTTTAATCTATTGGTATGGAGGTGCTGTTATGTCCCCAAAACGAATGATGCAAAGCGTTTTTATTTTGTCCCTGATTGCTTTCTTCTTGTCAGGATGTTCAACCACAAAACTGGTTACCAGTTGGAGTGATCCGAATTTCAATGAGCTGCCGATCCAAAAGGTGTTGATCGTCGGTGTCATAAAAAATGATCTCAACCGCAGGGCCTATGAATCGCACTTTGCTGAGCAATTGGAGAATCAAGGGATTGCGGGAACCGCTGCCCATCAGGTGATCTCTGACTCTGGCGGCTACACAGAGGAAAAAATCCGCTCAGCGGTGCAAAAGGCAGGCGCAGATGCAGCTATTATCGCTCGGCTTGCGGACGTTGAAAAGAAGGAGCGTTATGTACCGCCCACCTATGAATATGAGCCGGTGTTCGGCTATGGCCATGGATTCTATGGCTATTATGGTATGTCGAATCGCTATGTCAGCATGCCTGGTTACACCACAACCGATACCATTGTAAAACTGGAAACAGTAGTTTTTTCAACTCGTTCAGAAAAAATGATATGGGCTGGTGCTACCAGAAGTTTCAATCCGAGCTCAGCAACCAGCGTCATAAAGGAGAATACACAGATCATCATCAATGACATGAAGGAATCTGGACTCCTTTAAAGGGCTGGGACGATGAGAGCCTCGGTTCCTGTAGCCAGTTCCAGATAAGCTTAAGAAAATGTCACTGCCTGGTGAAATGGCAGGAACCTGACGGACCACTCCCCATACTATTGGTCGGTGTAAGAACAGTTCTGGTAAGAAGAATCAGAAATCGGGGAGTAGCCCACTCAGGGGCTATCTCTTGTCATGTCATTTCATGGT
>CAJQNS010000255.1 GCA_905479735.1 uncultured Desulfofustis sp.
TGGCCTGTGTTCCGGTCGGTATCCTTATGCTGGTTGGCGGGGTGTGGCTGCTGAGAAACGGCCAGGGGGCAGTCGTTTCTGTCTCAGAGCGAAACTTCGACTGGAGGGGTGCCCTGCTCTGGGCGCTGCTGATTGCCTCAACGGTTCTCTACGCCCATTTCTTACCTGTGCTGGCCCTGGTCTGGAAAATGGTTGGTGTTGGCGGGCTCGCACTGCTGGGCTTACTCTTTTACTTATCTGAAACTACTCGAAAATCAAATATCCTACCCCTGCATCTTTTTCCCAAGAGCTACTACCATATCGGTCTGATCACCGCCTCTCTGTCCTTTGCGGTGCTGTTCGTGGTGCTCATTCTGATGCCCTTCTACCTGACTTATATCAAGGGGCTGGCGGCCAGCCTGGTGGGAACGGTGATGATGGCGGTGCCGTTGACCCTGTTCATCGTCTCGCCGACTGCGGGAATGCTTTACGACCGCATAGGAAGCCGTTACCTGACCACAATCGGTCTCTCTATCTGCACTCTGGCGCTGCTGCTGCTGGCGACTATTGACCTTACCACCGGGCTGGTGCCGATTTTTATTGCCCTGGCCCTGCTCGGCCTGGGGCAGTCGATGTTTCTGGCGCCAAACACGGCTTCGCTGCTGTCGCGTATCCCCGAGGTAGATGCGGGCGTCACCTCAGGCTTGCTGGCCACTTCGAGAAATCTCGGCATGCTGGCCGGAGCGGCATTCGGGTCGATGATCTTCTCGGCCTGGTTCGGTTATTTTTCCGCCGGTGAAGAGTTGAGCAGCTTTCGCCCAGACCTGAGCACCCCGTTTATCTCAGCGCTGCGCTGGACACTGCTTTGCACCGCCGCCCTCTCGGCACTCAATGTGCTTATCAGCTGGCAGCGTGAGGAGTAATGCGGAGGAACGCATTGCTTTGTAGTAGAAATGATTTTTTAATCGAGCCTTTTGCAAAACTAAGATTTTCATTCAAAATCAAGGCATGCGAGAAATTTTACTACAGGCATATGATTGATATTCCGAGGATAAAATTTTGAGCATAACGCAGAGTTTGGGCGAAAAGATTGTTTTGCAAGTGGCTCAATCGTCTGAGGATGCAACCACTGTCGCTGGCTAGCCCTTTGAGCTCAGTTCAACATTGGAAAAGAAAAAATCAAGGTACTGATTTAAACAGGTCAAGACCACATCCGGGTGCTCATTAAATCTCTCCATTACCCATACGGTTGCACCTAAACCGGTCAAGCAGTGAGGGTTATAATAGCCGTTGTAGCTCCTCAGGACTGCTTTGATAAGATGGGCTGCCAACCGCTTGCGCTGCTCCTTTGAGTCCAGGCTCTTTTTTGCTAGAGCCAGGATCTTAGTCGGAGAAGACTCCAGGAATATCTGATAAAAAGCATCGAATTCCGGAATCGGTTGTGAAGCTATTTCAGCGCTGGGGATAAGATCTTCACCTTTATCGCCGAGCATCTTATTCCACTTGGTCAGGACATGATCATACTCCTGATGATCAAGCAAATGCCTGCTTCTCTCAATCGCATATAAGGTGATGGTGTGATGCAATGGAGCAATCCCTGTTCCGCTCACAGCACGCTTCACGTCGATAAGATATACCTCAGGGTAATCGCTGATGGCCGAGTAGTGCATTTTGGGCCTTTGACTGAAATTCCCTTTACAGAAGTATTCTGCAATTGACACCAGTACCGGCCATGGGTCTTCATCTTTGCGGATGTCCATTTCAATGAGGAGGTAGGCAGTACAGGAAATAGAATGACCAAGAGATTGGTCAAGATAGCCGCTGCCCAGAATCAGTAGATTTTTGGCGAGTTGCAGTGGCCCCGCTTTTGCCAGAAAAGCAGATAGTGTCTCAGACGTAGTGAGAACATCTCTTGCAGCAATTGCATTTTCTACTTCTTTAAAGTCACTTAACGATGGGAGAAGAGAAGGGGGCGCGATCGGTTTAAGTTTTTCTCTCCTGGCATATTCCTCCACCTCAACCCGCACCAACATTGAAACGTCTTCGGGCTGCAGGTACCCAGCCAGTTCGCGATTGATGGCATACATTTTGGGGAGATGCGGATTAATAAAGGGTGGATTCAGCACGCTTTGAACTACTGGAAACAGGGCCTCATGGATGACCCATGGTTCAGCCCCTTCCTTAAGCAGCGACTCCAGAACGTTCTTTGCCACGTTGAGGCTGGAGTGCTTGATGGAATTTAGAAGATTTGTATACATATGGGTACCTTGCAAAATTAGGATTTTGGTTCAGAATCAAGGCGCGTGTGAAAATTTTACCGCAACCATATAGATGATATTCCGAGGATAAAATTTTCGCATGCAACGCAGAGTTGGGGCAAAAAGACAATTTTTCAAGGTAGCCATATTTATCAATCATCTCGAATCAGAATAGCTTGAATTGGCGGAGTTTTATAAATTACGAGTAGTTAACTAATTATCAGGAGAATGTGGTTTCGGCTATGAAGCCAATAATGGTTTTCTTGGATGGGTTAACATATCTTCCTGCATTCCGGACAATTACAGATAACTCATTGGCAGTCGAATATCCGCCGCAACCGAGATGCAATGTCGATGGCCCCCAGGACCGTCTGCAAGCTCAATCAGGACACCAAAGCCTCTGTGATTTCAACAATGATAACCCAGGGCCGGCTCAGCCATCCGGTATCTCTGAATGGATGATTAACTATGGTTCTGTCACTTTTGTGCAGACCGGCCTCAATGCATCTCAACTCAAATTAAAACGATAAGCATTGGGCCAAGATGTTCATTGCTCCAGCTAATAATAAAGATATAGTGATCTGTGATTTGAGTGATTTCCTGTATATTTGTGATCCTTGCAGGATGAAACCATTTATTTTACAGGTAAGAGAGATTGACCCTGGCAGCCTTAAACGGGTGCGAGAACGGGCAGGATTTTGATTCTTCCTGACTCGTATTCCCTCAAATTTCAAATCACTTGAACCGCACAGGTGGAAGCGCTAGGGTGGTTGAACAGAGAATGACAATACGAGGACATGAAATGAAACTCAATGATAACCAATCGGCTTTAATCCTCGAAATTGATGATCATGGGGAAATTTCCATTGAGGTTGCCTCTTGTGATCATGAGGGATTAACCGCATTATTGTGTCAAGCGATTGCGAAAAAACTAATAAGGGATGAAGAATTTCAGCAAGAGTTAATGGTGATGATCAATGATGAGCGATGATTCTAGGCCCTGTTTCTCTCTAAATCTAAGAAAAAGCAGCGCCGCCTGATTTGACGGCCTGCAAACTAGAGAGAAGGTTTACAAAACTATGAGCAACTTCCCATCATATAGCTGACCACTTTTAAATCTGCACAAGCTGAACAGCTATTGGAGTAGGTCCGGTTATTTCCATCAGTTTGTATACCACAAACTGGATCATATTCTAACGTACAGGGAACTGGCGGAGGGGGGCGGTTTGAAGGACAATTAGTAATTTCAGAACTTCCACTGCCCCCAACACTTCCGCCGTCATCTGAACTGCATCCTGAGATGAGCAACAGCAGAGCGAAGATCCCTAACCACACACATAAATGTCGCATTATTGGATTCACATCAATCTAGCTCCTACTCTAAAGGCATCTGATATATCTAAAACTAACTATTTGAAAATTAGATGCTTGTCAAAATGCGGCATAAATTTGTTTATCGATGCCTCAACTTCTCAGCTCAATGGTTCTCCGCTAATCTGCAGACTGTCAAATGGAATACAGGCTGAAATGAGGTAAGCAATGGTGCTTTGTGCCTCTCCCCTATTGTGTTAGTATATCCTGTACTTCACTAGTGTCCGGTTAACTTTAAAATAATTTATAATAAATTATTAACGGTCAGTGTGGCCGCCAAAATCGGGGAGAGACTCAGCAATGAAAGTCTCCTCTCTGCCCAACGAAATAAAAGGGGTGAACAATTTCGCTTACTCCCGTAAGTCGACGATCCAATAAGATGAAAAAGTTTAGGTCATCGATAAAGATTTCCAAGCAGATTGGCTTAAAGCCGGAATTGGTTCCTTGTATCCGAATGCATCAGGGGGGGTAAGATGCCAGATTTAAAGCAGATTCTGTCTAAACATGTGTCATCGATAGTCTTTGAAAACGATGAAGTAGAAAAACTCAACGGGATCTCGCAGCTCATCCAGTATGAGGCAGGGGCAATCCTGTTCGAAGCAGGAGACCCGGGTGACGCACTCTTCCTCGTAGGCTCGGGCGCGGTGGATCTCTATACGATAGTAGATGGAAATCTGGAACAGACGCTGCTAAGTGTGCAGGAAGGAGGGTTTGTCGGGGTGATGGTTCTGGTCGAAGAAGGTGTTCGGGATATCAATGCCCGGGTCAGTGAGAAGGCCGACATCTATAGATTTGAGCAGGATAGACTGGCGCAGATCATTGCCGAGGGTGGACTACTCAGCCTTAAGCTTTTGAAGTTGGTAGCGGAAATTGCCAGCGCTAGAAGCCGCATTCTCCTGGTCAGTTTGCGCCAGAATCTCGAGTGGACAATGCAGGTTTCAGGTCTTGCCGCTCTTGATATCAGCCAGCTGATAGTTGATCAGGCTAGTATCAAGATAGAATTGATGCACGGAAAACATCTTACTGGAACGATTATGAAGGCGGAGGAGCGGCCCCATGGCTATGAACTTTATGTCAAAACGGGTGACGGCACAATTCACTTCATACCCTACCATGCCATAGCTTCGGCATCATTTCCTCTCGGCGAGGTTGGCCGTGAGAGCAAAATCAAAGGAGTGTGAGGTGCGTCATGGCCAAGATAGATCAACTGCTCCAGTTCATGATTAAAGCCGGCGCCTCAGACCTCCACCTGAGCTCCAACTGCCTGCCCAAACTGAGAATAGACGGCGACATGCACTCCGTTTCCGCAGAAAGCTCTGAAGAGCTGACATCCGAGCAGGTGCAAGGATTGCTGGAGGAGATTGTTCCGGGTCAGAATAAGGAAGAGTTTACGACGACCCACGACACGGATTTTGCCTATGCCATCGATGGCTTTGGTCGATTCAGGGTCAATGTGTTTGATGATCTGCATGGAATCGGCGCGGTCTTCCGCTATATACCGCAGAAAATATTGACCCTGGAACAGCTCAATATGCCGCCGGTCTTAAAAGATTTCTGCGCTTTGAACAAAGGCCTAGTCCTGGTGACCGGGCCTACAGGAAGCGGAAAATCGACGACCCTGGCGGCCATGGTTGATCATGTCAACCAGCAGAGACGAGATCACATCATAACCATAGAAGATCCTATTGAGTTTGTGCACCAGAACAATAAATGCCTTATCAATCAGCGCGAGGTGCGAACCAATACTGATAGCTTTCAAAAGGCCCTGCGGGCGGCATTACGGCAGGACCCGGACATTATTATGGTGGGAGAACTGCGCGATCTGGAAACCACAGAAATCGCGATTGAAACTGCTGAGACTGGCCACCTGGTTTTTGGCACCCTCCATACCTCGACCGCAGCCTCCACCATTGATCGTATTATCGACCAGTTCCCGGTGGAAGGTCAGGCGCAGATTCGCACCATGCTGGCCTCGTCGTTGAAAGGGGTGGTCTGCCAGAATTTACTCAAGCGAATTGATAAAGGCCGCGTCGCGGCCATGGAGATTCTGATTGTCAACATGGCCGTTGCCAGCAACATTCGTGATGGCAAGACTTACCAGATCCCGAGTTCCATTCAGACCGGCAAGCGTCTGGGCATGCAGCTTCTCAACTCGCATCTCATTGAATTGGTGAAGAATAAAATTGTCGCTCCGGAAGAGGCCTACCTCAAGGCTGTGGACAAAGACGATATTGTAGCCAAGCTGCGCGCTGCAGGCTTTGCCATAAGGGTCGAAGAGTGACCGAGAGGTTTGAATCAAGTAAGAACCTCGCTTGTCTCCTGGGGCCATGAAAAATAGCACCTTTTTATATGTGGTAACTACTGTACTCACTGCTGTCTGCTGCCTCACAACTATCGCCATTGGTGCTGCGCAATCGAGTATTGAACAGGAGGAGGTAATAGTAATGGTACAAAAGGTCGAAGAAGTTTCAGTACCGTTTGTTACGCTCCGCAACAGAACCGGGGATATCGAGCCAGCGAACTTTTACGGCGGCAGTCGCGGGAAGTTGGAGGCCGGGTTTTGTACCGTTGCCTTTTCTCCCATTTGGGGGCTCGAAGATATTGCTCAATCTATCCCATTTTATATCCCCGACGAAAAGATCGAACTGGTAGATATCCAGGAGGCTTCATTAAAGGAACTGGGACAAAAGATAAAATCCAGACCCGACAGAGATCAGGGTAATCTGATTCTCTATATCCATGGCTATAATATAGATTTTGAAAAGAGTTGCCGCCGCGGTGCCCTGCTCAACAGAGCGCTCGGACTGGAAGAACGACTAGTGCTTTTCAGCTGGCCCGCTGACGGCAATATGCTGAAATACACCTGGGACGAAGCCGATCTGGTCTGGAGTGTTCCCCATATAGCTAAATTTCTTCAACAGTTAGTCGTAACAACCGGTGACGGGAATCTCGATGTCGTTGCCCATAGCCTTGGTGCCAGGGGGATTGTCCAGGCCCTGGTCCGCTTGTCCTACCGCAGTAGCAGCAGTTTCATACTCAACGAACTGGTGCTCATCGCCCCTGATATTGATACCGACACCTTTCGTCAAGACTTGGACCAGCTAAAAAGTGTTGTCAGGCGCATCACCATCTATGTTTCGGAAAACGACAAAGCCCTCAAAGTCTCGAATGAAGTACATGGGAATCCTCGCCTCGGTCAGGCAGGGGAGCATCTGACAATATTTGAACAGGTCGAAAGTATTGACATTTCGGCTATAGGAACCAGAAGATTCTCCGGCCATATCTACCACCTTTTCAACCCGGAAGTGATCGATGATCTGACTGAGTTACTTAAGACCGGCAAGTCTGCGGTACAGCGTTCCCGTCTCAAGGCAACCCAGAACGAAGGTCTGCGCTACTGGCTTCTGCAGCCGGCAGATGAATGATCGAAAACAAAGAGAATTCTTTCTGTTTATCTTTTTATTGAAGCGTCAACTGGTGCGGCCTTGATTCTCAGCTTTCAATATTTCCTTTCCCAAGCTTTATAATGGTGTAGGCCCAGGCAAGCGCATCAACAGCCCCTTTTTCTTCGTCTGCCTTGCCCTCCTCAAACTTTTCTAAATGATAACTGCGTTTCTTCTCTATTGCCTCTAACAGATGGGTGTGAAATTCTTCTGCTGATTTGTATTTCATAATCGCCTGGTAAATTTGGGGGTTACTGGTCAGGGTCTGCGCAGACAAGATAATAATAACCATATCCTTATGGATTAACCATTAAACACAAGGATAATCAGACACGCTATCCATCTGCTTGCCAGAAGCAAAGGACTGATCTCGTCAATAGAGGCTGACTCCTCCGATTACTCGATCATTTCCTGATGAATTATTCAGGGTGCTGCTTGACTCAATGGAGAACAGGTATATTTTGATATTAGATAATTCGACATCGAAACAAATGGAGCATAAACATTGAAATACAATCAGTTACCGACAACCCAGCGAAATGCCCTGAACCTTTATGTCAAACTCATGCGGGCCAGCAATAGAGCAACGGGTAACATTCATGTTCATCTCAAAGATGACAATCTGACGGTCAGCCAGTTTGGCGT
>CAJQNS010000256.1 GCA_905479735.1 uncultured Desulfofustis sp.
CAATTGAGGTTGGACGAAGTGTTCTGACTACACGATCCACCGGTTGTTGTCAAGCCGGCGAGGGGGACACGATGGGTATTGTGTCCCCGAACTACCAATTACCCCCAACTAGGAGTTGACGCAGCGTCCTTCTGAAGGTTAATTGAGTCAATCCGTGGCAACCAACGAAAAATTATTAACCATCTGCAGCAGCTTAATACAACCAGGGAGAGTGGTGGTCGCACTATATAGTTTCATCGTCGGTTTTCTGTTTTGGATCAGTTTTCCGATTCTGCTCGTGGTCATTCTGCTCACCGGCTGGCACCGGCGTGGCCTGAAAGAGAGACTTGCTTTCTACGAACCCTCTTCGGTTGAGCCTCCAACAGGGGCAAAAAAGCGCATCTGGATACACGCCGCCTCGATCGGAGAAGTTCGGGCGGCCGGTGCTGTCATGCGTTGCCTTAAGTCCCGCCTTCAGCACTGCGATTTTCTGGTTACGACGATGACTATACATGGCCGGGATTTTGCCAGAAAGCACCTGGGGCCCGAGGTCGCCTGCCACCTGGCTCCTCTGGATGTTCCCTACGCAGTCAACCGGGCATTGTCTTCTTTGGCAGTAGATGTCTACGTCTGCCTGGAGACTGAGTTGTGGCCCGTGCTGATCAGCACCCTGCACAGAAAAGGTGTCCCAACCCTGTTGATCAACGGCAGGTTGTCTGCTCGCTCGATTTCCACTTATCGTCGATTCAGTTTTCTTTTTGCACCAGTAGTGCAGAGTTTCCGGTCCATAGGTGCGATCAGCGAAGACGATCGGCAGCGTTTCATCGAGGTAGGCGCCGACCCTGATCTGGTGATGGTAACCGGCAACATAAAAGACGATACCAGACTTCCGCGGGAACCCGGCCACGTTGCCGGGAAATGGTCTGAGATCCTCGGCCTGACACCAGATACCGATGTCTTTGTTGCGGGATCTACTCACAGCCCGGAAGAGGAACTGCTGCTGCCTTTGATCACCGATTTTACGGCTGACGGAGCTGTAGCAATCATCGCCCCGCGGCATCTGGACCGGTTGTCGTCGCTCGAATTACTGATGAACGAGCGAGGACTGGCATATGACCGGCTCAGCGAGCTCAAGCAGGGGCGGCCACGAACCCGGGCCCTGATTGTTGTCGACACCTTTGGCGACCTTGGGGAGCTCTACAGCGTTGCCACCTTTGTCTTTGTCGGCGGCAGTTTGAGCGGCTCCGGAGGACACAATGTGATGGAGGCGGCCATTTGGGAGCGGGTGGTTTTCTTCGGGCCCGATATGGCTGATTTCAGAGAAGCCGCAATCAGGCTTGAAAACTGCGGCGGCGGTTTTAAAGTCGATGATATCATCGATCTAGGGGCAAAGATGTCCCTGCTGATGGCAGATCGGGATCATTTGAGGTACGCGCAGAAGCGAGCCGGAGAGGCTGCCCTTGAGCAACAGGGGGCCGGTGAAAAGCAGGCTGCATTGATTATAGAGAGCCTGAATCAGATAAACCAAGCTAAAACGTAAATGGAAACAAATGAGAATTCTGTCCTGGAACGTCAACGGTCTACGGGCTGCATATAAAAAGGGGTTTACCGATGCGGTGGCGAAGATGGACCCCGACATCCTCTGCCTGCAGGAGACCAAGCTGCAGGAAGATCAACGCAGTGAAGAGATGATCAGACTCGGACCCTACGGCTCTTACTGGGATTATGCCTCGACCAGGAAAGGATACAGTGGCGTGGCAGTCTACACGAGGGACAGGCCCAAGGTCGAGCGCTGCGGCTTCGGGATCGAGCGATTCGATGCCGAGGGGAGGGTTATCGAGCTTGACTATGGCCGCTTCGTGCTGTTCAACATCTATTTTCCCAACGGTCAGAAAGACGATGAACGGCTGCAGTACAAGCTTGACTTCTACCGGGATTTCTTCGCCTATGCCAATGATTTGAAAGCCCAGGGCAGAAGCCTTATTATCACCGGCGATTTCAATACCGCCCATAACGAAATCGATCTGAAAAATCCTCAATCAAACAAGGATCGCTCCGGATTTTTAAGAATCGAGCGAGACGTGCTCGATGATATCATCAGCCGCGGCTATGTCGATACCTTCAGGCATCTATATCCCGATACCGTCAAGTATTCATGGTGGAGCTATCGCTTTAATGCCAGAAAGAACAATGCGGGCTGGCGGATAGATTATTTCTTCGTAAGCGAGGATCTGATCGCTGCGGGTGCGGTAAAAGATGCCTTCATATTGAATGAAATAGAAGGGTCTGATCATTGCCCGGTTGGTATTGAGCTAGATCTTTAGAAGATGCTGATAGCCAAAGGGGACACAATACCCATGGTGTCCCGCTAATTACTCCTACCGGCTGAAAAAATTGAATTTACTGGAATAATTCAGGAAATGAACTGAAGCGGGGACACCATGGGTATTGTGTCCCCATCGCTATCTAAGAAATAGATCTGTTCCTGGTCGCCCAGCGCAACACCGCATAACCAAATATCCCGGAGACCAGGGAGCCGCCGATAATACCTATCTTGGCATATTCCTGGAACACAGGCTCGGTAAACGACAGGGCGGAGATGAACAGTGACATGGTAAATCCGATACCACCCAAAAATCCGACCCCGAGAATCATCGACCAGGTTGCCCCGGTGATCAGATTGACCCGCAGAATTTTCGTCGTCAGCCAGGTGAATATGATTATTCCCAGAGGTTTACCCACGGCCAGTCCAAAGATAATGCCAAGCGTCACGGGGTGCAGAGCTGCGGTGCCGAGGTCGAGCGCTCCGAGCACCACGCCGGCGTTGGCCAGGGCGAAGAGCGGCAAGATGAGGTAAGCAACCCACGGTTCCATGGCATGCTCCATCCTCTGCAGTGGGGTTTCCACCCTGGAACAGGCGACGTTGATGGAATGCACCGCATCGAGGTGGGACCTGTTGACCATGATGGTATAGCCGCAGTCATCGCCGTCGCACTTGATCTGCTCCAACCGTTCGCGCACCATCTTCATGAACACATCCGTGTTGTAGCGGCTTCTGGCGGGAATGAACATGGAGACGATAACTCCGGTGATAGTGGCATGTAGACCCGAATGGGCAACCATATACCAGAGTATCAGTCCCATCACCAGGTAGCCTATCGGATTCCTGACCCAGAAACGGTTCATCACGAACAGGACCGCACAGACGCCAACCCCTCCAAGCAGATAATTCAGGTGAATCTGGGGGGTGTAGAACAGGGCGATAACCAGAATGGCTCCGAGATCGTCGGCGATGGCAAAAGCAGTCAGAAATATCCGGATACCAAACGGTATACGGCGCCCCAGGGTGGAGAGAATGGCCAGTGAAAAGGCAATATCGGTGGCAATCGGAATCCCCCAGCCAGACATCGAGCTGGCACCACCGTTGAACCACCAGTAGATAAGAGCCGGAAAAACCATACCGCCGATGGCGGCAGCGACGGGAAGTGCTGCACGACGGGGGTCGGAGAGCCCCCCGACCAGCATTTCTCTCTTTATTTCCAGGCCAACGGTGAAAAAGAACAGTGTCATCAGGCCGTCGTTGACCCAGTGGGCAAGGGAGTGTGAGAGCGACGCGCTGCCGATGTTCAGGCTGAATTCTTTATGCCAGAAATGGGCATAGCTCTCTGGGCTTATATTGGACCAGAGTAGTGCCGCTATGGAAGCAAATAAAAGGAGAAAACCACCATTGGCGATGGTGTTGAAAAAGTTTTGAAAAGCGGTCGTGGCAATAACCTTGGTGACCAGAGATTCCGGACTGATCTGATTGTCTGGAACGTTGCCGTTATACATTGGTACACCAGCTCTTTCCATCTGCTTTTGTCTCCCGATTAGTTGGTTTTCGAAAGGGAATTATTAAATAGTATAAGTGCTCAGGGATGACCGGCAGGAGGAGCCGGATTGTAGAGCTGTACCTCTATATCTATCCGTTCCTCAGCGGTTTTACCACCCCTTAGCACAGCAATTCGTACGGTCTCTCCCACCGCTTTGTCGAGCAGTGCCAATCGGACATCGTCCATAGTATGGATAGCCAATTCATCGATAAAGATCAATATGTCATCTTTCTGGACTCCGGCCGCCCCGGCATTGGACTGGGGATTGACATCGACAATCTCCATCCTGGTCCCGCCTTCGATCTCCTTTTCCAAAAGCACTACGCCAATTTTTCCCTGGGGGGCGAATTCGTAAGATTCGAGCAGGAATAGATAATCGGTGGTTTTAGCCAGTTCAGTGGCCGATAGCCTGCTGGTTGCCAGATTCAGCACCGACGCCTGGGAGACTTCCATTCGTGCCGCCACCCGCGGCGGTATACCGGAGTCTTTACGGGTGTGCTGGCTGCCGGCCAGAACGATGATTCTGGTATCCGGATGCTCTTTAAGGTAATTGCTGATCGACTCGGCCATGGTTTCATCCCACAAAGCCTGAGCCTGGATGAAGCCGGTCAGGCTGCCGTCCGCATGATTGCCCTGACCGTGCATCTGGTGGGTTAGCGTCAGTCGTTCGACATAGCCTTCCAGATCCAGCCTCATTTCGGCAGGCAGCTGTGCCTTCTGTTCAGCGGTCAACTTCTCGAGGCTGCCTGATTTGAATACCGAGCTGGTGATATCGCGGTCGATGTTGAGCCCGATCACCGGTAGGCGATGTTCTCTGGCATAGGCAAAGATAGGCCTGAAAAAACGATAATCGTAACGCCAGACTTCCCAATATCTGGATTCCCTGAGAAAGTCGGCCTCACTGAAGTCCGGATCGTTTATGAACCTGTCCAGGGCGGCCTGGCTTGATCGGGGAAACATCTCCATGCCGATGGCCAGGTTTTCATTGCGACGGTGCAGACCCTCGATGAGCATCATCTGAAGCAAGTGATCGGGACGTGAAGTATGTGTCTCGCCAACATAGACAACCCTTTTCTGGCTCAACTGGTCGACCAGGTGATCAAATTCACTGAATTCGCTTACCTTTATACCCGCTGGCCGCTCGTCCAAATGCACCCGGATGCCGTTTACCGATTCGGGGGTTCGCTTGTCTACTACTCTTCCTTTTTCAAAGTGGAGAAAGGAGTATTTACCATAGTGAGAGAGTCGGTTGACAACGGCTTCCGTCTCTTCGACTGAACTGGAGCTGATCAGGGCGACGGCCAGGTCGCTGTTGAAGGGGTTTTCTCTGATATCTGCCGTGAAACCGGAATCGGAATGGTTGGGATCGCCAAAGCTAGTTTTCAGGTAGGTGTTCGAGGTGCCGAGAAATATCACGGTGTGTTCCTCGAGATCCTGCTGGTTGAATTTAGAACCGGCTTTGAGCTCACAGCCATAACGCTGCGCAAGTTCGATAAATGACTTGTAACGGTCTTTCTGGTCTTCTTCGGACAGCACCGTAAGACAATGCTCACCACCCATGATAGAGGACCACACCGCCGATCTTTCAGGGGCTGACAGTGTACGCAGCAGGTCATAGTCAGGATCGATGGAGATTTCCAGCGGGGTGGAGTCGACCTGGTAGCTCAGCTCGGTTTTGGCTCCCGAGATCAGACTATTAAAGTCGCTTGCTCCTGACAGTGTCCGGATTGAAACCGGCAGCAGCAATTCATACGGGGAGCTTTGTGTTTGTTCAATGGAGAAGGAGACGCTGGTCTTTTTACCGTTGTTTTCGATGCGGATATCATCCACACGCAGGGTCGGCAGATCGTTGCGGCTGAGTCGCTCGGTGAAAAAAGACTCAAGATCCTGGCCCGACTGCTGCTCGAATACGTATTGCAGGTCCTGCCAGGATGCTGAGCCGCCTTTGAATTTCTGATAAAAGTCCTGCAGGCTGCGAAAAAACGTTTCCTCACCTATCCGCTTGGACAGCTCATGAAAGAGCATGGCTGATTTCTGATAACCTATTGCACGACGGGCCTGATTTTCCCTGCGCTCATGACCTGCTCCGAAAAATTCATTTAGGGTGGGAGCGGTTTCATCGACGTAATGATGAATACGCTGTATGGCCTCTTTTCTTGCCTGAATGCCCTCGCCAGCTTCACTGCGATAGGCCATGTCGGCAAGATAGGTGGTCAATCCCTCAGACCAGTTTCCCGATCCGTCGGCAACATCGACACTGTTGCCGAACCAGGAGTGCAGGATTTCGTGCCCCAGCGAGGTCTGCTTGATGAATGGCAGCCTGATAACCTGCTGCCCGAGTAGGGTGAAAGTCGGATAGCCGTATCCCGTAGGCATTATATTTTCAGCAATGACGTAATGATTGTAGGGGAACGATCCGATAAGCCTTTCGTAGCGACGGACGTACTCTGCAGCCGCCTCCAGATATCCCTGGGCCAGTTCCTGATCCTCTTCGAAAAACAAGGTGTAGAGCTGCAGATCGTCACGGATTGGTTTGGCAGTTTTTACATATGGCGCACCGATGAAGGTGAGCGCATAGAGCGGCTGCGAAAAGGAAAATTGGACCTCTCCGCGGGCGTCGGCCTGTCCAATCTGATCTGCCTGGCTCAGAGCGAGGAAACCTTCGGGCAGCTCGGCACTCAAAGAAAACAGGGCCTTTTGCTGAGGAAGGGGGTGCCAGTTCGAGGTCAGGATGATGGCCCTGTCCGAGATGGTGTTCGAGAAATTGGACTGAACACGTTTTTCATAGGAAATCAGAACTGTTCTTTGCTCATTGGAGGCTGGCAGCTCAAGCGAGTTCTTCTGGCCCAGGTCAATCGGCGCATTTTCCCTGCTGCCAGTGCTCATGAGCGCCGCAGTGATCTGCAGATCCGGAAAAAGCAGGTGGAGTTTCTGATTTTCTTCTATCTCGATTCTGGTCGTGCCGCGAAGCAGTTTCTTCTCAACCTCAAAAGAAATCGCCAGATCGATGTGAATGGGTGATGCGGACAGGGTAGCGCCCGAGACAGTGACATGCATTGACAAAGTGACTAGAACTATGATTGCCAGGTATTTAAAGATCGTGGTAAACAGGTTGCACATAAACCCCATATCCTTCATTTTTCGGGAGTTAATTATTTGGTTAAAAACATATAACCAGCCTGGCAACAGATGCTAAGACTTTTTCGACTGTTTTGGCGATTTCCGAGAACAGGCAACCAGTAGTCAATGGTTATAATCAATAATGATAGAAGCACTACCTTGAAGATCAAGCTTATCGGCATCAACGCCCGCTACTCGCATTCATGTCTGGCGCTTTTCTATCTGCGAAACGAACTGGAAACGAGGCTTTCCGGGTTGGAAACAGAAATATGCCAATTTACCATCAATGATCCCTACTATACCTTGCTTCAGCGCCTTGCCGATGAGTCTGCAGAATTTCTCTTTTTCTCAGCACTGATCTGGAACAGCGATCTGGTGGAGCGTTTGATTGGAGATTTGTTAGCCGTCGATGAGCAGCTAAGAATTGTTGTCGGCGGCCCGCAGGCTGAAATAGTCGGGGTTAACTGTGCAGGCTCCAGCCGGCTGACCATCTTTCAGGGCGATATTGAGGCTGCAGCCCCGGAATTCTTTGACGACCTCCAAAAGGGTCGGCTGCAGAAATCTTATCAAGCTTCATTTTTACAATCGACCAGTAGGACACTGAGCTATCCCTACAGAGATGAGGATTTCAAGCTCCATCTGCAGAATCGGGCCGTTTATTATGAGTCATCCAGGGGGTGTCCTTTCTTCTGCTCCTATTGTCTCTCCTCTGCCGAAAAAGGAGTGTTTCACAAAGATCTCGATCAGGTCTTCGGCGAACTCGACGATATCCTGTTACATAACCCACAAACGGTTCGTTTCGTTGACCGGACCTTCAACGACAATCCGGACCGGGCCCTGGCAATTTGGCAATATTTGAAAGACAGAGATCCAGCGACGCTTTTTCATTTTGAAATTGCCCCGGATCGGTTTACCGAGCCAATGTTTGACTTTCTGGATAAGCTCAGGCCGGGTCTGTTCCAGTTCGAAATCGGCATCCAGTCGACCAATCCCAAGACGCTCGAGACCATCCGCAGGCCGATCGACAGCCAGCTTGCCGCTGAGACAATCAGCAGGTTACGTCGCAGGGAGAACATTCACCTGCATGCCGATCTGATTTTGGGACTTCCTTTTGAAACAGATGAAACCTTTGCCGCCTCGATAAACGGGATCTGGGCGATGCAGCCCCACTATATTCAGATGGGACTGCTGAAACTGCTGCCGGGGACAGAAATACGACGACAGGCCCAATCCTGGGGGTACAAGGCGGCAGTGAAGCCGCCTTATCCGGTACTCGCCAACCGCTGGCTGGATCAGCAGACATTACGCCGGCTCTACTGGCTGGGCGAGTGTTTGGAACAATGCGTCAACAACCGCTATTTTCCCACGCTCTGGCACTACCTCCTGTCCCGAGGAGAAGATATGGCCGCCTTCTTCACCTCGCTGGCCAGGAGGTTTTATCGCCAGGGCTACTTCTGGAAAGCAGCTACGCAGAAAACCCTGGTTCGACTCCTGTTGGAAGAGTGTGAGGGGCGCCCTGACCATGCTCTGATCAGGGAGCTGATCTGCTTTGACTGGCTGCGCTGTGGACACCGTTTTCTGCCGGAACAACTCTGCTACCGTGAGGATGCTGTCGATAACCTGCGCCGGGATCTTTACCATCGACTGCCTCAGGAACTGGACGGCCTGTATAGTGCCGGGGAGCGGAAAAACTTCATCAAGACCAGCGTCTTCCAGCGCTTTTCAAACCGGGCCTTGCACCAGGCCGGACTGGATCCTCAGACAGACCCAGCCCTCGTCTGTTTTGTCAATGAGCGGGAGAGCAGCGTCCACCGTTTAAATAAAATTTGTCTCATGCAAATCACCGATTGACCTCTCTGTAAGCCTGTATATAGTAGGTCCTTACACGGACCATTGCTGATCCGAATGGACTCATTTAAGGGGAGTGTAACGTGAGCGTTTATCGCCTGCTGAAAAAAAATGTCATTGCCCGAGAAGGGCTCGATCTGCTTGGAAAACATTTTTCAATTTCCGAAGATGAACCGGACCCGCAGGGAATTCTCGTCCGCAGTGCCCGAATTAACACCGATTCCTACGAGTCGCTGCTGGGCGTCGCCAGAGCCGGGGCCGGGGTCAACAATATCAGCGTCGACAAAGCCACGGAGCGGGGGATCTGCGTGTTTAACACCCCGGGTGCCAATGCCAACGCCGTCGTCGATCTGGTGTTTCCGATGATCGGTGTCTGGCAGCGCAACATCTACCGGGGAATAAAATTTTGTGAATCACTCGAGGAGCTTGAAGGAGACCAGGTAGACGGCGAAGTGGAACGGCAGAAAGCCGCCTTTCGAGGCATGGAGATTGCCGGTAAGACCCTGGCAGTGGTCGGCCTTGGTCAGATCGGGGTCAGGCTGGCCAACGGCGGTATTCACCGGTTTATGAAGGTCAAGGGGTTCGACCCGAAGCCGGTACTGGCCAATATTCATATGCTGCTGCCCGATGTTGAGTTAGTCCACTCCCTCGACCAGGCAATCGGAAAAGCTGATATCGTCAGCCTCCATGTTCCCCTGATTGAGAAGACAAAAGACCTGGTCAACAATGAATTTATCGGCAGGATGAAGAAAGGGGCATTGCTGGTCAATTATGCCCGGGGCCCGATCGTTAACGAGGAAGCGGTGCTGGCCGCCCTGGACAGCAGCCGACTGAGTGGCTATATCGCTGATTTCCCCACCGAGAAGCTGATCGGTCACGACCGTGTACTGCTCACTCCCCATCTCGGGGCTTCCACTTCCGAGTCTGAAGAAAACTGCGCCATGATGGCAGTTCGAGAACTTGCCAATTACCTGCGCTATGGAAACATTACCAACAGCGTCAATTTCCCAAACGTCGAAGTGATTCCGTCCGATCTGGTGCGGACCAGGCTCATTGTCATCAACCGGGACGTGCCCGGCATGATCGCCTTTATCACCAACGTGCTTGGCGGCAATAAGATTAATATCGATTCATACAAGAACGAGTCCAATGGTACGATCGGCTATAACATCATCGATATGGAATCAGATGTACCGAGTGGCATCCTCGATCTAATCGAATGCAACGACGATGTGATACGAACCCGGATTATCACCTTCAACCGCTAACCTGACGTTCATGGACAACAACGCAGTTTAGAAACACAAATACGTAGTGATTTACTCTTATTCCTGCGGCTTTCTCAATAAT
>CAJQNS010000257.1 GCA_905479735.1 uncultured Desulfofustis sp.
ATAGTCAGCCGCCTTGGTGATGTAGAGCACCGAGTTGGCATCGAAACGCTTGACGAACTGGGATCCTTGGTAGCGAAGATAGCTCTCGACCATGAAATCCACGTCAAATCCGTAGGAAAAGTTTGCCTTGTTCTGCAGTCTGCGGCCAAATTTACGGCGCATGGCCTCGTCGGAAAGGTAGGTGACGTGGCCGATCATACGGGCCACCGACAGGCCGAGGTCCGGTTTTTCAGAATCGTAATAGTTTCCCTTATTCCATTTCGGATCGACCATAATGGCCTGCCGCGCCACTTCATTAAAGGCAATGGCCAGAGCCGAGTGGCGCATGGTCGTGGCGATGGGGATGGCGGAACGGACCATCTCCGGGTAGCGGACACACCATTCCAGCACCTGCATACCGCCGACCGAACCGCCGACCACCGTGTGCAGAGAGGAGATACCGAGGTATTCGAGCAGGGCTTTCTGGGATTCGATGATGTCGCCAATGGTCATCATCGGAAAATCCAGCCCGTAGGGAGCACCGGTTTCAGGGTTTATCGAGGAGGGGCCGGTGGTGCCCATGCAGCCGCCAAGGATATTGGCGCAGATGACAAAATATTTATTTGTGTCGAGTCCTTTGCCCGGCCCTATCATGGAGTCCCACCAGCCGGGTTTGGCCTCTTTGGGGTCATCGCCATAGAAGCCGGCGGCATGGGAATCGCCCGAAAAGGCATGGGCCACCAATACCGCATTGTCCCGCTGGGGCGATAGTTTCCCCCAGGTTTCATAGCCGATGGTAACTGGGCCCAGGTTGGCGCCGCTCTCGAGGGTCATTTTCTCTGGTGGTTGGGCATAGGTGAAGAACTGTTTCTCCACCACTCCCGCTGAACCGACTTCGAGATATGACGCCGAATTGTTTTCCATCGTCCCCTTGGATTCTCAGGATGTGGCTTTCAGCAGGGCCTGCTCGATGTCCGCTTTGATATCGTCGATATGTTCGATCCCAATGGAGAGTCGAATCATAGTATCGGTGATTCCGGATTCCACAAGCTGCTCGGCAGAAAGTTGAGAATGGGTGGTCGAGGCCGGGTGGATGGCCAGGGTTTTGGCATCGCCGACGTTAGCCAGGTGAGAAGCCAACTGCAGTGCCTCGATGAATTTCTGACCGGCTTCCAGACCGCCCTTGATGCCAAAGGCAACCATGCCCCCAAAGCCGTTCTTCAGGTAGGTGGCGGCAATCTCATGACCGGGCGAACCTTTGAGTCCTGGATAATAGACCCAGTCAACCGCCTCGTGGTTGTTCAGAAAATCGGCCACCGCATTGGCATTGCTGCAGTGACGTTCCATCCGCAGTCCCAGGGTTTCGATACCCTGCAGGAAGAACCAGCAGTTGTCCGGGCTGATGCTCGCCCCAAGGTTGCGCAGTGGTACGAGTCTCATGCGCAGGGCAAAGGCGACGGGGTTGAGGTCGCCGAGGTCGTGGGCATAGCGAAGACCGTGGTAGGAGTCATCCGGTTCGTTGTAGATTTTAAACTTCGGGTCGGTCCAATCGAATCTGCCGGCATCGATAACGATACCGCCGATTCCGGTTCCGTGTCCGCCCATCCACTTGGTCAGCGAGTGAATTACCACATCGGCCCCGAATTCGATCGGTTTGAACAGATAGGGGGTGGTGAAGGTCGAGTCGACCACCAGCGGCAGATTATTGGCTTTGGCAATTTTTGAAATAGCCTCGAAGTCGACCACGTTGAGCGTCGGGTTGCCGATGGTTTCACAAAAAATGGCCCGGGTTTTCTCATTGATCGCCCGGGCGAAATTCTGCGGATCCTCGGGGTCGACAAATTTAACGGTGATGCCTAGCTGGGGCAGTATCGAGTCAAATTGAACGTAGGTGCCACCGTACAAGTTGTTGGCGGCGATGATTTCGTCACCCTGGGAACAGATATTGATTATTGTGTAGAAAATCGCCGAAGTTCCCGAGGCCAGTGCCAGGGCGGTTGCCCCGCCCTCGAGCTGGGCAACCCGCTGCTCGAGGACATTCTGGGTCGGGTTACCAATGCGCGTGTAGATGTTACCGAGCTCCTTTAGGGCGAAAAGGTTGGCCGCATGTTCGGTGCTCTTGAACACGTAGGAACTTGTCCGGTATACCGGAACCGCCCGTGACAGCGTATCCTGATCAATGGTTTGGCCGCCGTGCAGGGCGATGGTTTCGAATTTCATCGTGCTCTCCTTTGTGGATGTCGAATGTTAATTTTTGTTTTCGGCCTCTGCTTTCACCTGGTCGATGAGCTCTTGCAGCGACATGCCGTTTGCTGTTTGGTAGTCGGGGTTGATCGCCAGCACCGACCGCCAGGACTCTATCGCTTCATCGGTCTTGCCAAGATCGAAATGGAGAACAATCCCTCTGTTAAATCTTGAAGGAGCGTGACTATTGTCCATTGAGATGGCTTTATCGAATGCCTCAATAGCTTTTTGCGGGTCTCCCGATCTCCGGTACATGACCCCCAGGTCGGTCCAGAGATTGGCATTGCCCGAGTGCAGTTCCAGTGACTTGGTGTAGGCGCCGATGGCCTTGCTCACCTGGTTGCTGTCGAAATAGAGATGTCCGAGTTGGGTCCAGGCGTTATAGTTGTCAGGATTGGCGGTCACCTCGGCTTCGAGATTGAGGATGGCCTGAGCTTCCTGTTGAGACTCAGCGGGCTGCTGGGCGGAGTTGGTTGCCACCGGGGCGGTGCCTGGCGATTTCATAACGGTGAAAACAACACCACAGATGAAGCCGGCAATGAAGACGATCAGTACGCTGAGATACAATGTTTGCTTTGAGACGGTTGCCTGATTTTTTTCCATGTTTACACTCTGAAGTACGTTGCAGGATTGAAAATTAGTGCCTGTCAATCTGGGAATCGGATGACATTTCCTTATAATAGACATGAAAAGAGGAATGTGTATACGACATTGTGAGATAATTTTTCAGAGAAAATTGAGCAGCTCCCAATGGGGTCTGTGGCTGCTTAAGGTCTCTATTCCCTTCATACACCCCCCCTGAATTACAGGGAATTATCCGAAGACCGGCTGAATTTGCGAGCAGGAATGTGAGACCAGAGCTATTGTTCTTCTATGAGCGGTTCTGAGCATAAGCCACTGGTTCATTTATAATCAAAACACATAACCCGGGAGGAATGCAGATGAGCAGACCAACCCCTGACATATTGTCTGAAGCTCTGGAAAGCAAAGGTTCTAAGGCTTTTTTCTCTGAAACTTCAGAATCGATCCGGGACAGTATCATTCATCACCTGCTGAGTTTTCAAGGCAGGGATCCCGAGCGTTCCGGCGCCTCCGATATCTATAAGGCCCTGGCCTTCACCTTGCGCGATATCATGGTGGAGAAATGGATAAAGACCCAGAAGACCTTCTATGCCAAGAAGAAGAAACGGGTGTACTACCTGTCGTTGGAGTTTCTCATCGGCCGCTCGCTGGGCAATTCGATCATCAACCTGGGCCTCTATGACGAAGTCAAACAAGCTGTTTCTGAATTGGGCTTCTCGATGGAGGAAATCCGCGAGCAGGAGGAAGACGCAGCACTGGGTAACGGAGGCCTGGGAAGGCTTGCCGCCTGTTTCATGGATTCCATTGCCACCTTGAAGATTCCCGCCTACGGGTATGGCATCCGGTATGAGTACGGGCTTTTTAACCAGCAGTTAATCGACGGCTATCAGGTCGAGCGACCTGACAACTGGTTGCGGTATGGTACACCGTGGGAATTCGAGCGCCGCCTGCCGGTCTTCAGCATACAATTTTACGGAAAGGTGAGCACTTATCTGGACGACAAAGGGTGCTATCGGTCAAAGTGGATTGATACCCAGGACGTCATGGCCATGCCCTGTGATATCATGGTGCCGGGCTATATGAATGATCATGTAATCAACATGCGTCTCTGGGCGGCCCGGGCTTCGAGCGAGCTGGACCTCACCCACTTCGGGGAGGGGGACTATATCGGGGCGGTTCAGCAGAAGGTCAGCTCGGAAACCATCTCCAAGGTCCTGTATCCACCTGATCACAACTATGCGGGCCAGGAGCTGCGCCTGCGGCAGCAGTACTTTTTCGTGGCGGCAACCTTTCAAGATATCATGCGCCGTTTTAAAAAGAACAACGAGACCTTCGATAAATTTCCCGACCGGGTGGCTGTGCAGCTCAACGACACCCATCCGGCGATTGCTATTCCCGAATTGATGCGAATTCTGCTCGACCTCGAAGGTCTGAACTGGGAGAAAGCCTGGGATATCTGCACCAGAACTTTCGCCTACACCAACCACACCCTGATGCCGGAAGCGCTGGAGCGCTGGTCGGTGGATATGATTGGCAAGGTGCTGCCCAGGCACCTGCAGATCATCTACGAGATCAATCAGCGATTTCTGGATCAGGTCTCCCAGCACTACCCGGGCGATCTGGGCAAGATCGGCAGGATGTCGATTATCGAGGAGGGTTACCCCAAAAAGGTGCGGATGGCCTATCTGGCTATCGTTGGCTCTCATTCGGTCAACGGTGTGGCGGCGCTGCACACCCAACTGTTAAAAGATAAGGTTTTCAAGGATTTTGATAAATTCTATCCGGACAAGATCAACTCAAAGACCAACGGTATTACCCCACGGCGCTGGCTGCTTAAATCAAACCCGGATCTGTCAGGGCTGATCAACGAGAAGATCGGTACCGGCTGGGAAGTTGATCTAGACAAGCTCAGGGAGCTGGAACCTTTTGCCGATGACAGGGAGTTCCAAAAACGGTTTCGGGAGATCAAACTCAACAACAAGTTCAAGCTGGCCGACTACATCGGGATCAGCACAGGCGTTCTGGTCAGTCACGAGACCATGTTCGACGTCCAGGTAAAACGGATTCATGAATACAAACGCCAGCTTCTCAACGCCCTGCACGTCATTCACCTCTACCATCAATTTGTTACCTCAGAGCAGACCGATCTAGCGCCGAGGACCGTTATCTTTGCCGGCAAGGCGGCCCCCTCCTACTGGCGCGCTAAATTGATCATTAAACTGATCACCTCTATTGGTGAAGTGGTGAACAATGATCCTCGGATCGGCGACCGGCTCAAAGTCGTATTTCTGCCTAACTACAATGTCAGCCAGGCTGAACTTATCATACCGGCGGCCGATCTTTCCGAGCAGATTTCCACCGCCGGCACCGAAGCCTCGGGAACCGGCAACATGAAGCTCGCCTTGAACGGTGCTTTAACCATTGGCACCCTGGATGGTGCCAATATCGAGATAAGAGAGGAGGTGGGCGCAGACAATATCTTCATCTTCGGTCTGACGGCCGAAGAGGCTGAATATGAGCGTATCCACAACAGCCGAACCCCCGTCCAGATCTGCCGCGAAAATGATGACATAGCCCTGATCATGGAAGCGCTCTCAAGCGGCACCTTTAGTCACGGAGATCGCAATCTGTTCCAGCCGCTGATAGATTCACTGATGAGCCCGCACGACCAATATCTGCTGATCAGGGATCTGGAATCTTATATCGATTGCCAGAACCGGGTCAACGAAGCCTACCTCGAACCGCAACTCTGGACCAGGATGGCCATACTCAATGTCGCCAGGATGGGCAAGTTCTCCACCGACCGGACCATCAGGCAGTATGCCAATGAGATCTGGGGAATTGAGGTTTAAGAGGTCGGCTGAGGACCGGGGCCAGATTGTTGAGGTGGTGATGGATTGACCGGCAGATGATTTTAAGGTATCTAAAAGTAAAAAAGGTTACAGGAGCGACTCCTGTAACCTTTTCTGTATCATGGAGGCGGCGACCGGAGTCGAACCGGTGAATAATGGTTTTGCAGACCACTGCCTTAGCCACTTGGCTACGCCGCCGGTGATTCCTGCTGAGACCGTTGTTTATACCATAGATAGAGTGTTTGACAAGAGGAAATTATTGATGGGATCTTTCATGGATGAGCTGGCCGGCAGCAACAAAGAGGTGCTTGCCGAATTTGAAAAATTGCTCGGCTACCGTTTTACCGATTTGCGTCTGCTGCAGAAGGCTTTGATTCATTCTTCCTACGCTTTCGAGCAGGCCCAAGCCGGTCAAGATAACCAGGTTTTCGAGTTTATCGGCGATGCTGTGCTTGATCTGGTCATTGGCCATTTGCTCTGCAGCCGCTATCCCGAGATGAAGGAAGGCGAGTTGACCAGGTTCAGAGCCTCACTGGTCAATGAATCGCACCTTGCTGACATGGCCAGGAAGCTGGATATGGGGAGATTTCTTTTTCTCGGCAAAGGTGAGGATGGTTCGAACGGCAGGAATAAATCTTCGATTCTTTCCTGTGCTTTCGAAGCAACGATCGGAGCCGTGTTTGAGGATAGCGACTATCCAACAGCTGCCTCTCTGGTCCAGGCCCTGTTCGAAGAGTCCATTGAAGACAAGAAAGAAAGTCTGCTCATGGCCGATGCCAAAAGCAGACTGCAGGAAGTGCTTCAGGAGAAATACAATGAGGCCCCCTGCTACCGTCTGGACAGCGAGGAGGGACCCTCCCATCGTAAACAATTCAGTATCTCGGTGGTGTTCAGAGAACAGGTCCTGGGTACCGGCAGCGCCAGTTCCAAAAAAGAAGCCGAGCAGCGGGCTGCAGCTGCGGCCCTCAAAAGCACTGACAGCGAGGTCTGAGATGTTCAGCTAGAGAGCAAAGCCCCAGGCGGTGGTGACGCATCGCTTGGAACTCCTGCGCTCAGCTCCCTGGCCCATCTTTTTGTGGCTTTCCCGGCGGGGGCAAAAAGAGAGCGCCTATCCTCTGCAGCAGAGTGAGAGAGACGGTTCATCAAATTAGTAGGTGATCAACGGAGTTTTGCCGAAATGGCTAGGCTGGGCCGCCTGGCAGAGAATGAAATCGGCAACATCGCGTCGAGAGATCCGCTTGGCGGTAGTACCTTCGAGGTCATTTATTATACGATAGTTGCCTGTCCGGGGTCCATTGGTGAGGCCCGCCGGCCTGACAATCAGCCAGTCGATGTCCCCGGTGGCGATGATCTCCTCCTCGCGGTCCTTGTCTTCATAAATCGATTTCAAAAACAGGGGCTTGAAGATTCTATCGTAAAGAAAACCACCGTGACCTTTTGAGTCGCCGGCCCCGATTCCTGTGACCGCGATCAGTTTCAGCGTGGGCTGCTGCCCCACCACTTTTACCAGGTTGGCCGCCGCCACAGAGAATAGATCGACAGCTTTAAAGGTTATGGGAACACCTATGCATGAGCAGACGATTTCCATGTCTTGGGCCGCTTCCTTGACGGATTGCAGATCCCTCACATCACCCTGGACCAGGTCCAGGCGGGAATCCGTTGACTCAAGCCTGTTTGGGTGTCGGGCCAGCACCCTGACCTTATGACCATCCTTGAGCGCCTCTTCCATGAGTGCTTTGCCAATACCGCGGCTCGCCCCGATTATGAGTATCTTCATGACCGTCCCGGCTCCGATTGAGAAGAAGCTGATAATATATGACTGGGTCTGATGTGCCTGGGACATAGCCCAGGCAATATCTTCTACTTATATTAATACTGAATGACTGCGGAGGCAATTGGCTGGGGTGTTTCCCTTGTAGCTGATTGAAGAGATCATGGACCGCGGAGAAACGGAAACAATGAGTTGATCAATAACAAGCGAAACTCATTGCCGTAATTGAGTTGATAAAACCATGTCAGGTTGCCAACCGATCGAGTTTGCTGTTTTATGCACTTTACTCTGCTGTGAGGTAAATATTGGCTGGGAGAAATTGGTATAAGCGATGTCATTGATCATTCCCTATTTCATCCATCACCGGGGCTGCCCTCATCGGTGCCTATTCTGTAACCAGCTCGGTATCGCCGGAGCAAACCAGGAAGATTCAGACGATCTGGTGGCCGATCTGGGCAGGACTATCAAGCGCTGGCTGTCGAGGTCCAAAGTGCATGATACGGTGCAGGTAGCCTTTTTCGGCGGGTCGTTTACCTGCCTGAATGAGGGGTTGCAGTACAAGCTTCTCAGTGCTGTCACTCCCCATATCGATGGTGGGCGGGTCGACTCTATCAGGCTTTCTACCAGACCGGATTGTTTGAGTGAGGAAATCATTGATTTTCTGATTTCTGCCGGGGTCCGGACTGTTGAAATAGGGGCCCAGTCAATGAACGACGAGGTGCTCCAGCTGGCGGGTAGGGGACACACTGCCGCAGACGTAGAGACTGCGGTAAGTCTGCTTGGCACCAAAGGGGTGGAGACAGGGATACAACTGATGGCCGGGCTTCCGGGAGAAACCACCCGGTCGTTTATGAACGGAGTCAGAGCTATAGTGAACTTAGCACCGAATCTGGTCAGACTTTACCCGACTCTGGTGCTGGAAAATACTGAGCTCGCCTCATTGTATCGCCGATCATTATGGCGTCCTCTCAGTCTTGAGCGGGCGGTCAGTCTCATGGCCCGGGCCCGAAATCTGCTTGTGGAGAACCAGATCAAGATTATCCGCATGGGGTTACAGCCTACTCCGGAGTTGGAGAAGGAGATGATAGCCGGTCCCTATCATCCGGCTTTCGGGGAACTGGTCAACTCCAGATGCTGGTATCAGAAAATCCGTCCTTTACTGGTCAAAGCCGGTGGCGGCAGGGTGGTGCGGCTTACCATCTCAGACCGGGATTACTCCGCCGTGGCTGGTTTGAAAAAACAGAATTTGATAAGATTTCAGGCTCTCATCCACGGCGCTCGGCTCCTTGTAGAGACGGACTCTGGCCTGGAGCGGGGTACATACCGTTATACGGTAAACCATACATAACGACATAAGTCCAATTCATCCCACCAGGCGGGCGTTACTCGCTGCGGTGCCTGCTCACAGCGCTAACAGGCTGCTCCGCCGGCTCCTCGCTCGTGCCTTGCCTGGGTGGGTGCCTTGAACTTATGTCGTTATGTATATATGCCGGGCTCAAAGAGAAACAGCCTGGCCTTAGCACCCGTATCAATTTGTTGCTCAGGTTGCCGGGATGACAGAAAAAACGATTTCGTTCAAGGTTTCCAGGCGCAGGGTGTGAGGGTATCTTTATTCTTGACAATAGACAGAAGATTATATCTAAAGTGGCAGGAACAAATTTAGAGCACCTCTCATGCTCTTAAAGTTACATGGAAATTATAGAATTGGAGACTAACATGACAACAACTTACCGAATCGCTGTAATTCCCGGCGATGGTACTGGACTTGAAGTGGTAAACGAGGGCCGCAAGGCTTTAACGGCGGCCGCCGGCCGATTTGGCTTCGCCCTGGAGATGACCGATTTTGATTTCGGCGGGGATCGCTATCTGCGGACGGGTGAAGTGCTGCCGGAAACCGCGGTCGATGACCTGCAGGCCTTCGATGCAATTTTTCTTGGTGCCATCGGGCACCCTGATGTCAAGCCTGGAGTTTTGGAGAAGGGTATACTCCTGAATCTGCGTTTTGCCTTGGATCAATATATCAATCTGCGGCCGGTACGACTCTATCCCGGGGTGGACACCCCGCTGAAGGACAAAACTCCGGAAGATATCGATTATGTGGTGATCCGAGAGAATTCAGGCGGCATCTATACCGGTACAGGCGGCATATCGATGAAGGGAACCGCCCAGGAAGTGGCTGTTCAGAGCATGGTTTATAACCGCTTTCAGGTTGAACGATGTCTTCGCTATGCTTTCGAATACACTCGTAAATTCGGAAAAAAAGCCCGAGGCAAAGGAGATGCAAACACCCTGGGCCTGGTGGGTAAAACCAATGTCCTGACGTATGTGTTCGACCTTTGGGAAAGAGCCTTTCATGAGATTGGCGAAAAGGATTACCCCGATGTCACACGTGAATATTACCATGTCGATGCGACCTGCATGTGGATGGTTAAGAGTCCCGAATGGTTTGATGTACTGGTCACCTCAAACATGTTCGGCGATATCATCACCGATCTGGGCGCTGAGACTCAGGGCGGCATGGGTATTGCCGCTGGTGGCAATATCAATCCGGAAGGGGTAAGCATGTTTGAACCCATTGGTGGTTCTGCTCCTAAATATACCGGAAAAAATATCATCAACCCGCTGGCTTCCATCTGTGCCGGTGCCATGATGTTAGAGACTCTTGGTGAAACAGAAGCAGCCACGGCGATTGAAGACGCGGTCAAATCGGTAACAGGGACCAAAATCAAGAGCCTCTCCGCTGGCAAGATGGGTTACTCCACCAGTGAGGTAGGAGACTTGGTGGTCGAATATATTCTCAAGGGATGACAAAGCGTATTTAGCACAGCAGACTGGCGGTGCTGTCCGCGCCGTCAGTCTGACCCTCCCCAAAAACGGATCAAGATCAATTTGGCCAAAGAGGGAGTTTGAGAAGGTTGCCTGATTCCAGGCAAACGCTCTGATCTTTTGTGCTTCCTATGCCCCAATCTTTCTTCTAAAGTCTGAAAAATCCTCACGTTCTGGAATTTCAAACTGAACGTCATCTAAATTTTCAGCAATAGGATAACGCCCGTATGTATGGCAGGCGGCGACTGCAGCGTGAATGTGTTCAGAGGGTGTAGCAAGAGGAATTTGGTTGAGATCGATCAGGCAGCACCCGTCTCTGGCGAAGTTCTTGATATAACTCTTTATTCTTTCCACAATCGCTTCAACAGGCCCAGTGTGAAGAAGGGCAGCATCCACTCCTGCCGTTACCAAGAGATTATGTTGATGCGCATATTCTCTTACGCGCTCCGGCCCAATTTCATAGAGATCGGGTCTAATACACTCAATGAACCGGGGCTGCATTTGGTTTTCTGCGCAAAGAATCGTTCTACATCTCTACTTTTGGCATCTCCCCAGTTGCCGCGGGTTATCAAATTGCCACCGACTTTGTCCCGCAGTCTATTGGTATATTTGACCACATACTCGTCCATCATATCTAAACTAATCATTGGCGGTGAGGCCCAGGCATCACGCCCATCCATGAGCAAATCCGGAATACCGGCCTTTTCTCTCATTACCTCAATATGAGGGGCGAGAACTTCATCACATAAAAATTCGAACAAGCGATGAGCAAAAGCTGGTCTCATCAGCATATCTGCCACCAGACTTTGATAACCACGGATGTTAGCAGCCAGGCTGAATGATCATTGATTTGAGCCCCGATATCAAGGTGCTTATCCACAGTGGTTTGTGGTGCTCTCGCATCAGTTGCTGCCGTCATAGTAAAATTCCCCAAAATGGTTTTCTCGTGCTTCTTGATTCACCCAGAGTACAAAAATCTTGGGACGGATAATCCTCAAACTAAGAATTGATGAATAATAATGTAATTCCACAAGTACACTGGATATTAATCGCTTAATCTATTCCTGCTTCAAGGCACCCTATCATTTAGATAGGTTGGATTAATAAGTCCATAAAGAACTTGGTCTTTCAATTTATGAAAAGAATATTATCATGGTCAGGTTTATCAGGATCATAATTCCGCTGGGGTATGGTTTGCTGCAGGCAGAATAAAGGCACCCCGGACCGAAACATCAAGATGAATTCAAAGTTTCAGGAAAAAAGAAATAAAGTTTTAAATGCTGTCGATTAATCATCTCGATATTCGTTATGGGGAAAAACATCTGTTCAAAGATGTCTCCGTTGCCGTGCATCCCAGCGACAGGATTGGTCTGGTCGGAGTCAACGGCACAGGCAAATCGACCCTGATGAAAATCATGGCCGAAGAAACCGCCGCCGATGACGGTGTGGTGAACAGATCGAAACTCTTTTCAGTCTCCTATCTTCCCCAGGAATCCTCGCTGATAAGTTCCGGGCGTACGCTCTACGAGGAGGCGGTTCAAGCCTTTGCAGATCTGTTGAAACTGCAGAAGGAGGCCGATCAGCTTAATGAGGTGCTGAGCAGCGCAGATGTAGAGGGTGACGAGTTCAACGAACTTCTCGAGCGGCAAGGCCGAATTCAGCAGCTGCTGGACACCAGCGCTATCTACACGATCAGGACACAGACCGAAAAGGTTCTTTTCGGACTCGGTTTCAGCCTCAAGGATCTGCAGAAGCCTGTTGCTTCATTCTCCGGTGGCTGGATCATGCGGCTGCTGCTAGCCAAGATGCTGCTCCAGTCACCGTCCCTGCTCCTGCTGGATGAGCCGACCAACCATCTGGATCTTGATTCTCTTACCTGGCTGGAATCGTTTTTGCAGACCTATCATGGAGCCATGGTGATTATTTCCCATGACCGCACCTTCCTGGACAGAACCACGACCCAGACCTGGGAACTCAGCCTGGGGCGTCTGACTGCCTACAAGGGAAATTACTCAAAATATATCGAAGACAAGGAAGAACGACGTAGGATTGAAAAGGCCTCCTATGATAACCAGCAGGCTCATATTCGACAGACCATGCGCTTTGTCGAGCGCTTTCGGGCGAAATCAACCAAGGCCCGTCAGGTCCAGTCCAAGCTGAAGCAGCTCGACCGGCTCGACCTGTTTGAGCTGGCCGAGGAGGAGCATTCCATAAGATTTTCTTTTCCACCGGCGCCACACTCTGGACGCGATGTTCTGATGGTTGAGTCCATTGCCAAAAGCTATGACGACAATAAGGTTTTCGAGCACATCGATCTCAACCTGCAAAGGGGCGATAAGGTGGCAGTTGTAGGTGTCAACGGAGCCGGAAAATCGACTCTGCTGAAAATTCTCGCCGGTCTGCTGCCCAGTGATGGTGGTTCCATAAGGATGGGCAGCGGCGTCCAGATGACCTATTTCGGTCAGCATCAAGCCCAGGAACTGGCCCCCGATTATACCGTGCTGGAAAGCTTGTCCCATGTGACCGGAGACATGACCATGACGCGGATGCGATCGCTGCTCGGTGCCTTTCTGTTCAGGGGTGAGGATGTGGACAAAAAGGTATCGGTGCTGTCCGGCGGCGAGAAAAGCAGGCTGGCGCTGGCCAGGATGATTGCCGTGCCTGCCAACTGCATGCTGCTGGATGAACCGACCAACCACCTCGACATGCTCTCCCAGGAAGTTCTCCAGGAGGCGATGCGTCAGTATGATGGCACTATAATCGTGGTTTCCCATAACCGTTACTTCGTCGATTGTTTTGTGAATAAGGTACTGGAGATTAAAAATGGTAAGGTGAGCCTTTTCGACGGCACGATCGACGAGTATGTGGAACGCCAGGAACTTATGGCTCAGCAGGAGTCTGTCAAGAACAGCGGGGAGGCTGGAGTAGAGGATAATCGCCGACCAAGCCAGTCGAGCAGGAAAGATAAGCGCCGTCAGGAGGCCTTGAGACGTGAAAGGCGCCGTCAGTTAGCCGGCCCGTGGTTGAAGAAACTGGCAGAAGCCGAGAAAAAGGTGGAGAAACTCGAGCTTCTGAAAGAAGAGCTGGAAGCTGAACTGGCTGATCCGGCGCTCTACCAAGACAGTGCTGGCTGGTCGGAAGTCAACGAAAAATACAATAATTGTACCCGCCGGCTTGACCGCTGGATGAAGCGCTGGGAAGAGGCCCAAACGAAGATTGATGCAATTGATAGCGGTGCCCCGGGGGAGCAGTGACTGCCGATGTGGCGACCGGCAAAAATTGACATATGCACATCACTGGGGTAAAAAATAACCATCGCGGTGACATCATAGACTGGTCAGATTCTAATCTAGAGATCTTTTGCGGAGGCCCGAAGGATGAAAAAATGGGAATGTACGATATGCGGCTATATCCATGAAGGTGAGACCCCTCCCGATGAGTGTCCGGTGTGCGGAGCCGGGCCCGAGTATTTCGAAGAGGTAGTCGAAACTGCTGAACAACCGCAAGCCGAAGCACAACCCAAAGGACAGCCAGAGGCTGCGCCCGAACCTGCAGCTGATCCTGCCCCTGAACCCACAGCTGAGCCTGCATCTGAACCCGCAGCCGAGCCTGCCCCCGTGTCGTCAGACGGAGCGGTGAAAAAGTGGGAGTGCACTTTGTGCGGTTATATTCATGAGGGGCCGGAGCCGCCTGACTCTTGCCCGGTATGTGGCGCCGGACCTGAGTACTTCAAGGAAATTGTTGAAAAAGAGGAAAAAACCCTCACCGAAGCAGTACTCACCCCCCAAGCGGGTGATCCAGATAAAAAGGCAGCCCCAAGCCTGTTCCGCAAGCTGGTGATGAAACACCACCTGCACCCGATAGCGGTACATACGCCCAATGGCGTTCTGCCTCTCGCTCTCGTGTTTCTGGCTATCGGTATTATCTTCGGTCTCAGCGGCTTCGAACAGGCCGCTTTTTATAGCCTGGTATTCGTGCTGATCAACATGCCGTTTGTGATTGCCACCGGTTATATCGCCTGGCAGGAGCGCTACAAAGGCGCGAAAACCAAGATATTCGGGGTCAAGATCGGCGCCACTATCGTTGTCTGTGTCACGGTACTGGCCATGGTCATCTGGCGTTTAATTGAACCGGGGGTTGCTTCGTCGCCGGGACGCTGGACATATCTGCTCATCTGCCTGATCTGTGTGGCGGGAGCCGGGCTGGCCGGTCATATGGGGGGCAAGCTGGTGTTTGGAGCCAGAGAGAAATAGCGCCTGCTGAATAAGCGACCAGCTCCAAAATAATCGAGGCCGGTACCCCGTGAGAGGGTGCCGGCCTTTTTCGCGCAGGTGTTTGAGCTTAGCTTTTCAGAGCCTCAGCGATCGAGTCGCAGACATAATCGATATTGCCGGTAGTCAAGCCGGCCACATTGATGCGGCCGCCGCCAACCACATAAATTCCCTTGTTTGCTTTCAGCCAAGCAACCGTCTCATCTGACAGGCCGCTGAAGGAAAACATGCCGCGCTGCTCCTTGATGTAAGAAAAATCCCCGTCGACGCCGCGGCTGGCAAGCCCCTCTACCAGTGCGGAACGCATGGAAATGATCCTCTTGCACATCTGCTCAAGTTGCCGGCGCCAGTTTTGTTCAAGATCCGGGTCGGACAGCACGGTTTTAACGATCAGGCCGCCATGGGCTGGGGGGTTGGAGTAGCAGACCCGCACGGTGAGGTCCAAATGGCTCTTGGCCACGGCTGCTTCCTGCCCACTCGGGCTGACCACCGTTATCGCCCCCGTGCGCTCGTTGTAGAGACCGAAGTTTTTGGAAAAAGAGCTGGCCACGAAGAAGTCCGCACCGGTTGCGGCAAATGCCTCAACGCTGATTCGATCCCCGTCGACGCTGTCCCCGAATCCCTGATAGGCGAAATCCAAAAACCCGATCCAGCCTCTTTCCGAAGCCAGGGCTGCAACCTCCGACCACTGCTCTTTATTGAGATCGACACCGGTAGGGTTGTGGCAGCAGCCGTGCAGCAGGACCACATCACCGGCGGGCACCTGTTTCAGGGTAGCGATCAGCTCATCGTAGTTCAGACCTTTGGTGTCGCTGTTGTAGTAGGGGTAACTTTTCAAGTTGAATCTGGCGGCTCCAAAAATACCGTTGTGGTTCGCCCAGGTGGGGAAACTGATCCACATAGTGGCGCCCGGGTTGAACTTCTGGATGAGCTCACCGCCAATGCGCAGCGCACCGGTGCCTCCGGGGGCGTGAGCGGTCACGGCCCGGCTGGAACTGATGACTTCGCTGCCCTCTCCAAACAGCAGTTGCTGAACGCAGGAGGTATAGAGAGGATCGCCAGAAATGGGAAGATAACTCTTGGTTTGTTCCTCGTCTAAAAGGCGACGCTCTGCTTCCTTGACGCAGTCGAGGATCGGCGTGACGCCACGATTATCTTTGTAGACACCGGCGCCAAGGTTAACCTTGTTGGGGTTGCTGTCCTGCTTGAAAGCTTCGGTAAGTCCGAAAATGGAGTCAGGCGCTGCGGCGCTGATTGATTTCCACATATGTTCCTCTTTGTGAGAATGATTGGTGATGATTCGCAAACATAATTACTCGGATAAAGTAATGTCAACCTCGGCGGCTGAAAAGATCAGTCTTGTAACAGGGAAATATTTTGTTGTCAAACCCTGCTACCATGGTACTGGTATTCAAGGTGGCGTTAGGAGTGACTGGCTATCTGCAACTCTGAGCGCTTTAATAACTTGATTAACGAAGGATTGAGATGACCACGATCAAAGCATTGATTTTTGATATGGACGGCACCCTGGTTGATTCTGAAAAAATCCACTGGCAGGCCTGGAAGGAGACACTTGCGGTACATGGCCTGAAGGTTCCCGATTATGGGGATTTCAAGAAGTATGTCGGAGTTAGTGATGAGCAGATGGCTCAGGATTTCAGCGATGCCGCTCCAGGGGAGCTTGACCCGGCCCAGCTGGTTGGTGGCAAGTGCCGGACCTATCTGAAGCTGGTGCCGGAAATCAGTCTGCTTCCCGGTGTCAGGAAGACTCTCGACCGTTGGCGGGACTGCTGCACTTTGGCCATTGCTTCATCATCACCACACAGTGAATTGGTCGCCATACTCGGATATCACGGTCTGGACGATCGCTTTGATCATGTAGTGGGAGGAGACATGGTAGCCAGGAAGAAACCCGATCCCGAAATATATCAAATGGTTGTCGGGCTTCTGGGGCTGCCGGCTTCCTCCTGTGTCGCTTTTGAGGACTCACAGTCCGGCGTAGCGGCAGCCAAGGGTGCCGGGCTCCTGGCCGTAGCCGTACCCCATGCCATGTCAGCGGATCATGATTTCAGCAGCGCCGACCTCCTTCTCGACACCCTCTCTGAGTTCGATGAGGAGGCGCTGCGGCAACTCAGTGCCCGACCCCGCTGAAAGGGGTAGCGCCCGACGAGTTTTTCTGTCAGGCCTCGAGATCGGGAAGAAATGGGCTGAGATCCTTGACGTAGCGGGTTAAAACCTTGAAGTGATTTTTATTCAGTAGAGCCACGGCACGGGGTCCATCGTCGCCGGAGAGTCTGAGCACCAGTTGATTGACGTCGGGATATTCACGAATCGGCAGCGTGATCATACTCTGGATATTAATTGCCTGGTCACGCAGGATGGCGCTGACATCGGCGATGGCTCCTATCCTGTCTTTCACCAGCACGGCGATACGAACAGATTCCTCATTCATGCCGATGGCCTCGAGCAGTACCCCCATTACATCCGTGCTGGTTATGATGCCTACCAGATCTTCGCCTTCCATTACCGGCAGGGAATTGATGTTGTTGACCTGCATGATGAAAGCGGCCCGTTCAATGGTGGTTTCGGTGGTAATGGTTACCACCGTTTTGACCATGATCATCTCGACCAGAATTTTTTCCAGCAGATAACCCAGTTCATGGGTGCTTAGCGTATTGGCCGGGGATGCCCAGTATTGTTTCAGATCCCTGTCGGAGATGATGCCCACCAGTTTACCCTTGTTATCAACAACCAGAAGATGGTCGATGGCCCATTTTTCAATTAGTTCTCTGGCCTCCACCAAGGTTGCTTTGGGAGATACGGTTATCAGGTTGGTGTGCATGATCCTGCCGATGTACATGGGGCACCTCCGGTTGGTTGGGTCTCTCAGTTATGAATTTCTTTATCCTGTTACGATTCCACTATAATCCATGAAATGGTTGAGACAATCCCTTTATATAGGACACCTGAAGAAACTTTAATAAACATGTGAAAAATGAAAAGCAGAACGTAGTTTAGATGTTCTGGAATCTTCCCGATCCACTTTCTGGTTGGAAAAAATCCTTGCCTGGAACAATGATTTCGGAGTAGTTTCACAGATTGCCTAAAATAACGGCCTGGACGGCCTTTGCACCAATCAACCATTAATTTTCAGAGAATCACAGGAAACTGATGACAGCACAATCACCAGACAATTCGACCTGGATGTCCGGCAACGAGGCCATCGCACTTGGCGCCTATGAGGCGGGAGTGGCAGTTGCCTCCGGCTATCCTGGAACACCATCTACAGAGATTATGGAGTATCTCTCTGCTTACGATACGGTTTACACCGAATGGGCACCCAACGAGAAAGTGGGGCTCGAGGTGGCAATCGGTGCATCTTTTGCGGGGGGCCGGGCCCTGGCCACCATGAAGCATGTTGGCCTCAACGTCGCCGCCGACCCGTTGTTTACCGCCTCTTATACCGGCGGCAGGGGGGGGATCGTAGTACTGACCGCAGACGACCCTGACATGCACTCCTCTCAGAATGAACAGGACAATCGCAACTACGCACTGGCTGCCAAGATCCCGATGCTGGAACCCTCCGATCCGGCTGAGGCCAAGGAATTTCTCAAACGAGCCTTCGAGCTTGGAGAAGAGCTTGATTCTCCGGTGCTGCTGCGGATTACCACCAGGATAGCGCATGTCAAAGGAGTGGTTGGTCGAGGTGACGTCCTGCCTCCGGCCGAGAAGCCGGAAATCGAAAAACACCCCGAGAAATTCGTCATGCTGCCGGCCATGGCCCGCAGGCGACGGGTCTATGTGGAAGAACGAATGGCCAAGTGCCGGGAACTGGCCGAAACGGCAGATTTCAATGTGATTGAGGATGGCGATAAAAAACGTGGTTTTATCACCTCGGGCGTCTCCTACCTCTATGTAAAAGAGGCCTTTCCTGAAGCAACGGTTTTAAAGCTTGGTATGTGCTGGCCGCTGCCGGAGCAGAAAATCAGGGATTTTGCCGCCTCGGTGGAGCAACTTTTTGTGGTCGAGGAGCTCGATCCGTTTCTTGAAACCCAGATTAAAGCGATGGGTATTGACTGCCATGGCAAAGATCTGATTCCCGCCATTGGCGAGCTCAATACCGCCGTTGTCAGGAAGTCGATCGATCCGGAGCGGGCCCCCAAAGAATTGTTCGAACCGGTCGAACTGCCGCCCCGACCACCCAATATGTGCCCGGGCTGCCCGCATCGCGGTATTTTCTTTACCCTGTCGCGAATGAAGGTCTTCGTCTCCGGTGATATTGGCTGCTATACCCTGGGATTTCTGCCGCCGCTCAACGCCCTCGACTCGACGGTCTGCATGGGCGCCTCGATTCCAATGGCCCACGGCATGGTCAAGGCTATGGGTGACGGCAGCCACGACCGGGTGGTCTCGGTTATCGGCGATTCAACCTTTGTGCACTCGGGCATTACCGGACTTATCAACTCGGTCTACAACGGTTCGGCCGCGACCCTCATCATTCTTGACAACCGCATCACCGCAATGACAGGCCAGCAGCCCAACCCCGCGTCGGGCTCTACGATCAGGGGGGAGGCTGCCCAGGAGCTCGATCTGGAGGCCTTGTGCAGGGCCTGCGGCGTCAAGCATGTGCGGATCCTTGATCCCCATGACGTACCTGAATGCCGCAAGGTGATCAGGGAGGAAGTGGAGCGTGACGAGATGTCAGTCATCATCGCTCAGGCGCCCTGTGTGCTGCTCCCGGAAATGAAACTGCGTAAGCCGGTAACCCACTATACCAACATCGACAATTGTGTCGGCTGCACCTCTTGCATCAGGCTCGGTTGTCCAGCCATTAGCTGGACCCCTTTCGAAGAGGGCGAGGCAGAGGCCAGAGGCTACAAGAAAAGTCAGAAAGGCTACTCCAGGATCGATGAAGTGCTCTGCAATGACTGCGGGCAGTGTGCTTCGCTTTGTAAATTCAATGCCATCACCAGGGGGGAGCCAAAATAATGAGTGCGATAAAAAATATACTATTTTCAGGCGTGGGCGGGCAGGGCATCCTGCTGGCCAGCGAATTGACCGCGGCGGCTCTCTTGCAGGTAGGCTATGATGTCAAGAAAAGTGAAGTTCACGGCATGGCCCAGCGGGGCGGTTCCGTGACTGCCCAGCTGCGCTACGGGGAAAGGGTCTATTCGCCGCTGATTGACCCTGGTACGGCTGATATCCAGATGGCCTTTGAGATGATGGAGGCGGTCCGCTATCTACCCTATCTGAATCAGGACAGTACGGTCATCGTCAATACTCAGAAAATTCTTCCCCCTGCGGTGGCGACGGGCCAGGCAGTCTACCCTGAAAATGTTCTTGATGAGCTGGTAAAAAGAGATATCAGGGTAATTGGGGTCGATGCTTTTTCGATTGCCAAAGAGGCCGGTGAGGTTCGAACCGCCAATGTCGCCCTGGTTGGAGCACTTTCCGTGCATCTCGAGGTCGATGTAAAGGTTTTTGAGTCGATTATCGAGCAGCGGGTACCGCAGCGGTTTCTTAAAGAGAATATGAAGGCCTTTGCCGGCGGTCGAGAGGCCGGAGGAAGGTAAGCGGAGATATCGTCAGGACAGGAGAGCAGAGAGATGTCGACAATTTATTGGGAAGAAGAACTGGAAACCCTGCCGCGGGTCGGCCTGGAATCCATCCAGTTGAAACGGCTGCAGGCGCTGATCGGCAGGGTTTACGAAGCGGTTGAACCCTATCGGCAAAAAATGATCGCGGCCGGAGTCAAACCCGAAGATATAAAAGGGCTTGAGGACCTGAAGAAACTGCCGTTTACCACCAAGGAAGACCTGCGGGAGAATTACCCGTTTGGGATGTTTACCATGGAACTCGATGACATTGTCCGGGTCCATGCCTCCTCGGGCACCACCGGCAAGCCGACGGTGGTCGGTTACACCAAAAAAGACATCGATACCTGGGCCAACATGATGGCTCGGGCTTTGGCCTGTGCCGGGGCAACCAGAGGTGATATGGTCCATAACGCTTACGGTTACGGTCTTTTCACCGGCGGTCTTGGCGCCCATTATGGGGCGGAGAAGCTGGGGGCCACGGTTATTCCCGTATCGGGCGGCAACTCGAAGCGCCAGATCAACATCATGAGAGATTTCGGCTCCACCATTCTAATGTCCACACCATCGTATGCGTTGAATCTCGCCGATGCGATGGATCAGATGGGCATTGATCCAGCGTCGCTGTCGCTGCGGGTCGGCATTTTCGGGGCCGAACCGTGGAGCGAGAATATGCGCGAGGAGGTGGAGAACAAGCTCAACATCAAGGCGGTCGACATCTATGGCTTATCAGAGGTCATCGGCCCCGGCGTTGCCCAGGAGTGTCTGACTTCCAGCGGGGGAATGCATATTTTCGAAGATCACTTCCTGCCGGAGATCATCAACCCTGATACCGGAGAGCCGCTGCCCCAGGGTGAGAGGGGCGAGCTGGTTTTCACGACCCTTACCAAAGAGGCGTTTCCGGTCATCCGCTACCGGACCAAGGATATTACCAGCCTTCATTACGAGACCTGCAACTGCGGCCGCACCCTGGTGCGCATGGAGAAGGTCACCGGCCGCTCCGACGATATGCTGATTATAAGGGGAGTCAACGTATTTCCATCCCAGGTTGAACATGTCCTGATGGGCATCGAAGGTGTGGAACCGCATTATCAGATTATCGTGGAACGGGAAGGAACCATGGATTCCATGACCGTGGAGGTTGAGGTAAGCGATTCCCTTTTCACCGATGAAATTAAAGGCCTCGAACAGCTTACCAAACGTATAACCAGAGATATCAAAGACATACTCGGGGTTTCCTGCCGGGTCAAGCTGGTAAATCCTCGTGCCATACAGCGCAGTGAGGGGAAAGCGCAGCGGGTCATTGACAATCGTAAAATCTGAGTTCGGGAGAAGATCATGCGGGTAGAACAGATTGCGGTGTTCCTTGAGAACAGATCGGGACGCTTAGCTGAAATAACGTCGATAATAGCAGAGAACAATATCAATATTCGGGCTCTCTCGGTGGCCGATACGGCCGACTTCGGAATCTTGAGACTGATTGTTGACAAGGTCGAGGAAGCTGAAAAGGCTCTTAAAGAGAAAGGTTTTACGGTTGGCAAGACAACGGTAATTGCCGTTGAGGTGCCTGACCGGACCGGTGGCCTGGCGGAGGTGCTTGACTGTGTCCAGAAGATCGGACTCAACGTCGAATACATGTATGCCTTTGTCAATAAAACCGGGGAGAATGCCGTTCTGATTTTTCGCTTCGATGATATGACCATGGCGATCGATTCGCTTCAGGCAAATGGTTTCACCATCCTTGAAAGCAGTCAGGTATATAATCTCTAGAAATAACTCATAGCTGCCTTCGGCGCTCATCCGTTAGCCCGTCTCGGATAGTGGTTCGCATTATCTGAAACCTTTGTCTCAGGCTCCGTGCAGGGTAACTTCTCCTGCCCTGCAGCAGAGCAACTGATTGGCAACGCTGGGGTGGAAATGAAGAGTTGGTGGACATAATGTTTTGGGATAAAAATGAACAGATGGCCGTGGACGATCTGGCCCGGTTGCAACTCGACAGGTTGCAGAGAACGGTAGGCCGAGTGGCCACCCATGTGCCGTTTTACCGGAACAAATTCAAAGAGGATAAAATTGACGTCGAATCGTTGGCCAGGCTCGATGATATCCGACGACTGCCGTTTACCACCAAACAGGATCTTCGCAACAACTACCCCTACGGTATGTTCGCCGTGCCATTGCGGGACGTGGTCCGTATCCATTCATCGTCGGGCACCACCGGGATGGCCACTGTCGTGGGTTATACCCAGAAGGATATCGACACCTGGTCGAACCTGATTGCCCGCATACTGACGGCAGCCGGGGTCAGTACCCACGACGTGATTCAGATTGCCTTTGGCTACGGTCTTTTCACCGGTGGCTTCGGATTGCACTACGGGGCGGAAAAACTCGGTGCCTCGGTGATTCCTATTTCTTCTGGCAACACCCGCAGGCAAATCCAGATCATGCAGGATTTTAAGACCACCGCCCTGGTCTGTACGCCTTCCTATGCCCTGAAAATTGCCGATGTGATGATGGATCAGGGGATTAACCCCAACGGTCTTTCACTCAAATTCGGTCTCTTTGGCGCCGAGCCCTGGTCCGAGAAAATGAGAGAAGAGATCAGCGACCGGCTCGGTATCCTGGCAACCGACAACTATGGTTTATCGGAAGTCATGGGCCCGGGAGTCGCAGGTGAATGTCAACATTGCAACGGTCTGCATGTCAATGAAGATCATTTTCTGATGGAAATACTCGATCCCGTGTCGTTGGAACCGGTTGAACCCGGAGAGGTCGGTGAACTGGTGATCAGCACGCTGACCAAAGAGGCCTTTCCGGTTGTCCGCTATCGAACCAGGGATTTGACCAGGCTTCTGCCTGAGCCCTGTCCGTGCGGCAGAACGTTTAGACGGATCGAGCGGATTACCGGCCGAACCGATGATATGCTGATTATCAAGGGTGTTAATGTCTTTCCCACCCAGATCGAATCGATTCTGTTCGACATCGAAGGTACCCAGCCCCACTATAATCTGATCATCGAGCGGGAGAGCAACGAGGACCAGGTTACGGTCATGATTGAAGTGGTCGAATCGATCTTCTTTGACGAGATGAAAAAACAGAGAACCATGGTCGATCACATCAAGAAGCGGCTGGCCGCCGAACTCGGCGTCGGAGTGAATGTCAAACTGGTCGAGGAGCGGAGTCTTGAGCGATTCAACGGCAAGGGAGCCCGGGTGATCGACAAACGAGAAATTTGATCCCAGGTGTAACCAGATGCCCAGAAACAACCGAGCACCAGACCAGCTGCGACCCTTCTCTATCGAATTCGGAATTCAGCCGCAGGCCTATTCCTCATTGCTGATCAAGACCGGAAATACCCAGATCATCTGTGCGGTCAGCCTCGAAGAGCAGGTACCCGCTTTTCTTGAAGGTAGTTCCAAAGGCTGGATCACCGCAGAATATTCTATTCTTCCCGGGGCCACGTCCTCTCGTTACCGCCGCGAAATCGGGGCTAGATCGGGAAGGAGCATGGAGATTCAGCGGTTGATCGGGCGCTGCCTGAGGATGATGGTTGATCTTCGTGATCTCGAGGGCTATACGCTTCGGGTCGACTGCGATGCGCTCAACGCCGACGGCGGCACCAGAACCGCTTCGATCACCGGGGCTGCTCTGGCCGTCAAAGCTGCGATACTCAGGATGGTGGCCGAAAACCGTCTTCCCTCGCTTCCTCTGATCCAGCCGATGGCTGCTGTTTCAGCCGGTATTGTCGAAGGCGAGGTTCTGCTGGATCTTGATTATCCAGAAGATTCCAGCGCTGAGGCCGACGGTAATTTCGTCATGGCCGGTGGCCATTGGGTTGAAATTCAACTGACCGCCGAAACAACCCCGGTTACCGACTCCCAGTTTGAAACCATCAAGAAATTTGCGGCAAAAGGTATCAGCGAGCTGAGTGGTTTGTGGGAAAGTGTTTGTTAACGTATCCTGTCTGTCTTGATGATCAGGGGAACCAAAGAGTGGGCCGTGGCGGAAGTCAACTGCAGTATCGGTTGTCCTCACGATTGCCGCTATTGTTATGCTCGGGTTGCAGCCCTTGACAGGGGGGCGATTCAATCGGTTGGTGAGTGGTCCCGGAGCCGGATAATCGACGGTGAAATCGACCGTCAGAGACCGCGCTATCCAGGGCGGGTTATGTTTCCGACTGCCCATGATATCGTCGAAGAAAACCTGAACGAAGCGCTCGAGGTCATAAGCCGCCTTCTGGAGGCTGACAACCAGGTACTGATCGTCTCCAAGCCATCATTGTCGTGCATCGAGCAGATCTGCGACCGGTTGTCCAGGCGCCGGAACCAGATTCTGTTTCGCTTTACCATCACCGCCAGGGACGGTGATATCCTGCGGTTCTGGGAACCGGGAGCTCCTGCTTATCCGGAACGGCTGGACAGTTTGCGGCTGGCCTATGAAAAAGGATTCGCAACCTCGGTGAGCATCGAGCCGATTCTAGACCTGGAGGACCTGGTGGACCTGATCGGTGAGATCGAACCTTTGGTCACCGATTCGATCTGGGTAGGTAAAATGAACCGCATCGAAGAACGAGTGAGGATCGAGTCCAGTGAGGCTGCGGCTGAAGTCGAACGCATCAGATCTGAACAGCATGACCAGAAGATTCTGGATCTTTACGATTCTTTGAAAGACAACCCGCTGATCAGGTGGAAAGAATCGATTAAACTGGTTGTCGGGCTGCCATTAGCTACTGAGAGCGGGCTCGACATCTAGCTCCCGTCCTAAAATCAGTAAAACCAGGATAGGATCTATCTGAAGGAAATGAAGATGAGAAGAAAACAGTGTGAGATCACCAACAGGGCCGAAGTGGATGCTGTTCTGAGGCGTTGTCGGGTGGGCAGACTCGCAACTTGCGGGGTGGACGGTTATCCCTATATCACCCCGGTAAACTACGTCTACCATAATGGAGCGATATATTTTCACTGCGCCAGGGCCGGCGAAAAGCTGGACAACTTGAAAAGGGACTCCAGGGTCTGTTTTGAGGTGGATATTCCGCTTGCCTATCTAGGCCTCGACTATTATGGTGATAACCCTGAAAGTTGCGGGGTAACCCAGTTTTACCATTGTGTCGTCATTCGCGGCAGGGCCGAAATCGTCAGGGATATCGAAGACAAAACTGCAGCGCTCAATGCCTTGGTGGCAAGCCACGAACCTGACGGACGCAAGTTCCAGAAGATAACCAGCGAAACCAAGGCGCTTGCCCTCTGTGAAGTGGTTGCGGTAAGAATCGAGCGGATCAGCGGCAAGCGGGAACTGGCCCAGAAAAAAAATGATGAAGAGAAGCGTTCCCTCAGCAGTTTCCTGGAACAGAGGAACTGGTCGGGTGACGTTGAGGCTGCCGAACTGATCACAGGCGACGATAAATAATAACTGAACAGGGCTGAGCAAAGGCAACCGGAGGGAGCAGGAGTTGGAAGATATCAAATCGACAGACAGCGAGATATTTGAGCTTATCAAGCTGGAGGAAAAACGGCAGTTCGATAAAATAAGACTTATCGCCTCAGAAAATTATGTATCATCCGCCGTGCTCCAGGCCACCGGTACGGTGCTGACCAATAAATATTCGGAAGGCTATGCTGGAAAACGCTACTATGAGGGTCAACAGATCATCGACCAGATAGAGTGTATTGCCATCGAACGGGCCAAGAATCTGTTTGGTGCCGAGCATGTCAATGTCCAGCCTTATTCCGGTTCCCCGGCGAATGTCGCGGTATATCTGGCCTTTCTTAAACCCGGCGACACTATTTTAGGTATGGCTCTGCCCCATGGGGGGCACCTGACTCACGGTGCCAAAGTCAGTATTTCAGGAAAATATTTTAATGCCGAGTCCTACGCCCTGAACCGAGAGACCGGCCTGATCGACTATGATGCAATCCGTGAACAGGCGCTTTCCTGTCAACCGAAAATGATCATTGCCGGTCACTCAGCCTATCCCCGGATTATCGATTTTGAACGTTTCAAGACCATCGCCGATGAGTGCGGTGCACTGCTGATGGTTGATATGGCGCATTTTGCCGGTCTCGTGGCCGGCGCTGCCCATCCTTCACCAATACCCTATGCCGACGTGGTTACCACCACTACCCATAAATCCCTGCGCGGTCCCAGAGGAGCGATGATACTCTGCAGAGAGAAGTATGCTGCGGCGATCGATAAGGCCGTTTTTCCGGGCATGCAGGGAGGGCCGCATAACCACACGACAGCGGCCATGGCCGTGGCCTTTAAGGAGGCGGACAACGAGGATTTCAAAGATTATGCCAGGCAGGTGGTTGAGAACGGGCGGACTCTGGCCGAAAGTATGATGGCTAACGGCTTCAACCTGATAACTGGGGGAACCGATAACCATCTTCTACTGGTTGATGTGACCAGCAAGAATATCGGCGGTAAACCCGCCGCCAAAGCGCTTGATCAGGCCGGTATAGTGGTCAACTACAATGCCATCCCCTTTGACCCGCGGAAACCGGGAAGCCCTAGCGGGATCAGGCTTGGCACTGCGGCCGTAACCTCACGCGGATTCAGGAGAAAAGAGATGGTTCAGGTGGGTGAATGGATCAACGCTGTTATCTCGGAACCGGAAAACAACCACTTGATAGCAGAGATAGCTGCCGATATCGCTTCCTTCTGCAAGGACTATCCTCCGCCAGGCATAACTGTCTGAGAAGCCTGCTGTGCCAGTGCTCAGGCCTGCGGGAGTGGAGAGGTCGCTTTTAGCCTGCTGATAATCACGAAGGCCAGAGCTGCGCGTTCGTTTCTGGTCAACTCATTTTCCAGGGCGGCCAGCGCTGCCTGTATTTTTTCAGAAGATCCGGTTTCATGCTCGGCAAGACGCCAGGCCTCGGCCATCTGCTGTTCGTTTATGCAATGAACGGACTTGCCGCCCAGAAGAGGGATCGTGTTATGTGCCACAGCTCATTACCCCCTTGTCGAGTTCAGGAAAGCCACTCAGGCCGAAACTGGCACCACAGCCGCACGATGATTCGTTGCTGGCGTTGTTGAAACGAAAACCAGCCGTGATAAGGTCGTCGGAGTAGTCGATGACAAGACCCAGGAGGTACGGAATGGACTCAATATTGGAAACGATATTTATGCCGTTATGGCTCTCCAGGACTTTTTCATCGCTGAGCATCTCCGAGTCGATTTCGGCATCATAGGTCATACCGGCACATCCTCCGGTTTTGACAATTACCCTAAGAAATTTACTTTCTCCGGCTCCCTGGGTGCGCAGCATTTTTTCTGCTTTTTCAGTAATGTTCATCATAATGGTTGTACTTAGTTTTTATATTGGCAAATGGGTCGTTATATTAGTACCACATTGTCGTACTAATATAATATGGCAGATTTTTGAAAGGGAAAGGTTTGTTTTTAAGTAAAAAGAAAGGTGGCTGCGGAAAACCTCAATCAAAATAGTCAAATCGTCCAAAGCAATTGATTATCAAGGTCAATTATGGTAAGTGGAGTCCGATGGCAGTGTACAACAATACTTCATTGTCTTCCTGAATTGCCCTAGGATTTAGCCCTTCCACCATTCATTTTCTGAGGAGAGGAGAGTTGTCATGAAAAAGCTTTTAGTCGCCCTGTTGATTTCCCTATTCTGTCTTCCGGGACTCGTAACGGGTGCCGAAAAAAAGGATCCCCTGGCCGCCTGGAAACCAAAATTTGATCCAAGTGGTGCGGAATTTACCTATATCCTGTCCAATATTTCCCACCCGGTAATCGAGGGAGTGGCAGTTGGCTATAAGATTCGCGACAAAGTATGGGAAAAAACCAATGGTCGGCTTTATGTTGATTATCGTCCGCTCGCTCAGCTCGGTGGGGAAAAGGACGTAATTTCCAAGTTGAAGCTGGGTGCGGTGCACGGCATGCTGAGTTCTTCAGTGGCGGCGGCCAATGTCGCTGATCGACTGGGAATCGTTAACCTTCCCTACGTGGTCGATACCTTCGATAAACTCGATACCTTCAGAAGCGATCCCGAACTCTGGACCCCGTTTGCCGAGGCGGCAATGAAAAGCGGTATAGTGGTCGCCGATGTTACCGGCTACGGACCCTATGGCTGGGCCACAACCACACCGGTAAAATCCATTGCTGATGCCAAAGGCGTCAATTTTCGTATCGCTGAAGCTCCTGTAAACACCGATTCCTACAAAGCCTGGGGACTGAAATTCACCGTAATGCCCTGGCCCGACGTTCCGCAAGCGCTTCAGACAGGTGTTATAGACGGTCTCGATCACACAGCGATTGTCTGTAACATCACCAAGAAATTCACCATTGCCAAATCGTTCACCCAGTTGAACTATGCCCAGGGGCTCTTCGTCCACCTGGTCAACAAGCCCTGGCTGGACAAGCTTCCCGAGGATGTGAGGGCAGCTTTCCTCGAGGTCGTCGCCGAAGAGAGTGCCGCGACGCGTGCTGCCACCAGAGAGCAGCATGATGTGCAGGTTGCTGCGGCCAAAGAAGCCGGCGTAGAGTTTATCGAGCTGCCCGAGGCTGAGATTGGCGAACTTAAAAAACTGGCAGAGCCGGTACTCGAGAAGTGGGGAGAGAAGATCGGTCCCGAATACCTGGCCACGGTAAGGCAGAAACTGGGTAATTAAACCTGATTCTGGCTCTTGCTGGGTGGAGCCTGTATTTTGTGGTCGGAGAAGGAATCTTCTCCGACCTTTTTCTTTGCCTTAGAGGATGATGCTCAAAAAAATATTCAGGACTGTTGACCGTGCTTTTCAGTTTTTTGAGGAGTGGTCGTTATTTATCGCTGTCTGCGCGGCACTTTTGACGGCCATGGCCAACGTCGTCCTGCGTAAGACCACCGACAACTACAGCCTCTACTGGTCGGATGAAGTGGTCCGCAAGGTGATTTATTTCTCGACCTATATCGGCTGTGTGGCGGCGATCAGAAGCCGGTCGCTGATTCGTATCGACGCGCTGCCGCAGATCTTCACCTTTCTCACCAAACCGTTGGCCCTGGTTTCTCATCTGGCTGTTCTTCTTTTTGCGGGGATCATGATCTATCTCGGCTGGGAGATGACCATGATGATGTATCAGGACGAGTACGCCAAGACAGCGACGCTGCGTTTGCCGGAGTGGCCGTTTTATGCGGTTCTACCGCTGATGGGCGTAATGATGATGTTCAGAACTTTGATTACGATCTGGGAAGATATCGTCGATCGCCAGGAAATTACGGGAGATCACTGAGGCGATGGAAAGCAGCTATCTCATTATCGTTGCGATCCTGATCGGCTGTCTCGCCTCGACCATCCCCGTTTTTATTGCGCTGTTTTTCACTGGCATGTTCGGCCTGGTATACCTGATCGGAATAGATCCGCAGATCGTCATCGAAGTCCTCTACCGCAGCATGGACAAATTCGCCCTGATCGTGGTTCTCTTTTTTGTGCTCTGCGGCAACATCATGACCACCGGGTCGATTGTTGAAAAACTGATCAAAGCGGCCAACGTTTTTGTCGGCTTTCTGCCTGGCGGGCTAGCCATGGCTGGGGTTATCGCCTGCGGGTTTTTCGGTGCGATTTCAGGCTCGACTGTGGCCACGGTGGTTGCCATCGGCAGCTTCATGATTCCGGCGCTGATCGAAAATGATTACGATGAAAAGTTTTCGGTCGGCCTGATGACTACGGCACCAATCCTTGGCGTTATTGTGCCTCCTTCCATAGCCATGATTCTCTATGCCATGGTCAGCAACGATCAGCTTGAGGCGCTCTTCCTCACCGGATTTATTCCCGGGCTGACCATAATTTTGGCGATGAGCCTCTACGCCTATATATTCTGCAAGAAAAAGGGCATGACCCGCCGTCCAAGGCCTTCTCTTGCTGAAATCATCTCGGTGTTGAGGGAATCAATCTGGGCGCTGTTTCTGCCGGTACTCATCTTTGGCGGCATCTATTCCGGCCTGTTCACCGCCAACGAGGCGGCCGTTGTTGCCTGTTTCTACGCTTTTTTTGTCGAGACCTGTATTCACCGGGACATGAAGTTTCGTTCGCTGAAAAGGGTCATCGTTCAGTCGGCGATCACCTCGTCTACCCTGCTGGTCATCGTGGCAGGTGCCTCTGTCTTCGGTGAATATCTGACCTTCGAGCAGATCCCGGGGAAAATAGCCACGGTGGTGGTGGAGAACATTTCTTCCCCATGGGTTTTTCTACTCTCGGTGAACGTGCTGCTGCTGATCATCGGTATGTTCATGGACATCATCTCGGCAACCCTGATCCTAACCCCGATATTTCTGCCGCTGCTGGCCAAATTCGGTATCGATACAATGCATTTCGGCCTGCTGATGACCATAAATCTCGGCATCGGCTACTGCACTCCACCGCTTGGCGTCAGCCTCTACATTTCCGGAGCAACGGTGGACAGGAACATCGTCTATGTATCTAAAGCGGTAATTCCCTTCCTGTTGATACAGGTGGGAATTTTACTGATTATGACCTTCTGGCCCGATCTGGTGCTTCTGCTGCCCAGGTTGGTGTATGGATATTAAGACCTTTAAACACACGGAACAGGAGAGATTTTGATATGGATCCCAAGATTCTTGTACCGGTTAATGATTCGGCAACAGCCCGCGCTACCGTTTACTCGATCATATCATTGAAGGATAGGTTTCCCAAAACCCTGACGCTCCTCTATGTCATCAGGAAGGATCTGCTCTCCTACAAGATGATTCCGGATATTCAGTTGGAGATGGTAAAGGAGAACGCTATGAAGGGGGGGCGCACACTGCTTGATAAATACTGTGCCACACTTATTGATGCGGGTTTTGAACCGGAGGTGATGTTGGAATTTGGTACTCCCCAGATGGTGATCTCTGAAATTGCCGACAGAGATGGGTTCGATCTCCTTGTCATTGGCAGACATGAGAGAGGCGGACAGATTAGAAACGTTCTGTTTGGCTCGGTCGCCAGTTATGTGCTGCACAATGTTTCCTGCCCCGTACTGCTATTTTAACTGGAGTCGCAGTGCTGCACCAATTCGAGTCCTGTGATTTTAGAGGGAATGATTAATGTAGGATGCAGGTAAGCAGTTAACCTTTAATGCAGAGCGAATGAATTTGTGAGGAACAAATGGGACGCGATAAACTGGCCGAGCTCAGGGAGGAGTGGTACAGCGAACCTGACGAGAAGCCTGAAACAATTGAAGAAGAAGTGGACGATGAGCTGCTGGCTTTGAACATCCTGTTCAAATCACGTGGTGTCACCGTTGCCGGGGAAGAAAGCGTCAAGGTCGAGCAGGATGGAGCTGACAATGATGCGAATGATTCTGCCGGTGATAAAGAAGATTAACAGTAAGACAATCCAATCCATTCTTATCTGACTACCTATAATTTCTCTCCCGTAACGACAGCGATGGCGAATTGATTGCGCCTGCTGCGCTTCGTCCTAATCAACATGCCGGCGAAAAACCGATCGGATGACGGCCGCTTTGCGGCCTGTGGCGATCGGTACCCATTTTCACCGATATGTTGGGACTACGCAATGCAGTCGCCACCAACTCACCACCGCTTCAAGGAAGTCCTTTTCCGATTACAAGTCACCGAAGAAGCGCAGTAACGCAGCACCCGGAGGCATTTTACTGGTTGGCCTGATCTTGGGCCACGTCTTCAATCTTTGATTACCAAGACAGGTCAACTCGATGTCAGACTCCGTTCTTACTTTGAACCATAACAGCTCTCAACGGCCGAAGAGAGAAAATGAGGGCACTTATTAAAGTGTTTCAAACCAAGTCAACACGGAGTGAGATGATGAATATGAGAACCCTGATTCTAACCGTTTTATGCACGGTGGCTCTGGCTGTTTCAATCGGTAAGGGCTTTACCGCAGAACAAAATGAGGAAGTGGTGCAGATCGATCAAGCAGATTCTGTGGTTGTTGAGGCCGAAAGGATAGACATCAATCAGGCCGACCCGGTGGAGCTCACCAAGCTGCCGGGGATCGGAACCAGCACGGCAGCAAAGATATCGGCTTATCGGGATGCCAATGGACCATTCAAATCAATTGACGAACTGCTCAATGTGAAGGGTATCGGACCGGAAAAGCTCGAGAAAATCAAACCGCTGGTCACTCTGTCATAGAGGCGCACCGGCATAGGAGGACCATGGCGGCAGGGCATGCGGCAAGCACCGTTATGCCCTGCGCATCGAGTTCAATTCAGTACTGAAACATCGACTATCTGTCCCCTCTCAAGGTTCCATCCAGGGAATGAGTGCTCGGCAAAACAGAGAATTTGACAATGTTTTGCCAGGTTGAAAAGCACCTCGGGAATTTCAGCCCCGGTTTCCTCGGGCAAGGCAGCATCGAAACAATCTATGAGTATTACAGGCAAGGCCCTGGAATCGTTGTCGCTCACCTTGCGGTGCGGGAGCCGCGGTAGTTCCTCGCCGTATCTTACTGTGAGAAATTGAGGCAGTCGCCGCTCCATTATTGCGCGAGCTTCGGAAAACCTGTTGGCCCGGAGCACTTTTTCCAGAATGCCATCGAGGCCGCCAGGCTCAGGCAGGCGGCTCTGCAGGCCGGTCAACCAAGTAGCCAGTTGCTCCAGCATGGCACCCTTGATGCGCTCAGACGGTGCGGTTTCAGTCAGCAAACGCTGAATGTTCGAAGCATCATCTTCCTCGGTTGATTGATGGCTCAGCAGATTTCTTATGTCTTCCGACACTTCACTCCAGCGGCTTGAACTGGCGATTTCAACGAAATTGATCCAGCGGGAATAATCGAGTCTCCTGCCCACTTCAACCCGATCAGTCTCATAAAGAGGCGGGGTAATGGCCCCCAGTTCTCTGACCAACGAGGACGGGGTGTCGAAGATGCCGAAGACGATTGTTCTTTTTTCCGGCGCAATGACCCGACGATAGCCGCTGGCTGAAACCGTTTCCAGAGGCAGATCTTTAAATGGCTGATCGATTCGGCAATCGGATGGTGGGTTGATGCACTGGACCGCTTTAAGAAACTGCCTGCCCACGCTTTTGTCAGGGAAACGCAACAGAGTTGTGGTAACGCTCAGCGCTATCCAGTCCGTTTCCGGAAGACTACCCAAGCCTCTTATTTTCAGTTGCCGTAAACGCATGAATCGTTGAACTTTCGCCTCAGATTTGACAGGACTCGACGACAATTACTGTTTCAAGGCTTCCGAGGTCAACATATCGATGCCCATGGGCTGCATCCAGGCAGGATAGGGCGGCTGTATCGCCGTCAGCTCCTCTATTGTCCGAAGATCCTCCTGGTCGAGGGTGAGCTGGGCCGACTTCAGATTATCGTCCAGTTGCTCGAGCTTGGTTGCCCCGATCAGAACGCTTGAGACAAAGGATTGCTGCATCACCCAGGCCAATGCAACCTGGGCAATGGAGGCCTGATGTTTGTCAGCGATGGTTCTGAGTGCCTCTATCACTTTGTAACCCTTGTCGATATCAACCGGAGGAAAATCAAATTTTACCCGTCTGCTGTCTTGCGGCACCGGATTTTCCTTGGAGTATTTGCCACTGAGAAACCCCGAGGCGAGAGGACTCCAGGTTATCAGCCCCAGTCCGTTAGCGGTTATAAAATCTTTATAGTCACCGTCGAGATCTCGGCCCAGCATCGAGTAGTACATCTGGGCCCCGGCCATCGGGGTGAAGTGGCGCTGGTGCTGGAGGTCGATCAAGCGCTGGGCTTTCCAGGCCGGATAGTTGGAAAATGCCGGATAACGTATCCAGCCTTTCTGGACCGCTGCTTCCAGGGCCCGTGCCGTTTCCTCCAGAGGGGTCCACGGATCGGGAATATGGAGGAAGAAAAGATCGATGTAGTCGGTATCCAGCCGCTTCAGACTGTTTTCAATTGACTGCAATAGATAGCGATAGGAAAGCCCTGCCGACAGTATCGAGTCGCCGCTGCGAAATCCGCATTTGGTGGCAATCAGTACATCCTGTCGTTTGCCTTTCAAAGCCTTGCCAAGCATGATTTCGGATTGGCCCGAGGTATACATGTCGGCGGTGTCGAACAGGTTGACTCCGGCGTCGAGGCAGGCATGTACCATCCTGTCGGCCAGGTATTGATCTACTTTATTGACAAGTTCTCCAACCAGCACCCCTTCACCGAAGGTCATGGCGCCGAAGGCAAGTTTGGATACTATCAGGCCGGTATCGCCGAATTGTGAATATCGCATCGAGTTCACCTCAACTGGTGGGAGATAATATTTCCATGGACGCATCCAGGTCTGAGAATGTCCTGATAATAATAGTCAGCATCCAACATTAATAAAGGTATGCTGAGCGACCATTCGACAGAGCCTGCTTGTGCAGCGGTGAGATATTTAGTACAAAACCATGAACCTGAATCCACCTATTGGTGAAAATCGAGACGAGGAAAAAGCATCTGTATGGAAGCCATAGACAAGGTATCGGTACACGGAGGGCATAGCGGGCAGTTCTGCAACCATGCCACCGATAGTCTTGAAGATATCGTACTCTCCTATATTGACAAGGGATTCACCTGGGTTGGCATCACTGAACACGCTCCTCCAATAAACGATGATTTGCGCTATGCAGATGAGGCCGAGGATGGTTTGACGGCCGCAGTTTTGGTTGAGCGGTTTGGCCGTTATATGGAGGAATGCCGGCGGCTTCAGCAGAAGTACAGTGCTCAAATTCAGCTCTATGCGGCCTTGGAGATAGAGACTTATAGCGGTTATGAAGAATTTGTTCCGTTCCTCATAGAAAGGTTTGCTCCGGATTATATCGTTGGCTCGGTTCATTTCGTCAACGATATCAATTTCGACTATTCAGAGATGATGTATGATCGTGCCGCTGACTCGGCAGGCGGAATAGATGAGCTTTATCTGGAATATTTCGACCTTCAATATGAGATGATCAGACGGTTGAAACCGGAGGTGGTCGGTCATTTCGATTTGATCCGAATTTTTGATTCCGGCTACCGTGAGCGTTTGAAGAAGCCGCAGGTGGTGGCCCGAATGAGAAGGAATCTGGAATTAATAAAAGAACTCGATCTTATTCTCGATTTTAATCTCAGGGCTCTCCTCAAAGGTGCATCTGAGCCCTACATCTGCGAATCCATATTGAAAATGGTTCTTGAGTACGAGATCAAAATTGTACCGGGTGATGACTCTCACAGCATGGCAGCGGTCGGTAACTTTTTTGACCTGGGGGTCGCAATTCTCAAGTCCCACGGTTTCAGGACCGAATGGGCAAGACCGATTTGACTGAGCTTATTGGGAAACGATCCAGGGAATTGAGCCAGCGCTTTGGCGCCTTTTTCAATATATGCTTATCGTTACCGTTTAGGACCTTTGAGTTATTCGTGTGAGATCATTAGTGAGATGACAACAAACCTGGAACTCTTCTCAGACTATGTGTGCCCCTGGTGTTACTTCATGACTGGACGTATGGAGCGTCTCAGGAACGAGTATGATGTGTCGATCACTTGGCGCTCTTTTCCTTTGCACCCCGATACCCCCCTGGAGGGGCGCAATCTGGATGAAATATACCAGAGATATCCGTACCCGAAGGCAGACATGCTTGAACATCTGCGGCGCAACGCCAGAGCCTTGAATATGCCTTACTGCGAGCGCTCCAAAGTTTTCAACAGTCGCATGGCCCAGGAACTCGGGGTCTGGGCCGAATCCCAGGATGCCGGTGAGATATTTCACAAGGCTGCCTTTGCCGCCTACTTCGTCAATAACCAGAACCTGGCTGACAGGGGGGTCCTGCTCGAAATCGTGCGTCAGATCGGGCTGGATGTAGCCTCAGCCGAGTTGATCCTGGACCAGGGATCTTTTTCGGATGCGGTTGAACGTGACTGGCAGCGTGCCGAAGAGCTGGGTATCGATGTAGTACCCACCTTCGTTATCGGAGAAAATAAACTTGTCGGAGCCCAGGAATATCGGTCCCTGTCGAAGTTTGTAACTCAGAATTCGGTTGCCAGAAAATAGACTATGGCTTACAGCGGGGATATCGACCGCAGGATTGCCAGGATCCTGATGGATTGGCAGGACGTTGAACGCAGGAAGATGTTAGGCGGGACCTGCCAACTTCTCCATGGCAACATCTTCTGCGGCGTGCACAAGGATAGACTGATCCTTAGGCTGGGGGAGTAACGGGCAGCGGAACTGCTCTGAGATGATCATGTCGATGAGTTTGACATCACCGGCAGAACGATGAAAGGCTGGATCATGGTGAGCGAAGATGCGTTTCGTACTGACCGGGAACTGGCCCGGTGATTCAGTTTGGCCAGGGAGTTCGTTGTTACCTTGCCGGCAAAATAATAATAACCCTCAATCTACCGTTTTTTGGAGTTTTTATATGGATAGACCTGAAGTCAAACTGCTAGTTCTGACCACCTGTTTCCAGTGCAAGATGCTAAAAGATCTTTTGACCGAGCACAACGTGAATTTTGAATCGACCGATGTCG
>CAJQNS010000258.1 GCA_905479735.1 uncultured Desulfofustis sp.
AGAATCAAACAGAGCGCAATCTTGCTCAAATTTTGTGATAGGGGCCTGGGATATGTGCGAATATCTATCTTGGAGGGATATATTTGTTGGCAATAATCCATCTTTTTGTCCTCCAAAAGAACCTGTGGACATCACCCAGCCAATACTTGTTTTTGTTAATTACATAGAAGAACATCCCGAGAAAATGGATCACCGGTTAGCAATGGTGTTGGAGTGGAGCTTCAAGAGAGCCTATCCATGTAACGACGCGTTTTATATGTCGCTAGGGCAATAGAAAAAAATACACATCCGGGCTGCTTCATGTCAAGCCAGGAGGAGTTGTACACACACGGTCAATCGATATAGCCAGCAATCTAAGCTGACACTCAACCTCAAGGACGCGATAGTCCATGCCCAGTAACGATATAATCAAGATATATCCCTCTATCTCGCTGAGAACTTTCCGTGGTAGCAGATTTTAGAGTCCTGGCGGACAACCGTTTACTCTTCGTATGCCCTAGTTGCAGTAAAAGAAGAATTTATCCCATCCTGACTATTCAGCGAAGTGCGATAAGATGTCAGAGTTGTGGTGCATTTTCCAGATGCGTGTTTAAACAAAGACCGGTGATTTTGAGAACGAGGGAGGGAAAAAAGATTCAAGTCTTTCTCCTAGACATATCCTCAACAGGGGTTGGTTTTGAAGTTCAAAATAGCAGAGATGCACGGGCGCTAAGAATGGGGCAAGTGGTCATGCTTACCTGTGATTGGAATCCTGGCCTCATACCAGAGGCACGGTTTATTATTAAAAGTATCAGTGGATATAAGATCGGAGTAACAAAGGTTACTTAAATAACCTTCTGACGGCACAGCCGGGAGGGCCAGGCAATCCCGACCCAACTCCTCTAGGTGCTTTAGGGTACCCTTTAGAGTTAAATAATTTAGATCAAATCTGGTTATCAAATCTGAAGATAAGCGGGAAGAACTGAAGATGCCTAAGAAGAATCCTAACTATACGGTCAGGGCCAGATTTTGCCGACTAACAGAGTCCACGGTTAGTGAATCCCTCAGTATCATTTGCCTCCCTCATATTTTTTTATAACAACCCAGGAAACAGCACCCGCACAGCGACATAGCCAGTAAGGTAAACCAGAAATAAAATACGGCATACTGGAAACAAAATTCCACATTCCTGTAAACCCGTTCTCTTTATCTATGGACTGAAACTCCCTAGCCCTTCTATATAGCTGATATCAAGCATTCTTTTTGAACGATGGGGATTCATGTCTGTTGGCATCGATATTGCTCTCTATCTAATGAAGAGATGTTTGTATTTTTCGTTGACAGCCCCATCTCGCATAATTGCATTGGACAAGAGAGGACCAAGGATTGAAAACCAAGGAGTTCAGGGTGCAGGACAATCGCTTACTCTTCAAATGCCCTTACTGTGGCAAAAGAAGAAACTATACCCTTCTCAATATAAGGAGAAAAACTCTCAAATGTGATGAATGTCAGGAAATGACTAGATGTCTATTTAACCGCAGACCAGAGCTAAGAGAAAGTCAAAGCGGAATGTTAACGCTTAAAACAAGAGAGGGTAAAGAAATACAGGTCATGATGCGGGACATATCATCTAGAGGAATAGGGTTTGAAGTACTAAAGGGTAAAGATCTACGCCTACTCAGAAGGGGACACGAGATATCACTCGAATCCAACTGGAGTCCTGCCATGATCCCAAAATCTCGATTTAGGGTTCAGAATATCAATGGTTTTCGCGTTGGAGTTATGGCGAAAAGGTGATTGTATTTGGGTAGATAAAGATCAAGATGCAATTCCAGAAGACAATGGATAACGAAAAGCCAGAATCCGGTCTAAACATTCACGTACTGGGTTTAAGCTATATTTACAGTTACTTAAGCTGTGAAGGATATACCATTTATGAAGTCAATACAGACCCAAATCACCATTCCCAAATTCTGGCAGAAAGGGCCAACAAATTAATTCTAGTTGCTGTTAGAACAGCTTCTCACCCTGAAGTTGGAACCATTGATAAGGCAAAAAAAGAACGACTGATAAAAGAATCTGATCAGCTCAATGCTATCCCCCATTTTGCAGGAATAGCGGTTACTCCTCTTGAGACAAATAATCTTGGAATAGATGGGTCCACCAAGGGTCAAGAGTACGAAGTCACCTTCAATGGGATCACGACTGTCTGACCATCTTTTTCAGTAACTGTTCACTCAAAAACGGTAAAAATTAGATAGATAATGATAGATAAACAAGAATAACCTTTTGGGTGTTGGAGGTTATTATGAGAAAGCATGAAACGATTTTAGAACTCTGGAATTTCATGAAATTTTCTGAAAAGCAGCAACTAATGCAACAGTTTCGTAAGTTACATGGAAATCACTACACCAAGGACGATTTTCTTAGTTTTCTCTCTGATCATTACAAGGGCCTGAAAATGACTCATAAGTCTCTCGATGGTAAGATGACGGATGAGAAATCTAACTTACAACCTTGAACTGTAGCGACTCCAATCGTTCACTGTTTGATGCACTTCAAAAGTTCATCATCATTTTCTCATCAGATACTAAGGAGACCCTGAAGGTCAGGCCAAACTGACGTCACCCCCCTTTCTGCGCCAGATTTAGTTTATTCCTGTGGCTCTATAATTCTTTAGGCTAACTTGAAAGTTGGTAGAATTATCTTAAAGCGGGATTTGAAAAATAAGGAATTAATGATGACGTTGAACTTATTAGCAGTAAATATTTACTGTCAATTGCATGAGGGGTTGAATCTTATTTGGGTTCATCCCCCCCTTCATCATTTCTAGGTCTGTTCAACATATTTTTAAGGTCAGCAAAAGGCGAGTGTGTAGTGGTTGTTTCCTTCTCTTTATCTGGATTTTCAGTGGGCAACCATTCGGCATCGAGCAATCGGGAGTGCTCATTATCGTGGCAGTAGAGGCATAGCAGTTCCCAATTACTGCCGTCGGGCGGATTGTTATTGTGATTATGATCCTTGTGATGAACAGTTAACTCTCGCAGATTTTTACCAGTAAAATCACGGCCGCAACTTCCACAGACCCACGGAAAAAGTTTCAACGCTCGTTCTCGGTAGTCTATTTTTTTCATAAAGTTATCCTCCATCAAAGAGTCAACTATCAATTACCAGATATCCTCTAAAGATCCGCTAAACAACCAAGCTCACTTCTACCCAAAGGGTCCGGGTTGTGTCAATACAGATAATTGATCTAACGAATTGTTCTTACCGGCACTGGAATGGAAATTTACAGCAACAATCTCCTTCTTTACCCAACACCACATAGTTCCATTTATCAGTTAGGAGAAATGATTATTTTTGTCTTAATAACTTCTCGTATATTGGCATTCATGTATATAATCAGCGCGACTTTCTGTCGCAGAATATAGGAGGTTCCTATGAAACGACAAATTCTAATTGTTACCGCACTATTTTTCCTCTCGTTGGTCGTGCCTGAAGGGGTGTTCGCTGACGCTGAGGGAGATTTATTCAGTGCAGCAGTCGAAGAAATCTTTGATACGTATAGTTCTACGAATATGAAGAAAGATGTAGAAGGCTGGATTGCACTGTGGGACGAAGAGGGAATAAAAATGGTCCCTGATTTACCGTCGATTTACGGGAGATCGGCAATTGGCGAGTTTAAGCACAAAAAGTCTCAAACCCCAGATGAGATGGAGATGAGCATCAAGGTCGAAGATGCCCAGATTGCAGGCGACTTCGGTTTTGCCCACGGCACCTACTTTGTCTCCGTGACACCAAAAGGAAGAGGTGCGGTAAAATCAAAAGAAGGTAAGTTCCTGACCATCTTCAAGAAGCAGGCCGACGGCTCGTGGAAAATTTATCGGGACAGTGTCAGCCCTAATCCAGCTCCAAAATAGATCCTATTGAGATTTTGGCTCAGCTGAAGCCCGCTTTTCGCAGGTCATCGTGCTGCTGCTCAAGATGTTCGGGATATTTGTAAAAACTGGCCTTTCTGTCCCATTCAAGAGTGTAGGCGGGGAAATAGTGCCGAACTCTTTTGGCAGCCAGTCGGGCATCTTCAAATTTGTTCAATCGCACGTAGTTCATAGCCAGAATGGCGTGGCCGAAATAAAGCAGCTCCGAATCACCCCTGTCCTCAGCCATCGTCAAGAAATCCCTGGCTGATTCAACCGCCTCAGAATACCTGCCGGTGTAATATTGACACATGGCAAGTTCTGAGAGATAGAAACTGGGATAATGCGGTTCAAGGCGCAAAGCTTTTTTGACCATCAGGGAAGCCTCTTCAAATTCGCCGATAAAGCGCAGGATGTGCGCCATTATCATATGAGCTTCTGCGTTGTTCGGGCTTAGTGTGAGCGCTTTTCGCCCTGCGGTCAACGCTTTCCCGAACTGTTTCTGCCACAGGAACAGAAAACCAATCAATATATGGGTGTCCGGATAAGAATCATCGAGATTTTCGGCTTTACGGACATAGAGTTCGGCTATTTTAAAGGATTTCTCCCGAGAATCAGAAGACCCCTGTTTGCCGTCATAGTAGTGCGTCCAAGCAATGAGCACGTAGGGCACCGAGTAGCTGGCATCCAGGTCGATGGCCTCCTGAGCAATCTGTCTCACAAGGTGATAGTTTTCTAATTTTCCGTGAGCAAAATGCGATCGGGCATAAAGGTACTTAAGAAAGGCATTCAGATTATTGGTTCTCCTGGCCCACAATCGAGCCTGCTCCCCAACGGTGAGTTTTGTTTGAAGAGCGGTAACGATCTTCATCGTGATCTGATCCTGAACGGCAAAGATATCTACCAGCTCCCGATCGTAACGATCAGCCCACACATGATTCCCGGATAGCGCATCTATAAGCTGGGCGGTTATCCTTACCTGGTTCGATGATTTACGAACACTGCCCTCCAGGACGAATTTGACGCCAAGATCCTCGCTTATTTCCTGCACTTTTGCATGCCTGCCCTTGAAGGTAAAAGATGAGTTCCGGGCAATGACGAAGAGTTGTGGAACAGAAGCCAGACCGGTAATGATCTCCTCGGTTATGCCATCACAAAAAAACTCCTGGTCGGGATCTGCACTCATGTTTTCGAAAGGAAGCACCGCAATCGACGGTTTTTCTGGCAGACTGAGCCTTCTGCTTTCCTGCGGTTGCGTGACTTCCGATTGCGTCAGGACTTTATATAGACACAGTGGCTCGGAGATGTTCTTGACTTTCTTTTCTCCGAGATACTCGAATTGATAGCTGATCTTGTTTTTTACCTGGTCGTAAATACTGCGAGAAACGCTTACGCCACCTGGTGCAGCAAGGCCTTCAACCCGGGCGGCGATATTCACCCCATTGCCATAAATATCATCATCTTCAGGAATAACCTCCCCCAGATTTATACCGATACGAAACCGTAATTGAGTTGGCTCGCTGTCAATCCTATTCTGCCAGTCCAGGGCGCACTCGACACTCTCAACCGCACTGGAGAATTCGACCAGGAAACCATCCCCCATCCGCTTGAAAATCCGACCGTTATGTTCCTTAACGGTGGGCTCGATGATTTCTGTTACACAGGTTTGCAGAGCATGGAAAGTTGATGCCTCGTCTTCACCCATAAGACGTGAATACCCCACAACGTCAGCGCAAAGGATCGCCGATAGCTTCCGCTTAACTTTCTCTTTTGCCATTTTTCCCTCCAGTCAGCAAAAGTATAAAAGCGTAAACTCAGTTGATTTCATGCAGCTGACTATCTACGATCAAATAAATTGACCACTGACATTTAAAGCCGCCCCTGAGCGATACAAACAGCGCGTTGGTATGGGCATTACTCTATCTGATTTGACTAGATGGTTAAGGTTGCCCATAAACATATATCACAGAAACTAAGGCCAAATCTCGGCATGAAAGAAATGATTACTTCGCAAGAAGAATTATCGCATCCCAGCTATATCTGCCTCTACCCATACCACGCTCATCGACTGTCAGTTTGATAATATGAATACCTGCATTGAGACTACCTAAGTCTACCTCGTAGCTCCCATAGTGGGCCCAATTGCGGCTATCCAGCATTTTATGTGTTACATAGTGTGATGCACTGTCATCCAAATTCACAATAGTAGTATCCGACCCTCCCCTTACAATCCTTAGAAATACTCTCTCTAATGCTTGATTTAAATTAAAGTTGATAGTTACTTGTGCGACTCCGAGATAATCCCAACGATCAGCAACAGACATTCTTAATAAGCGTGCGGGAAAATTCTTTGATTCGCAATTGACTCCTACAGTACATTCGTAATCATTGATTCCTTCCCAATCGAAGTGTTGAAACTCCGATCTATCGCCGTCTTCTAAGCCGATCGCAAACAACACGCCATCTGATCCAACATCTAATGCAGGTGGCACTTCTTGGCCAATCACGAGACTTGTAGGAGAAAATATAATAGTTGAAATGAATAGTATAGTCGCCATATCGGAAATTAATCTATTCTGAATTGACTTCATTTCTCCCTCCCTTTTACTGCATCGATAGAACGTTACTTTTCAGAAAATGATAGAGTTGTATGAAATACTTACTGAAACCTACACTCTAAGCACTAGGACTAACTCGTTAATGGAACGATGTGGTGGTGGGGAAAGTAAAAGATGTATTTGGCAAATCTCAGATAATTGACCTAAACGATAAATGAAGACTATTCTTGTGAACATTCGGACAGAGATGCACAGGAGCAACCATCAATTGTAATGCCAAACAGCAACGATTATCTTTGCCATGATAACCTAGATGATCAATATTCTTGATTACGTTAAAGCAGGTGACATCAGTAAACCGGATAATGATACTTATATTATTGTCATTCCAACTTGTAGAGGTTTCTAATGAAATTGGACATTTATCAAATAGATGCTTTTGCAGAAAGGGTGTTTGAAGGAAATCCTGCCGCAGTATGCCCGCTAGAGGAATGGGTGAGTGATGACGTTCTTCAAAAGATTGCTGAGGAAAATAATCTTTCAGAAACAGCCTTCATAGTTCCTGAAAACCAAGGCTTTAAGTTGCGCTGGTTTACCCCTGGTGCGGAGGTGGATCTTTGTGGCCATGCCACATTGGCAGCAGCTTATGTTCTTTATAAACATCTCGGTTATTCAGGACCAGAAATATCGTTCAGTACGAGAAGTGGCAACCTGGTTGTCAAGAAAGCTGCAAAAGGCCTACGTATGGACTTTCCAGCTTCTATGCCGGTAGCGGTGAAGTTACCGAATAACTTAGTAGCAGGTCTTGGACGGGAGCCAAAAGAGGTATTGGCAGCTTTTGATTATATTACTGTGCTGGATAGCGAAGATGAAGTCGAAAATTTGAGTCCAGATTTCTCCAAATGGTTGGACCTTGACCTTCGGGGAGTAGTTGTTACAGCCCCTGGAAACGATGTGGATTTTGTAAGTAGGTGTTTTTTCCCAAAACTACGAGTAAACGAGGACCCTGTCACGGGCTCTGCACATTGCGAATTGGCTCCTTACTGGGGCGAAAGACTTGGACTTAAGAATCTCAAGGCTAAGCAATTATCCAAGAGAACTGGACTGGTTGAGTGTGGTTTAGTAGATGACAGGGTTATAATTTTTGGCAATGCAGTGAGTTATATGCAGGGGCAAATTATCATTTGATATGACCTTACGTTGCACCTGACAAAGCGGTTCCATAACTGAAAACGACGAACCTGGAGGAGAGAACAGGTTTCATCTGGAAATTTTCACTTTTCCAATGGGGGCAGCGTAAAGATTCTTCCTGTCGTGCCGAGATAAACCCACAACCTCGGGAGTCCCGCTCGGGACAGAAATTGGTTATTGCCAGCCAGTGGGTGCCTAGCTGCAACAGCTGCAAGCCCCACCTGACCAAAGCCGAGCTGGCAGGTCATTAGACAAGTCTGAGGGTAAGCCAGGTAACCGGAGTCCATAGCCAGACAGATCAAGGATACAGGCTCTCTGTGGCGGGAGCGCCGGGCAACCGGTGCTTCTACCCGGATTTACTTTTTAGTCTGATGGAGTAGGCCCCTCAGCTCTCCAGGCTCCTCAAAATGGCCAAATTCGTGAATCAGGACTTTTCACGTAATGATTTCAGATCAATAATTTCACTCTCGCTGACCGGATACTTATTTGGCGGACATACGTAATTAACCAGATCAACAAGGTTATTATAACGTTCTGCCATAAGCCTGATCATCTGAATTGCAAAAGTAGGGTACTCCTGGAGCATAAACTCAACTTGCTTGTTATCAATGAGAACTATTTCGCAGTCGGTAAGGGCCATACAGCTATGTCTGAAGGCCCTACCAATAGGCACGGTCATTAAGCCGATTAGAGTTCCTGGCTCCAAATCAACAAATCCCTTTCCGTGGACCAGCTCGAGTCTAGCCTCACCGGACTTGAGAATCCTTACGTTATTATCGTGCTTTCCCTTCTCGATAATATGCTCGCCAGCTTTTATTTGAACGATATTGTCGTGCTTTGTGAAAAAATTCAAAAAATTAGAGATGTCCGATGCCATATTGTGACCTCCCGAATTGATATGGGTTATTTTTCCCGATAGTTCAAAGTATTTTTTCAGGTCATAAGAGGTTTATTTTAATAAGCTGCATTGTAATTGAAATCAGTGTTCTGGGGAGAGCACACCTTATGAGTCGATTAGCCCAGAGGATTTCGCCCATAGACCCTCAAACATCAGGATGTGAGCCTATTGGCTCATCATGATTCATATTGATTCATTACTGCTACAAATAGGCTTCATGTTGTCTTTCGGGGGTAACCTAACAATTGTAATACTCAGGAGCCTTATGCAAAACTAAGATTTTCGTTCAAAATCAAGGCATGCGAGAAATTTTACCACAGGCATATGATTGATATTCCGAGGATAAAATTTTGAGCATAACGCAGAGTTTGGGCGAAAAGATTGTTTTGCAAATGGCTC
>CAJQNS010000259.1 GCA_905479735.1 uncultured Desulfofustis sp.
TACCTAAAGCTCAGCTGGCGAACTTCCTCGGGCTTCAACAGTATCTCGAAGACGTAAACGAAACCTATCCTGATAGTGGATCATAAGCAAGTAAAATCATGTCGTGCCGGACAGGCTGGGGCAGTTCTACTACCAAAAGATAGCCCAGAGGCTTTTTCCGCGTAGCACAGCGGAGCGGTTCAGTTCTTCCTGTAAACCTACCGATCGACCAATTTAAGACGAGGCTCTGCCAAAATTTGACCTTACAGGAAAAGTTTAAATTCTTATATTGATCCTTGCTGCCACAATGTGGTATGGTTGTGCATCTGCTAATGACTATCTCGTCATTACGGTTCTACCCCTTGTTCAGGGAGGTTCTCATGATCGGTTACAACGTTGAAAAAGAAGTTGCCAAGCTCGACCCAAATGGTCCAGACTACGTTATATTTGTTAAGGCTTTAAAGAAGTTTGATGGTTTGACTGCTGAGAAGCTGAAAGCGTTCGTTGAGCGCCGTGGCCTCATCGTCGATCTAATTCCACATGAAGTGACCATGACTGATTCCAGAGTTGAGAGGGATTTAAAGACAATACGAATGTAATACCTTCAACTCAATGTTTATATAGTGAACCAAAGTCACGGTTTGCTGTATCCCGCCTACCACAATTCTCTGATGAGGAGGGTTTCCATGAAAACCAAATCATTACCCGGACAGGAAATTGACTTAAGCGACGGAAAACTTGACGAGTTGAAGATGCGTCTCCAGGGAGAAATACTTGAACCAGGAGAGGACGGATACGATAACTCAAGATCCGTTTGGAACGGTATGATAGATAGACGACCGGCGTTTGTCATACGTTGTTTAGGTGTTGCTGATGTGATTGCTTGTGTTCGATTTGCAAGAGAACATGACCTGCTGCTCTGCATCAAAGGTGGTGGGCATAATATCGCCGGTACAGCGATTGCCGATGGCGCGATGATGCTTGATATGTCACTCATGCACGGTGTCTGGGTCGACTCGAAGAGAAAGATTGCCCATGCGCAAGTAGGATGCTTACTGGGAGATGTCGACCGCGAAACGCAGGTACATGGGTTGGCGGCTGTCCTTGGATTCGTTTCCCGTACGGGAATTACTGGTCTTACAACCGGCGGTGGTTTTGGTTATCTGACAAGGCGATGGGGGTGGACTTCAGACAACGTTCTGGGAATGGAAATCGTAACGGCTGATGGGGAACTGATACGGGCGAGCGATGAGATTAATGAGGATCTTTTCTGGGGATTGAGGGGAGGAGGAGGCAATTTCGGTATAGTGACGGGGATTGACTATAAGCTTTATCCCGTTGGGCCAGAAATAGTTGGTGGACCTGTTGCCTGGCCAGCAAGCGAAGCTGCAGGTGTGCTCGAATTATACCGGACACTCATCAAAGAAGCTCCACCTGAACTTACCCTTGTTATAATCATGAGACCAGCCCCTCCTGCGCCTTGGTTACCGCAGGATATGCACGGAAAACCGATTATCGTCATGATAGCCTGTCATAGTGGTGATCCTGAACAGGGGGAAAAAGCTGTTGCTCCCATCAAATCTTTTGGGAAGCCCATCGGCGATGTGCTTGTTCGCAGACCCTATGTGCAGCTTCAATCGCTGCTCGATGCCACTCAACCTAATGGAAGAAGATATTATTGGAAGAGCGAATATCTTCCTGAAATAGAACCTGCGTTGTGCGAAAAATTTATTAAATCCGCAGCAAAAATTCCGTCACCCCATTCAGCGGCAATCTTGTTTCAACTGGATGGAGCCCTCAATCACCAGAGAAATGACCATTCAGCTGTTGGGAACCGCGACGCGCGTTACGTGGTGAACTTAGCCAGTTCTTGGGAAAATCGGGAAGATGATGCAGTAAACATTGAATGGGCACGAGCTGCATGGACGGATATGAAACCGTTTTCAACCGGAGGGACATATATCAATTTTCTAACAGAAGACGAGGGGCCTGAGCGTATTGAGGCAGCCCTGAGCAGTAGTTATCAACGTCTTGTTGAGATTAAAACAAAATGGGATCCGCAGAATGTATTCCGCACGAACCGAAACATTAAGCCGGTTTAGGAATCAGGAATAAGCATCAGTCGTTAAGTATATCTTGTTTAAACAACTCTAATTTCTTAGATGGTCATTCAGATTAAGACTATTTCTGACTGGTCATTTCCTCAAATTTCCAAACAGTTGAACCCTGCCTGAGGGAACCTCTCAATTTAGCCTGCTTGCGCAATTCTCAACTGATCAGGAAACACCTATAGAATTAGATTCGTTGAACTACCCGATACTGCCAGTTCTAATATTCAGTGAAGCAATCGACTACATTCTCCTTAAAACGGTCTTCATCAGGAAAGTTAAAGATTCGATTTCCTTAGTGGATAAATCTTGTGAAATCTCCCTAGTAAATTCTTCATGAAACTTGTTGTGCTGCTTGTACATCTTTGTGCCGTCTACGGTAAGAACTATCAGCCAGGCCCTCCTATCATGTTCGTGAGGTTTACGCTCAACCATTCCAAGCTTTTCCAGCCTATCAATTGCAACGGTAAGAGACCCCGTGGTAATTCCCAGACGATCAGCCAATTCTCTCATCATCATAGTCTTATGATGACCGATCACTTCAATGGTATGCATCTGGGCCGGGGATAGACCACTGTCTTTTACTACCGAATGTTCCCAAGAAGATAGTTTGTCGAAAAACTCCATAAACTGCATTGATAGGCTGGATATATCCATATAACAAACTCCGAAAATAGTTACCAAACTATAAGTGTGTAAATCCCATATCCCGAAAACACTACAATGACAAAACCAGCCAACCTCATTACGAGCGGTTCAACCCAGTCTTTCTGCAATGAACTGGCCACTTGAGTGACTTTGAATATCAGATAGATTACTGCCCCTACAGCAATAGCCGTAGAAAGTGCATAAGTACCGAACACCAAGGTTGCATTCGACGTACTGCCCGAATTGAGTGCATAGCCATACATTACTGCGGCCGTTGGGCAGGGAACGATCATATTCACGAAACCAATACCAAAAAGCATTATCGGCAGAGATTTCTGGTTTTTCAATATAGTTTTCAGCCTGTCGCTCACTCCTTCTTTTCCGTGGTGATGCGAATGCCCATAGCAACCTTCATTGTCGTGTTCGTGGTCATGGGAATGGAGTAGATGGGGGTTGTAGAGCAGGAATAGACCAATTACCAGCAGGATGATTGAGGTTCCCCCTTCGACCCAGATTCCTGCTGACGGCGGGATTAACTGTGATACGGCCCCCAAACTTGCTCCCAGGAGCAGGCAAGCCAGCGCAGTACCTGCTAAAAATGAAACTGTCAACAAAGTTACTTTCTGACCGTTCTTCTCGGCAGATACAAAGGGTGCCAAAACCAGCCAGGAGTGACCGCACGGATTGATGCCGTGGATGAGTCCGAGCATAAAACTCGATTGTATTGCTGCTACCAACAGTGTTTCAACTTCCATTAATATTATCTCCCCAAAATTAAGTTTTAAAGATAATAGCAGGAAAAAGTTGAGTGTCAAGTATCTTGATAATCAAACTATATTTAGGATTAATATAATGCAAGAAAAATGTTTAATATTAATATTATGATCAAATATTCAGATACCATTCAAACATGGTAAAGTCTACAAAAGTGATACATTGTAGTATATTTTTCTTGACATAGCTCACCGGTTCCTTTAGGTTCGCCTAAAAATTTCGGCAGCACCTAAAGATGTCGTGATAAAACAACTTTTATGACAAGGACCACAAAATGAATAACACAACCTCAAAGCGACTGTCTCTAACATTACTGCTGCTGGCAGGCCTCATAATCATGCCCCAGCTTGGATTTGCAGGAAACAACGAAATCGTTGTCTATTCTGCCAGGAAGGAACATCTCATCAAGCCATTGTTTGATGCCTATACCGAAAAAACCGGAGTTAAAATTGAGTATATCACGGGCAAGGAAGGTGCATTGCTCGAACGTCTGAAGGCTGAGGGTAAAAACACTCCCGCTGACATGTTGATTACCGTTGATGCCGGAAATCTGTGGCAGGCGGCCCAGGAAGGAGTTCTGCAGCAGATAGACTCGCCAATACTGGCTAAGGCTATTCCAGAAAATCTCAGAGATCCAGACAATAACTGGTTTGGTCTTTCAGTTAGGGCCAGGACAATTGTCTATAACACAGATAAGGTGAATCCTGCCGACCTGAAGAGCTACGAGGATCTAGCCTCTGATAGATGGAAAGGTAAACTGATCCTTCGAACCTCGAAAAAAGTCTACAATCAGTCTCTTGTTGCCTCGATGGTTGCGAAGCATAACGAAGAAGAAACATCAAAAATTGTTAGCGGCTGGGTAAACAACCTCGCAGCAGCACCGTTTAGCAATGATACCAAAGCACTCGAAGCAATAGCTGCCGGTCTTGGAGAAGTCACTGTAATAAATACCTATTACTTTGGACGATTAATGAAAGAAAAGCCGGAGCATCCGCTGGCCATCTTCTGGCCAAACCAGGACTCGGATGGCGTTCACATGAATGTCTCTGGAGCTGGAGTCGTCGCCCATGCCGATAATAAAGATGGTGCGCAGAAACTGCTTGAGTGGCTGGCCGGAGAAGAAGCGCAGGCAACCTTTGCCGGCCTGAATATGGAGTTTCCGGCTAACCCTGCGATAGAACCAGACCCATTAGTTGCAGCCTGGGGTGCATTTAAGGGCAGCCCCCTAAATGTGGCACTTTACGGGAAACTTCAGAGTCGGGCCATCATCCTCATGGACCAGGTCGGCTACAAGTAACCTCCCCTGTTATCAATGCATCGTATAAAAAGCCTGGATCCATGGCAGCTCGTTGTCTGGATCCTGGCTGCCTCAGTTCTGATACCGCTGATAACCATATTCAGCTCCTTTCTGACTCCAGAAAAAGAGATCTGGCAGCACCTCTCCGCCACTCTACTCCCTGATCTTCTGAGAAATACACTGTTTTTGGCATCTGGTGTAGCCTTGTTCACCGGCGTGATAGGGGTATCTCTTGGCTGGTTTACCGGTGCCTGCGATTTTCCTGGCCGACGTTTCTTCTCCTGGGCGCTTGCGCTTCCCATGGCTCTTCCGGCCTATGTAATGGCCTTCATCTTTCTGGGACTGATGGACTTCAGCGGACCGGTCCAGCAGATACTCAGGACTGTTCCAGGTATGGAAGGCAGGATGTTTGAGGTTCGTTCCACACCTTTTGTGGTCATGGTTATAGGCTTGACCCTCTATCCTTATGTCTATCTTCTCAGCAGGGCATCGTTCATGAACCAGGGACGAGCCATTCTGGAGGCTTCTCGTACTCTGGGACTTCGTCCATCGATCGCATTTTTCAGGGTTGCACTACCAATGTCACGTCCTTGGATAGTCAGTGGATTAGCCCTGGTGTTGATGGAGACGCTCGCCGATTTCGGCGCTGTCTCTATCTTCAACTACGACACGTTCACCACTGCTATCTACAAATCATGGTTCGGGTTTTTTTCCCTGAAGGCTGCGGCTCAGCTCTCTTCACTGCTGGTCATCCTGGCGGTGGTGCTCGTCTTTGTGGAAGGACTTTTCAAGAAACGAATGAGATATTACGACTCATCCAGAGGGGGAGCAGCACACACCCGCCTCAAACTCAAGGGATGGTCATCTTTCTGGGTAGTTACATATTGTACATTCATACTCTTGATCGCTTTTATCATCCCCGTCATCCAGCTTGCAGTCTGGAGTCTGAAGGTACTTAGATCAGGTGATGGAGTCGCTTATCTAGAAGTAATCATAAAAACTCTGTTTCTTGGGTCGACCGCAGCGGTGCTCATCTGCCTGTCCGCCCTGCTGCTTTCATACTCCCGCAGAAGAAATGATAGCTTTAGCAACCGTTTATTAAGCCGCATCTCCACGGTAGGGTATGCGTTGCCTGGGACGGTACTTGCAGTGGGCATTTTCATACCGATTTCCAAGTTCGACGGTCTATTAAGGGAACTATGGATGGTTCTTGCCAACACTGACCCGGGACCGATACTCCAGGGAACAGTAGTAGTGATGCTGGCAGCCTATCTTATCCGATTTCTGGCGGTAGGGTTTGGGTCAGTAGATAGCGGTATGCAGAATATCAAACCGAGCTTGGATGAAGCGTCGGCTATACTGGGTAGAAGCGGGGGAGAAACCTTAAGAAAAATCCATTTTCCTCTGCTGAAGAAAGGGTTGTTAACCGCACTCGTCCTTGTCCTAGTAGACGTGATCAAAGAAATGCCCATCACTCTTATGACCAGACCTTTCGGCTGGGATACCTTGGCGGTCAAAATCTATGAACTTACCAGTGAAGGGGAGTGGGTGCGGGCAGCACTGCCTGGATCTTATCTTGTGCTGGCAGGAATAATTCCAGTAATTCTCTTGATCAATCAGATGGAGAAATAATATGGAGCAGCATACTTCGCTTATAAAAGTAGCCGATCTGACGATTTCCATTGGCAAGCATGAAATTATTAAAGATGTTTCATTCTCACTTGAGAAAGGAGAGATCGGCTGCCTTCTTGGTCCTAGTGGATGTGGGAAAACAACCCTGTTGAGATCAATCGCTGGCTTTGAACAGGCTCAGCAGGGGGAGATAAGTATTGGTGACAAAATCATCTCTTCTGAAACACTCATGGTTCCTCCCGAACAGAGGAACATCGGTATGGTATTCCAGGATTATGCCCTGTTTCCCCACCTCTCAGTTGCTGAGAATATAGGCTTCGGGTTAAAAAAATCTCGTAAGGAGCGACGCCGTACAGTTGCACGCCTGCTCGATTTGGTGGGTTTGACCGCAGCTGCTCGCGCTTACCCCCACGAACTTTCTGGGGGGCAACAGCAACGGGTGGCATTGGCCAGGGCGATTGCACCTGAGCCAATACTGCTGCTCATGGATGAGCCGTTTTCTAATCTCGACGTTGCCCTGCGCGACAAACTCACCGTCGAAGTGAGGGATATTTTGAAGGAAACCGGGATTACCGCTTTGATGGTTACCCACAATCAATTTGAGGCGTTTTCTGTCGCTGATTCGGTAGGAGTTATTTTCGATGGTTCACTCCAACAATGGGACAGCGCTTACAACGTCTACCACCGGCCCGCGACTCTCGAAGTGGCCACTTTTGTAGGCGATGGTGCTATCATCCGCGGCATGGTTGATGCACCCCGGCAAGTGTCCTGCGGCTTAGGTGAACTTACTGGTGACCTATCGCTCCCTTGTGAATCTGGGTGCCACGTTGATCTTTTAGTCAGGCCTGAAGACGTATTGCATGATGATGATTCTATAGTGAAAGCACGCATCCTGCACAAATCGTTTCGTGGGCCGAACATCCTCTACAAATTAGAACTCCCATCCCAGGAGACCTGTCTTGCTCTGGTATCGAGCCATCATGATCACAAACTGGGAGAATACATTGGCATTGTCCCAGAAGTTGAAAACCTAGTGGTATTTCCTGCTGCAGCGCCGATGTTTATATCTGGGGAGCCTATCAATCAGCACTGAGAAATGTTGAATACAACCATAAGCAAGATCTACTATAATTTAAACATTTGAGAGTTCATGATAATTTGATATAGTGGCTACTACATTGTGGTACATGGTGCTCTTTTGCTTTACTCCACAAGTAGAAAGAACTACTCACACGCCATATTTGCAAAAGGAGTCTCTTATGGGCGAAAAATCTGATAGTCAAGCAGTGGATACCTAACAGGTCTATAGGATAATTATCGCCCTAATGAAATTATAAAGACAAGCAACAGAAAAGTGTATTTTTACAATCCAAACAATATCGGCCCCTTATTAGGTGCAGGAAATATAAGCATAGATAACAGTGCTTTACAATTACTCCATGGGTGACAATTAGACATCATTCTACTTGTAACTGGCTAGGATACTTCAACCATTTTAGCAGCAACAGATGGTTCAAGTAGAGCTGGTATTTATCTTTTTTGATTTTCAATTTGGTAATCATCACAGCATTTCAGAAAATACTGTTAGG
>CAJQNS010000260.1 GCA_905479735.1 uncultured Desulfofustis sp.
CACCAGGGCAATTCCCCACAGAGGCAGCACCATCGGCATGTCGCTGAAACAGGTGATCAGCCAGGGCAGCAGGTTTCCAATGCAAACCTCCAGCTACCAAAGAAACGCCAAAGCGTAGGTGTTTCCTGTAAACCTACAAAATCGAGGCCGCCTGTGGCAGGCAGCCGGTCAATGGCATCCAGAAAGGCGGCGTGTTCGTTTATCTTGGCAGGTAAGCGTCAGGATCGTCTGTGCTGCACGATAAGGGTCTGGGCAAGGGGTTGGCACCTGTGCTGATGCATGTTGCTAAATGTTGCTAAAAAAGCCCATAACCAGACAGTGCCGAATATGGGCTAAGCTATTGAAATCATGGTCGGGGCGGCAGGATTCGAACCTGCGACCTCCTGCTCCCAAGGCAGGCGCGCTAACCAGGCTGCGCTACGCCCCGATACAATAGAAATGAAAAAGCCCGATTATAAAAACCGGGCTTGAAAAAACTTGCTCCCCGTAGTGGACGCACTACGAAACCAACTTTCCAATGCCTCAAGGGAGGTCATTAGTACCATTCTAATCGCACAGAATCAAGTGAAAGATGTCTCCCCAAAGTTCAGCTCATCATGACGCCAGGTATTCTCTGGCTGAAAATGCAGGACCAGCAGAGTATTATATCAGGGTTTTAAAGATAGTAATTCGACAACAGGTGGTTTCACTTGCAAAGAAAAATTCCTCTGCGAAATGATGCCCTACGAAAACGACTAAACAAAAATCGCCGGTTCCGAGGCTGGTCGAAAACAAAAGGCAGGTCTATGCAATCTCTTACGTGTTCGTGTTCGTCTTCGCTGTCGGATCAACGCTTTTTTCCGATAATCGGTTTATCCTCCAGGCTTTCCAGAACTTCCAACAGCCTGATCTTTCTGGCATGACGCTCCCTCAGTGTTTTAAGGTATCGTTTCCATTCTTTTAATTTGTCCTCTTTGACCATGACCATGGCTGCCTTACGAAGGTATTGACCTGCCTCCAGATAGGCCTTTGGCTTGACCTGGTCAATCAATCGTTCCGCCTTGTGCTTCCAGATGGCTACTGCTCGATCCGGGGCATGGGCCTCAATGGCCGCAGCGATCTCATCGTGGTTAACACCGTACCAGCTGTATTTATTTTCTTGAAGATTGTCGTACCAAAGCAGAACCTGATCGGGCTTCTTTTCCAGAATAGCCAATTCAATGAGTTCGCTCACCATTGGATACTGATCTTTGCTTCCTGTCTCCGGGGCTTCAAGGCCAGAATCGGGTAAAGGCCAATTTTTCTGTTTCCATGGCAGTTCACCTTTCTCCAGGTAAAGCAGCAGGTACTCGCGCACTTCAGCCCATACCTGTGCCTGGTGAGCGGCCTTTTCACATTCGATGAAAGCCTGTCGAGATGGATAGCGAATGAAATCCTCGACCTGTAGTGCGGCTATCGCAGGCCAGTTCTTCTGCTGGTGTCGAATTTCCCGAAGCTGATTGCGCAGCCCTACCGCTATTCCGGGCCATTTGTTATTTATAGTTCGGATTCCCTCCTTAATCCACCGTTCGGCCTCCGCATACTGCCGGTCGGAAATCAGTCGTCCGACCAAACGCTCATAGTTTCCTGTTTTTGGGGTCTCAGACTTGCAGAGCATTAAACTCTCATCCTTGCGGCCGGCACGATCCAAGGCATGGATGGCCCAATCACCAAGACGGTCACGTTCGAACCTGCTGCTGAAACCATGTTCAGCATTAAATGGTTTCATATCTTTTAAACGAGCCAGCAGCCGATCCGCGAGGGCAGACCATGCGGACGTGGGATGCCGACGCTGAAGGTATTCGGCGAAAGCCTCGCATACTTCGAATTGATCTTCGAGCTCCGCATTCAATGCCCAACTCAATTTCTCCACGGGATCAAGCGATGACTGGTCCAATGCCTTGACAATAACTGGCATACAGGCGGCAACCTCCATCTCGGTTTCACCCTCGTCATGACTTTCCGATATTTGGCGGATACCGGTAGACACCAGTTCCTGTCCCAAGGTCAGCACCTCGTCTGCGTACCCGGCTTCAAGGAGGGTTTCGAGTTTCTTCTTTATACCGGAATAGTCTGGCGTATACCCTTCCCCCTGCCAATAATTCTGCCAGCCGGGTTCATCGCCAATCTCGTGGATCTCCCGGCGCAGGCGAGCCACCTGAGTCCTGATATGACCGGAGGTCAACTGGCGTCTGTCCGCAATATCCTGGGCCACCTCTGGATACAGCTCAGCGATTTCGTTTATGAACTCGATGAGCTGTGCCTTAGTTTTGCCTTTCACAAAACGGTCTATCTTTTCTCTCATATCCTCGGACAACAGGACTTCTTCATCAATCAAGTCATCGTCCAAATCGAAATCTTCAAGCATCGCCAGGCGAGTATCATCCCGGCTTGCATTGGGGATGGCACGGTTTTCTTCAATGCGCTTGAGATAATCGATAACCACAGCCACCCCATGCTTGCAGTCAAACATATACGGACAGGTGCAGAACGAATCCGGTAGACCGCTTTCTTCCATGCTCACCTTAACGGCATACCGCTTCGTGCCGTCAACCCAGGCAACCAGGCCGTTATTTTCAGTAACGGCCAAATCACTGACACGTCCCTGGCGCTGATAATTCTTCCCCCGGTAAACGATCCTGGTTCCTGCCCATTCTTCGAGATCATTCCAGGTGAGGTCGACAAATTGATCTCGTTCCGGTTTCTTTATCGGCATTGATTTCGTCTCAATTGGCCATTGCTTTTTTATTGGTGATAGTTTTTGTCAACTGAAGCCAGTAATTTGACAAATAGTCGTTTAAATAGCAATTTAATTACTATTATCTCGCCTGATTATTATATAAGCAAAAAAGATCCGAACCTGGACAAATTTGACTTTTGCGACAGATAAGACTAATTTAGTTAACACTATATCAGACAAACGTCAAATCGGGATGGGTCTATGAAATTGGATGAATTTCTGCAAAAGAATACGGTGTTTACCGTGAAAGAGCTGGACCGATTCCTGTCCGAAAGGGGCTCGGGCAATCCGAACACCCGCAGATCACTGTTGACTTACTATCGTAAAAAAGGGCGCATCATACCGATCCGGAGAGGACTGTATGCGACGGTGCCGGCTGGTGGCGATCCGGGATCGAGCCCGGTCGACCCCTATCTGGTGGCTGCCAAGCTAACCCCGGATGCGGTGCTTGCCTATCATACGGCACTGGAGTTTCACGGCAAGGCCTACTCGGTCTATATGCAGTTCCATTATGTGTCGGCAAAGAAATCTACGCCGTTGAGTTTTCAAGGTCATGAATTCATCCGTGCTCCCGTGCCGCCGGCACTGGTGGCCATGGGCGAAAAAATGTTCGGTGTTATCCATCGCAACCGGTCCGGTGTGGAAATGCGGGTCACCAACCTCGAGAGAGCCTTGGTCGATGTTCTGGACCGACCGGATCTGGGCGGCGGATGGGAGGAGATATGGCGCTCCCTGGAGTCGGTTGAATTCTTTGACCTGGATCAAGTCATCGCCTATGTCCTTCTACTGGAGAATGCGACCACGGCTGCAAAAGTGGGCTTTTTTTTGGAACAGCATAAAGAGGCCCTGATGGTTGAAGATGTCCACCTGGAGCATTTGCGCAGCCAGCGGCCCCGCCAACCCCACTATTTTATGCGCGGAAAACGCGATGATTGCCGATGGATAAAGGAGTGGAACCTGATGATCCCGGTGGAGATTCTGAATAGATCTTGGGAGGAGGTGTTGTGATTTTCTCGGCATCGGAGGTGTTGCCTATCGCAGAGGCCTCTGGCTTCAGGGCGGAAATGATCGAAAAGGTACTTCACCTGCTCAATCTACTGGACAAGTTGAACAGACACCCAAAGCTAAAAGGCAAATGGGTGTTGAAAGGAGGTACGGCCTTAAACCTTTTTGTGTTCGATCTTCCCCGTTTATCGGTGGATATCGACCTCAACTACGTTGGAGCGCTGAAGCGAGAGGCTATGCTCGCCGATCGGTCTAAATTCGAACAAGCTGCTCAAGCGGTCTTTTCCCGGGAGGGTTTCACCACCAAACGGGTGCCGACCGAACATGCCGGCGGGAAATGGCGCTTGAGCTATCAGAGCTATATCGGACAAAGCGGCAATATTGAAGTAGATCTGAATTTCATGTTCAGGCAGCCGCTCTGGGATATTCAGGGGGCCGATTCCCATGCGCTTGGTAATTTCAAGGCGATGAACATCGCTCTTCCCGACGTGCATGAACTCGCCGCCGGCAAGCTCGCAGCACTATTAGCACGCGGTCAGGCAAGGGATTTGTTCGATTGCCACCGAATTTTAAACATGGAAGGAATCAACCGCGAACACCTCCGTCTCACTTTTGTCGTCTATGGCGGGATGAACCGCAAGGACTGGAGAACTGTTTCAATTGCAGATGTGGATTTTGATCCCGACGAATTGGCGAGGCTGCTTATTCCCACGCTGAACAGGCGCTTTATGGACGAGCGAGCTTCACCTGCCGAATACGGAGAGAAACTCGTAAAAGAATGCAGAGCAAAACTGGAAGCAGTCCTGCCCTTTAATGATTCAGAGAGTGAATTTCTGGATTTGCTGTTGGATAAGGGAAAGATCGACGCATCGATCCTCACGCCTGACAAAGCGCTTCAAGATCGCATCCGTTGCCAGCCGCTCCTGCAATGGAAGGCCCTTAATGTAAAACGCCACAAAGGGATTGACTGAAAAAATCCACCAATGCCGTGTAAAAGGCACGTTCAATGAAAAAAGCTGACAGCAGCGGTGCAACACAGAAAAAAAACAAAGCCCCGCATTGCAGGTGCGGGGCTCTATTCATCAAGCAACCGGTGAAGAAACAGTTGCATTCTTTGTCTGGCTCCCCGGGACGGACTCGAACCGCCGACAGGGTGGTTAACAGCCACCTGCTCTACCAACTGAGCTACCGAGGATCACTAATGTGCCGCAACCGTTTGATTATACAAACAATCACGAACTTTCTACAACCCCGACCAACGCCTAAGTCACTGTTTTTACGTTAATCGGTTTCCGTAAAGTAGGAGGGGAATATAGCTTGTGGGTCCATGGCTGTCAACTTCTTTTTCCCCCTCAACCATTCTCAAGCAAGCGGGCCAACCGTGTGCTGCAAAAGAATCTTAAGTCCGATCAATATGAGGATGGTACCGCCAATAATTTCTATTTTGCCTTCGAAGAGATGTCCCACCTTACGCCCTAAAATGATGCCGCCATGCGACAAACCGCCGGTCACGAAACCGATTATCAGTGCCGGAGTCAAGATCGTGATATTAAGAATGGCAAAACTCAACCCAACTGCCAGTGCGTCGATACTGGTCGCGATCGATAAGAGCAACAGCCGGCCGCCTGTCATAGAGGATTCGACTTCCTCGTCTTCCTCGAGTCGGCCGGCCTCATAAATCATCTTTATACCGATCCCCGCCAACAAACCAAAAGCGATCCAGTGATCATAGGCGGCAATATGCTCCCTGAAACCAAGGCCTGCCAGCCAACCGATTATCGGCATGAACCCCTGAAACAGGGCAAAGGAAGCGGCGATGGTCAGGGTCTGACGAAGCCCCATATTTTTAATGGTCACTCCGCAAGCCAACGACACCGCAAAAGCATCCATTGCCAAGCCGACAGCTATGACAAGAATTGAAAAGAAGTCCATTGATATCGAAAAAACGTCTGCTCGAAACGACTAAGGTGCGGGAAAGGTGTCGAGAATTTTAGTCACGGAGCGATGCAGATTTTTCAGGGCGGTCTGCTCGGGCTGATCCTCTGCGATTCGGCCGCTGCCGCTGCCGCGCCAGATCAACCGGCTGTTTTTAGGGTCGACGGCATCTATGATTATGGTGCCTTCTTCGTATTCTTGGATTTTTCGCGGGGACTCGGTGTTTAAAACCGGATCCCGATACAAGGTTCCATACCCGTAAGGGGCATAGAAATGATCTATCTTTTCTTTCTTGATCTTCTTCTCTATGGCGCCAAACCAGGTAACCAGAAAATCGGCCTGTTGGCGATCGACCTGTTCAAAACCTTTTGCCGAAAGTGATTGTTCCACCGCGGTGCGAACTGTTTGCCGGACGAGTGGGTCGTTCAGTCTTACATCTTCAGCCGGTTTATCCTCATCATGCAGCCAACCGAACGTCTTCAATGCAGTGAAATCCGCTGCCTCATCAATCTTGCTGTCGGTCTGTACCTGCGCACAACCGGCGGCAGTGATGAATAAAAGCGCTATGACAATGCGCATCATGCTTTTTACCCCCCATTCTAATTGCCGAGCAATCCTTTTATTGTTTTCATCGCCTCTTCCATCTCCATCTGGTCCTCCTGGGGAATCGCCGGCTGCTCACCTGACGGCATTCCCATGAATCCCTGGCCTTTATTGCTATGGCCTTCAGGATCCTTCAGTGCGGACATGGACTGCTGGGCAATCATCTGTGCCATCTGATCTGCTTCCTTATTGTGCTGCACAACGATTCCCTCGGGAAACTCGAAATATCTTTTTTCGGCCCCGGTCTCTTGAATTGATGTGGCGACAATCTTCATCTTGATGCCCAGCAGGTCAGTCTCGGACAGAAGGCTTATCCCGGTGTCGTGAATAAAATATACGGTCGAACCCAGCGCTGTGGTTCTGTCGCAAGAGTAGCCAAGTAGTTGCTTCACATTCGGTTCTAAGCTTCCCTGCAGACCTCCCATGAACATATTGGCCATTCCTCTGGCATTGTCACTTATTTTTTTCTTTTCGTCGGTGCTGAGTTTGTCGTACTCCTCGATCATCAGTTTCTGCGGATTGACCGATTTACTCCCAGTTTTTTCCTGTAAATCGAAAAAGTATATCCAGTCCGGGGTGGTAATCTCGACCGAGCTGTTTTTCTGAGTGATGCCAAGTACCGTTGTGCTCGTTTGGCGATGACGTGCGGTAGTGGTGCCAAAATCTCTAAGGTAGAGAACCTCACGACCTGATTCCAGGCCGATTATCTCATAGGTTATTACCGCTTGCTCAAAAGGCAGCTTTCTATTCCACGGGTTATCAGGTTCTGCAGACATCAGAGAAGGGGTTAGCAGAATAACCGCTGCCACGATCAGCCCTTTCAGTTTCATAACAGAAATTCTCACCTCAGTGTAATTTTGTCTTACAGCCACGCCATAGACAAGTCAGATGCAGAAATATAGCCTCAATTCCTGATAATCACCATCGGCCCGAAACTCTGACACACCGGCATAATCTCAATCCGCTTGATGTTCACTTGAGCCGGCCGCTCCACTGACCAGTAAATGACTTCGGCAATATCATCTCCTGCCAGCCCTTATCCACAAAAAGTTCAGCAGATGCTCTGCCGAATCCTGATGTTGCTCCGCTAATTAAAACCGTCATCATCATTTTAAATACCCCTGATGATTTGCCGATTGTTTTCTTTTAACCCTAGGCCAAAGCGATGATCATCCCGGTTCATTCCTCATGCATTTTATAACAGAAATCATTTTAGACAATCGCACCAGCCTTTTTAGCCGCAGACCAACCAGGCTTACCCGGGTTTCTAACAGCCGCCAGCCGCCCGGCAATGCGAGAAAAACCGGGTTATCGAGTGTGACTAAGGACAAAGGAGTTGATGGCCTGCCGCACACGTGGTTCAATGGCCGATCGATCTCCAGTGATGATATTGTGCCCGGTGCTGGAAAACCTCAGCAATTCCTTATTCTCGCTTGCTATTGCCTCATACACCCTGGTGCTGCTCCGGGAGCCGATAACCTGATCGTCATCGGCGCTGACAATGAGAACCGGATGGATCAGATGGGTGAGTCTGTCCCGGGCTTTCTCTAGCAGTTCGCCCACCTGATGAACGCCGGCAACAGGGTTGCGATGGTAATTGATATCACCGTTTTCAGGCTCGAACTCAACGAATTCCTGGTTGTCCTGATTCCCCTTCCAGCGGGAGAGCAACCGATTCCATATATCCATAGGCGGCATAAATCGTCTGGAATAGTCCTGCAGGGCATAGGGCGGACAGACGGCAACCACCCCCGACAAACCGGCAAGATATGACCCCAGTTCCAGCATCAGCATGCCCCCGGCCGAAAAACCGACCATAACCACCTTATCGCAGAGCGCACTCATTAAAGCATAACCTCGCTCAACCGCCGAACGCCAGTCCTCCAGCCTGGTCCGGGACAAGAGTGAAGGATCTGTCCCATGCCCGGGCAGCCTGACCACGTAAACCCAGAAACCGTTTTTCTTTAAGAGGACCGCCATCTCTCTCACTTCTTGAGGCACAGAAAGATAGCTGTGAACGAGAACGACCCCGGCCCGGCGGGAACGAGCCGGCAGCAAAAATGGAATGCCGAACTGCCGGTCGATTTCACTGGCCGCACCACACTCATCAAGTTCATTTTTGAACAGCTGCTGATCGAATCTATAGAGTCGCAGGGCTATCAGCAGTCGGGCGAGCCAATCAGGTGTATTACCGACCCTGCGGATCCGTTTCTGCACCGCGCCAAGCGGCTCGAGTTCGTTGGCAATGACCTCGCTTGGATTGCTGATCCGGGCCTTATGGAAGGAGGCAGACTGGAGCCAATTGGGCTCATATTTTTTCAGCCTTTCTTGGTCTGCAACCAGGCATTCGGATTCCAGTCCAAGATCAACGAAGCTGCTGATTTTGCGATGGCGGTCGTCGGTGAGCAGATGGATTTGATCTTCTTTGAGCGATTGGTGCAGCGTAGTGCTGATTCGCTGATCTTTCTGCAATGCGGTTACAGCCAGATAGGCCTTTCGGGCCAGATCAATGCGGTCAAATGGTGAAAAAGATCGCTGCCTCAGCAGAAAAGCCAGGAGGTGGTCATGGTTTATCGTGGTTGCCGAGTAGATCCTCTCCATATAAATGCGCATCATCCGGCGAGAAGAGTCTTTGAGGTAGGCCGCCAGCTCCGGGTCATCATCAAAGCCCTCAATCACTGGCTTCTCATAGAGCGACGCAACAGCCGCATGCTCCATATAGTCGGCCGTATCGAGAGGCTTGCCAAATCGTATGTCGATGTCAACACCTTCAAGAAACATCGTCCCTTCAGCCATTAACTCTTCGAGCATTCGCTCAGATGGTTCTTTCACAAATCGAGTGGCTAATTCGGATAAGAAATTGTCATGGGCCCGTATTGGGTAGTAGGTAAGATTTACCGGCACGAGCTTGACACTTTGAGGGGCGATCTCATCGGTTCGGCTGCAGCCCAGTTGGTCGCAGAGCCAGTGATCCGCTTCACCCTTTTCGGCCCTGGGCCTTAAGAGGATTCTTCTGATCATCTCGGCTCGAAGACCGAGCATTGCCGCACCGGTATGCGGGGAGCGGGCGTCATCCCCGTCACCGATGATAAATTCCTTTCCCTGGATTAATTTCTTGTTTTTGACCATCTTGCCTTCGGGAAAAAAAATCCAGTTGGCCTCCGAGGTGATCAATGTTCTGATGATCAGCTCGTCCCGCTGCGGATCACGGGTGGAGACGACGCCCACCCGGTCAAAATATGATTTTAGCGTCCCCTGAAAAAGTGTATCACTGGCCAGAGACCAGATCGGCTTGTGGGTCAGATGGTAGAGATAGTAGGGGAGTAGCAGCGTTTCCAGCCGGGTAAAGTGATTGATAACGAAGATAGCCGGCCCGGCCGGGAGGTAAAATTCGTTATGAAACCTGCTCGAAGCTTTAAGTATTCTGGCCAGAGTCTTGATGGCCAGATCAGTCGTTAAATAGGCAGCTCGGTTCATGGCCCCCCTGGTCTCCAGTTATCCCTTCAATATAATAAAGATAATTCTTGAAGATAACAAGCATAGGCCGGTAATGAAGGCCGAGGTCCGGAAAAAAATCCCCCGCCATCTTATCGACAAAGCAGGGGAGTGAAAACTGCTACTGGCGGCTAGGTGCTGAGATTAGCTGGTTTGCATGTCGGCAATGAAGGCATTGGAGGATTCTATCGCTTCGTTCATGCGATCGATAAGCTTGTCGATTTCGAGCTCCAGACCGGCAAATTCATCCTGGAGCGAACCGATGGCCTGGGCATTGAGGTTATGTTTGAGAAAGAGCACGTTGTCTCTGAATATCCGCAATACCGGTTCCATGCTCTTCTCGGCATCCTGCATGTGAGACAGCATGTCCACATAACGGGCTCTGGTCTCGGTCAATTGTTTTTTGCTGGACCGCGCCAACTCTTTGTTTTCATAGAGTTTGATCTCGTCCTGCCACTCGTCGAAGAGGGCATCTGACACCGACTCCACTTTGTCGATCCTGGCGGATACCTTGTCGGCAATGGCAACACAATCCTCATACTCATCATCGAGCTGATCGTAGGCCTTTTTCAAGTCGGTCTCTTCGAGCGATACCACCGAGTCAAACTGTTCAAGAGCGGACTTGAACTGCTCCTGGGCATCCTGCTGGGCGTCCCTGGCACTTTCCACCCGGTCCACCATGATATCACGCTTGTGAACGCCTACTTTTTCCATGGCACCGTAGTAAGGATTGGTGCAACCTGCAATCAGCAGCAGCACAGCGGCGAAAAGTGCCGAATAGAGATCTATCGGGGTGTGTTTGGTCATAGCCCTTCCTCCCTTATTAAGGGTTGCGCATAGATGGTGGTGAGTGTTCGAGGGTTTCTTTCGGTCACCAGAACCCTAAAGCAAGGTGGCAGGTCGTGCAAGGTCCTTACCGTATTTTACTTACTCAGTTGATTAGCTGATCACCTCCGCTCAGCAGTCCACCTCTTGTCATTGAGGTAAATGCAGGATAATTTGACAGAGCAGCACCAGAGACTTCCTCAATATCCTTTATGATCTGGATCATGAATCGATGAGTATCGGCGACCTCTCACCAAGAACCAGAGCCGCTGCCGGCTATCTGCTCTGCCTCGCTCTGGTGCCGATTTATGTGAATATGTTTCCGATTTGGAAGTATCTCTCCACCCGATTCGGACAAGATATTTTTATCTACCTGCCGCTGCTAATTCTCGTCCTTTTTATCGGTGGCACCCTTCTCATCTGGTTTAAGGCCGGGAAAAGGACTGTTCCGATCAATAAAGTGAACCTGGCCCTGGGACTTCTGTTCTGCTGCTTTGGCCTGCTGATTAGCGATCCCGAATTCCCGGTCAAGCGTGTCCATGTGGTCGAATACGCCTTTCTCTGCCTTGTCGCCCGCTATGCGATGTCACATTTTCTCTGCGGTCTACCGCTATTATTCTTCTCCGCACTTTTTTGTACGCTCCTGGGCATCCACGATGAGTTCCTGCAGGGGCTCCACCCGGCCCGCACCTTCGGACTCCGCGACATGGGAGTGAACCTGCTTGGCAGCTTCGGCGGAGGACTGATCTGGCACAGTCTCCATCTGTTCTCGAAACACCAAACCTCGACAATTAAAAGTACAGATGTGTGCTTTGTCTGCTGGCTGTCAGTCTCAGTGCTTATGCTGGTCTGGCCGGCTCAATATTATCGGGGGTTGGTAGTTGAAATGTGGATTGCCCTGCCGCTGCTGGCAGCCGCTGCTTATTATTTTCTCTACCGAAACAAGTTCAGCCCGGAGCTCTCCCACGGGATTTCCGTCCTGGCCACAACAGCCATTGCCCTCGCCGGTTATCCCCTGTTGACAAGGATTCCGGGGATCGTCTTTTATTAACCAGGGGACGAGATATTGTTGAGCACACCATGACTATGATAAAGAAAATAAAGGGCGGACATGAGCCCTGGATTATCGCTGTAATTATCCTCCTCAGTATCTTTCTCTGGGTTCATGGGTTGCAGACCTCACAGATATTAGATGCAGAACTGCAGGCCCAAAAACTTAAAGCCGCCGTCCAACTCAGGGATACTGCAGCTGACCGCACCGGTGAGTTGCCGCTAGCCCGGGCCTACTGGCTGAGATATGAAGATATCAAACATCATCCGTTGTATGGAGAAAACGGCCCCTTGGGGATATCCGGTGCCAGGGAACATTTCCGGCAGCACGGCCGGCATGAAGGGCGAATCCATGGGCCGTTAGCCGAACTAGAGGACCCCGAAAAAGAACGGGATCTGGCCGAAGCCTACTGGGGCCGCTACCCAGAGGTGGCCGAAAGTCAGGTGTGGGGGAGAAAAAGTGCGCTTGGCATCCGTGGTCCTCGCGATCATTACCGCTATATCGGCAGGCAGCAGAAGAGGATCTGGGGAAATCTCGAAAACAGACGTGGGCCCTAAGACAGAGACGAATTCCAGACAGCCAAATTAGCGGTTGACTTTGGAGTTTTTTCGATGCAGAGTTTGAGGGCGCTTGAACCAAGCCTTGTCACCAAACCTTAAAAAGGAGATACGCCCAGATGAAGCGTTTCCTAGTCTGTCTCAGCCTGGTTATGTTTTGTGCTGCCACCACCGCTGCCGAGGCGGCTAAAACAATAAAACTCGGCGTCGTCACCAAGCCGGGATCGGCCCAGAATATAGTTGCTGATAAATTTAAAGAGCTGCTCGAACAGCGCTCGAACGGTGAGCTCGAGGTAAAAATCTTCCATTCCGGCTCCCTGGGCAATGAAACGGAAATTTTGCAGCAGATTCAAATTGGGGCGGTCGAGCTGGGGGTTATCACCTCAGGGCCGTTTGACAGCTTTGATCCAATCGTCCGGGTCATCGACTATCCGTTTCTTTTCAAGGACCATCAGCAAGCCGATCAGATTCTCGACGGTCCCCTTGGGGCGGAAATCCTGACCAGTCTCGAAGGTTCAGGCTTCAAAGGACTGTGCTTCTCTGAAAACGGCTTTCGCAACCTTACCAACTCGAGAAAAGCGGTTGTCAGACCGGAGGACATTGAAGGGCTGAAAATCAGAGTTATGTCTTCCGCCCTGCATAAATCGATCTGGCAGACCCTTGGTGCAAATCCAACTCCCATGCCGTGGCCCATCTACACCGAACTGGAACAAAAAGTAATCGATGGTCAGGAAAACCCGCTCTGGGTCCTCGAAGTTTACAAATTTTTTGAAATTCAGAAATACATGACCCTTACCCGCCACGTTTATTCCGCCCATATCGATGTGGCTTCGCTCAACTGGTGGAAAGAGCTTGATGGCGAGACCAGGGATCTTATCCAGGCAGCAATGTGTGAAGCAGCCAAATATCAACGCAGCGACAACCGGTCAAAAAACCAAGCCCGGCTCGCACTGCTGAAGGAAAAAGGCATGCAGGTCGAGGAGAATCCCGATATCGATGCCTTCAGAAAACAGGTGGCCGACCTCAAGGACATCGACCTGTTCTCCACCCCGGAAGTCAACACTCTGCTGCGTAAAGTCATAGAACAGACCAGGTAAGGCAATGGTTCGGGACGCAGCGGGCACCCTCGAGCGGATCAGCACAGCCTGCAACCGCTACGCCGAATACCTGCTGCTCCTATTCGGCCTGTCGATGACCGCAACCGTCATTATCCAGGTCTTCAGCCGCTATATTCTCAACCATTCTTTGTTCTGGTCAGAGGAACTGGCCCGCTATCTGCTGGTCTGGCTTACCTTCATCGGGGCGACGGTGGCCTATCACCGCAATATGCATCCCGGCGTCGATTTTCTCTTCAAGCGGCTGGACCGTAGAAATCGGGACAGAATCAGACGGCTTGTTCACCTGATTTCTTTAGTATTCTTTCTGGTCATGATCTGGTATGGCTGCACCTTTGCCTATTTTATCAGAGTACAGACAAGCCCTGCACTGGCATTGCCGAAATGGCTCATATTTTCAATAATTCCAATTAGTGGCGTGGTCTTTTCACTGCACTGTGGTGCCTTCCTGTTGAGAGGATCGCCTGCCCGTTCCAGCACTGGCGGTAAATTATGAGCGCCACGATTCTTCTCGTTCTGCTGGCGGTCCTTTTCCTCCTCAACACCCCCATTGCCATCGCCATTGCGGTTGCCTCGATTTCAGCTATTGCCATCAAAGGCGACTATTCGTTGATGGTGGTAATTCAAAAGATGTTTGGCGGAGCCGACTCGTTTCACCTGATGGCCGTACCGCTGTTCATGTATGCCGGTCTGATCATGGAGAAAGGGGGAATCAGCAGGCGGCTTATCGATCTGGCAAATGCTATGGTGGGCTGGCTTCCGGGAGGGCTGGCTGCGGTCACAGTCGTCTCGGCCATGTTTTTTGCCGGCATCTCAGGTTCGGCAGCGGCGGATACAGCCGCGGTTGGAGCATTGTTGATTCCGGCCATGAAGAAATCGGGTTATGACAGTGACTTTGCCGGGGCAGTCCAGGCGGCGGGGGGATCCATCGGAGTGATCATTCCTCCATCCATTCCGATGATTATCTTTGGCTATCTGACCGGTGCCTCGATCGGCAGGCTCTTCGCGGCAGGCATCCTACCCGGCATTATGATCGGGTTGTCGCTGATTGCAATCGCCACGATCCTGTCCAGGAAATATGGTTATGGTGCTGCACTGCCCTTCAGCTGGCGACGGCTCCTAAAAAATTTCCTGACAGCCATCCCCGCCCTAGGAGCTCCGCTGATCATCCTGGGCGGTATTCTGGGCGGCATTTTCACTGCCACCGAGTCAGCCGCGGCGGCAGTGTTCTATTCCCTGCTCGTTGGTTTTTTTATACACAGGGAGCTCGCTTTCAAAGATCTCAACTCGATTTTCGTCGAGGGGTCGGTGATAGCCGCAATCGTCATGTTCATCATCGCTACCGCCTCTATTTTCAGCTGGGTAGCGGCCATCGACGACATTCCGGGCAGGCTGGCCGGCAGCCTGCTGAGTGTTTCTGAGAACCCGGTAGTTCTGCTTCTCCTCATCAACCTGGTACTTCTGATTGCCGGCACCTTTGTCGAAACCACCGCGGCTCTGATTCTGCTGGTGCCGATGATAGTCACGCTGGTCCCTTCTCTGGGCATCGATCCCGTACAACTCGGAGTCATCGTGGTCACCAACCTGGCAATCGGCATGCTCACCCCGCCGATGGGTATCTGCCTGATAGTTTCGGCCTCGATATCAGGAGCCTCGATCGGAGCCATCAGCAGAAAAATCATTCCTTTCCTGCTGATCCTGCTGGTCGACCTGCTGATCATAACCTTCTATGCACCGCTGACCACCTGGCTGCCAAAACTGCTGATCGGTACTTGAAGCAAGCTAGGCATAACCGTCGCCCTCAGATACCCGCTATCTTCAGCAGGTACAAACAGAGGGTATAGCTGAAAACTGACGCCAGGGTGGAAACCATGATGATCGAGCTGGTCAGCTCTCCGTCCGACTTGAGCTGCTGGGCCAATATGTAGCCGGCCGAGGCAGCCGGAGCGCCGGTAAGCAGGATGCCGACCCCAAGCTCCACTCCCCGTACTCCGAATAATATCAGTAAGGCTCCGGCCAGAACAGGCAGCAGAACAAGTTTTACCACGCTGGCAAGGGTGGTGACGACCATGTCTCCGCGCAGTTCTGCAAATGAGAATGAAGCACCTATGACCATCAGGGCCAGCGGCATTGCCATACCGGAAATTATATCGAAGGTTTCAGCCAGCACCAGCGGAATCGGCAAATCGAAAATGGACCAGGCGATGCCAAGAAAACTGGCTATTATCAGTGGATTCAAAGCAATTTGATTAAACCAGAACGAGGGGCCCAGTTCATGGTCGCCCCGCTGCTGGGGAAGCAGCAGTACCAGAATGGAGCAAAAGTTTACCAGAGGTGTCATAAAACCGATCATGATTCCGGCCACCGCAAAGCCCTCTTCACCATAGGCGCTGTAGATTATCGGCAGGGCGACATAAACGAGATTTCCCCGACAGCAAGACTGCGCAAAAGCACCGTGCACCTTTGGTTCATAGTTCCTTAGGCCGGCATACAGGAAGCTCAGCACACAGAGGGCAACCACCGCCGCAATCGTGCAAAGAAGTAATCGCGGATTGAAGCTGGCTGAAAAATCTGCCTGGGCGATTTTGTAAAAAAACATGATCGGCAGAGGAACGTAGTAGACCAATCGATTCAACCTCGACAGAAAGGAGCCGTCCACTAATCCAGTTCCCCTGAGCATGAAACCCAGACCTATTACCAGGAAAACCGGCAAGACTATCAGAAAGATATCAAACATTTACTCTTTTTTCTGTGGCGCGATTATGAAGTTCAAAGATGAGATAAGGAGTCGTTCTGCCGGGAATCGAGGAACAATATTCCTGCTGATAGACACACCCCATTTTCTCATAAAACAATCGTGCGTGAGGGTCGGCCAACAGGTGGATGAGGCTTCCTCCCAGGCCTTCCACCACTCCACACAGGTGGTTAAACATCCGGGTTCCTATCTTTTCACCAATGGTTTCGGGGTGCACAAACATATGTTCGAGCCAGATTCCCGCCTTGAGCACAATCCCTGCAGTGGAATGATCTTCTTCGAGTTCTACCAGCGAGTAATAACCGCAGATACTGTCACCGCTTTCGCAGACATAGACCACGTGCTCGTTTATATAGTCGGCAGTGATCGTCAGTTCCTGCTGCCACAACCGGTAGTAGTTGTGCGGATATTTCCAATGCGCTTTGGAGGCCAAAGAAAGATCCGTCAAAGTTGACGCCTCTTCAGCTCTTGCCAGTCGTATGTTCACCTGTTGCATCTGCGTTGATCCCTCAATCAAGCCGACCTTATCACGTTATCCGGTTTTGCAAATGAAAAAGTGGTAGTGTTGTCAAATTTCCCCAGATTACCTATCATGTTAAATAAAAGAATCCAGACATCCGGAGGCAGCCATGCACCCACTTGCCAGCTATCAACCGCCCGACTTCAGTACTCCACCGCTCTCAGACAGTCCATATGCGGAAACTGTTCCGGCACCTGCCGACGGAATTGCCCCCGAGCAGTTTCATGCCACCTCAAATCTTCCGGAATATATAAATCTTGAAGGGCATGGTTGGCTATTGGCCCCAGAAAGCAGGATGGATGCAGTTCTGGTTGCCGATCAAGGCAAGCTGCAGGTGACCGAGCCGAGGAACCTGAAAAAAGACGACCCGGTGGTTGTCGGACGCACGGAGAATGGAGAACAGGGAATCTTCGTTCATGCCGACGGATTTTTACAGCCTGAGGAGTCCGAAGACAAATTCACCTTTCGATCCCGCGGCACCAGGGAAACCCCCTTTTCCCGCAGCTACGATGATCTCTACAGTACCCTCCGGTACGACCGTGACCATGGCCACATCGTCTGGGTACTAGGTCCGGCAGTGAGCTTTGACAAGGACAGCCGGGAATCTATGCAGGGGCTGATCGAGGGCGGCTACTGCCACGCCCTTATGGCTGGGAACGCCCTGGCAACTCACGACCTTGAAGCGTCCCGGTTTGGGACCGGACTGGGGCAGGACATTTATAATCAGCAGCTGGTGCCGCTCGGCCACTATAACCATCTCGACGTCATCAACGCTGTTCGCGCCAGCGGATCAATAAGTGACTACATCAACCAGGCAGGGGTTAAGGACGGTATCATCTATGCCTGCGAGACCATGGGAGTTCCGTACGTTCTGGCCGGGTCAATCCGCGATGACGGCCCACTGCCAGGGGTTACGGGTAACGCCTATGAGGCCCAGAACGACATGCGGCAGCATGCCCGCAGGGCGACAACTGTCATCGCCATGGCCACCCAGCTGCATTCCATCGCCTTTGGCAATATGACACCAAGTTATAAAATCCTTCCGGACGGCACCGTCCGTCCAGTCTTCTTCTTTATTGTCGACATGTCGGAGTTCAGCGCCGATAAGTTAGCCAACAGGGGCTCGGCCCAGGCCCAGGCGATCCTCACCAACGCCCAGGATTTCATCGTCAACCTCTGGAATAACCTCCGCCAATGACCATCTCTGATAGGAAACAAACCGTCAGGATCATCGGAATCCCGATCGACCTCGGCCAGCAGCACCGAGGTGTCGATATGGGGCCGGTGGCCATCCGTTATGCCGGCTTGAGTGGGGCCTTAACAAAACTTGGTTATCACACCCAGGACGTCGGCAACATCGAGGTCCCGGGTCATTACACCTTGACGCACCGGGGCTTCTCTGATCGGTTACCGCCGATCCGAGCGGCCTGTGAGGAAACCTACGAACTTGCTCGGCGGGCTATCAGAGACGGTACGATACCAATTTTCCTTGGCGGCGACCACTCGGCCTCCATCGGCAGCATCGGCGGAGTGACCCATGATAATGACTGCGGATTGATCTGGATCGACGCCCATGGTGATTTCAACACCCCGGAGACTTCCGAAACCGGCAACATCCACGGCATGGCATTGGCTATTCTTTATGGCAAAGGTCCCCAAGAACTGGTCGATGTGGGCAGACCAGGCGCCAAGCTAAAGCCGGAGCAGGTGGTGCTTATAGGTCCCCGCCAACTCGACCAGAGCGAAAAAGAGAACCTGCGGGCTTCGGGCTGCACCATTTTTACCATGCGGGACATCGACGAACGGGGAATGAGCAGTGTCATTGCCCAGGCCCTGGAGAAACTCAGCGACTGTCAACATATTCATGTGAGCCTGGATATGGACAGCATCGACCCCAACGAGGCCCCCGGGGTGGGCACCCCAGTAGCTGGCGGCCTGAGCTACCGGGAAGCCCAGTTGCTGATGGAAACCATCAGCGATACGAGGCGCCTCCTCTCACTCGACATCATGGAAACCAACCCCATTCTCGACGTCAGCAACCGTACGGCCCAGGTCGCGGTTGCGCTTGCCGCATCACTGTTCGGCAAATCCATTCTCTAGAATATCGCGTTTACCTGATCCCTTTCATATAGGCCTGTCTCAAGGCTTCAGGAAAACGTTCAATGGCATAGCGAAGCATGGTTCTGGGCAGTTTATTATAGTGCTCATCCAGAAATGCAACTTCTCTATCGAGATCCCTATTGCCTACCTCTCTGAGCATCCAACCCACCGCTTTGTGCAGTAGGTCGTGCTCATCGTTGCACAGGATTTCAGCAAGTTTCAGGGTTTCTGCAAAGGAATCGCTGCGAATGAAATGAAATGTCGCAAGGATCGCAATACGCCGCTCCCATAGATTATCAGATGCTGCCAGGGTATAGAGAATGTCTCGATCACGGTGTTCCAGATAGCGGCCGACAATATGGGGAGCGGAGACATCCACCAGATCCCAGTTATTTACGTATTCACTATTTTTAAGATAGAGCCCGTAGACCTCTTCCTGCACCCTGCCGTCGCCGCGCTTATAACACTCAACCAGGATCAGCAGAGCGGTCAGCCGAATCTCGTGAAACTCCGAATGCAGCAACTTTTCGGTCGAAGAAAGGTCAAGGTGGCGATACCTGCGGGCGATCTTTCTTAAGACCGGAACCCTTATGCCGAGAAACCTGTCCCCTTCTCCATACTGGCCGGGCCCTGTTTTGAAAAATCTGCTGGAATGGGCTGCAATGTCTTCATTGCGCAGATCCAAAAGTTCTCTTTTAATTTTCTCGATCTCTCTAACCATTTAACGCTTTCTAACCGGCTGAGTTAATTAATTGAATCCGTAAAATCCCGGAAATAACACGAGTGAGATCAAGACAAGTACCTGGATGGTGATGAACGGAACAACCCCCCGGTAAAGGTCGGTTGTCTGAACCTCCGGGGGACAAACGCCTTTGAGGTAAAACAGGGAGAAACCAAACGGAGGCGTTAGAAAACTGGTCTGCAGGTTCATCGCAATGAGGATGGCAAACCAGAGAGGATCGAGACCGATAATGGCGGCAATGGGCATGATAATGGGTACGACAATATAGGATATCTCAATGAAATCTATAAAAAACCCAAGCATCATGATGGCCAGCATAGAGAGTATGAGAAAGGTCCACTTCTGGCCGGGTAGATTGGTGAGCACGTCTTCGACCAGATAATCGGCTCCGCTGTAGACGAACACCATTGAAAAGGCGGTGGCGCCGATCAGAATGGCAAATACCATGGCGGTGATTTTGACCGTTTCAATGGCCGATTTCTCCACTACTGTCCAACTCAGTTTACGATACATTGCTGCAAGAATCATCGCCCCCACACAGCCCACCGAAGCGGATTCAGTCGGAGTAGCGATTCCGGCGAAAATCGAACCTAGTACCATGATGATCAGGGTCAGGGGTGGAATAATGGAAACCAATGCCTTCACAATATTCTTGGTCCTTGAGGTGTCATCATCGACGGGTATGGGCGGCGCCGCGCTCCGATCACGATACCCGACCAGCAGTATATACATTATGTAACAACCCACCAAAACAAGCCCCGGCAATACGGCCGCCTTGAAAAGATCTCCCACCGGCTGCTGAAAGACATCACCTAGGATAATCAGCACGATCGAGGGTGGAATGATTTGGCCCAGCGTTCCGGAGGCGCATATAGTCCCGGTTGCCAGTTGCTTGGAGTAGCCGTACTTGAGCATAACCGGCAGGGATATGACGCCCATGGCAACCACCGAAGCTCCCACCACCCCCGTCGAAGCCGCCAGCAACGCACCCACCAGCACGGTACTGACAGCAACACCCCCCCTGATACGGCCAAACATGGTTCCCATAGCCTCGAGAAGGCGTTCAGCCAGATCCGATTTCTGCAGTACTATCCCCATGAAAATAAAAAGCGGGACCGCCATCAAAATCGTGTTTTTCATGATCGAATAGATCCTGAACGGCATCATCGAGAACATCCGGAAAAATTCCTCGCCGACAAGCATCAGGGTGGCATCAGATTGCAGCTCGACGACTGCCGCAACTATACCGAAGAAAAGCGATGCAGCCCCAAAAGTAAAAGCCACAGGAAAGCCAACTGCCAGCAGAAACAGAGCAGCAATGAACATGACTATGCCGGTCATTTTTGCGCTCCTTTCCCCGCTGCTATGAAACGATTGAAATTCTTGATTGTATAGCCGATGGAACAGAAGATCAGAAAACCAAAAGAAATCGGAATCATGGCCTTGATCAGCCATCGATACGGCAGCCCTCCCGGGTCTTCTGAGATCTCGTTGATCTCGTAGGCATCCTTGACGAAATCAAGAGAGCCAAAGAGAACCAGCAGGGCGAGGGGCACTACGAAAAGGACAGTGCCGATGATATTTATCATCGCTTGGGTGCGCGTAGTGAAACGATCGTAAAGAAAATCCACCCGGACATGGGATTCATCGAGAAGCGAGACCGAAATACCATAAAGAATTATGACGGCAAATAGGTGCCACTCCATCTCCTGCATGGCCACCGAACTATTGTGGAAGAAGTATCGCATTATCACGTCATAAAAGACGTTGAGCACCATCAGAATCAGCAGGACCGCGAGGATTCTGGAGATTACCCGGTTGATGCCCATATAGGCCTGTTCAAGCCTGACAAGCATTATCTTGACTCCTCTTAAAGGTAAATTCTGTCGTGCTGGCAAGTAGTTAATCAAATAATCTGAGCCAGCAGCTACTAACTAACTGTGCAGAGTTGAAAATGCAAGAACATATAAAAAAAGCCCGAACCGCCTATGCAGTTCGGGCTTCAGCCTTAGATCAAGTCTTGTTATTCGATTACGGCGTCGGAAGTGCTGAGGTAGTTTTGCTCTGAAATCTTTGTCCAGGGGCGAGCAACTTTGAAATACGCCTTGCGGGACTCGTAGACTTCCTTGAATTCGGCATTTTCCGCCGCATATCCCTCAAGTACTTCGTCGGTTGCCTTTTTCATGGCCTGAAGCACAGGCTCAGGGAACTTCATTACTTTGATGTCTGGATATTCGGCCTTCATCTGCTGCCAAGCCTTTGCGTTGGCATCAAAGTTTGCTGCAACCTGTCTCCCCCTCACTGCTTCCATGGCGGTTACAAGAATTGCCTGGTATTCAGGTGGAAGTTCTTCAAAGGCCTTTTTGTTAACCAGAAACTGGAGTTCAGAGGCAGGCTCGTGCCAGCCCGCGTAATAGTAGGGTGCAATTTTATAAAAACCCATCTTGATGTCCATGCCGGGGCCGACCCACTCAAGGGCATCAATGGTACCGCGATCCAGAGAGGTGTAGAGTTCGCCTGGGGCGATATTGGTAACGTTGACACCAAGTTTGGCAAAAACTTCACCAGCCAGCCCCGGTATTCTCATCTTCAGCCCCTTCAGATCATCAAGTGACGTTATTTCCTTGCGGAACCAGCCACCCATTTGGACTCCCGTATTTCCTCCTGGAAAGGACAAAGCATCAAATTTTCCATAGACTTGCTGCATCAATTCGAGGCCGCCGCCATGGTAGTACCAGCCAAACTGCTCGGGCGCCGTCATATCAAACGGTGCGGTGGTAAAAAAGGTAGTAGTCACATCCTTGCCTTTCCAGTAATAGGATGCGGTGTGACCCATTTCATATTGTCCGCCTTTGACCATGTCGAGAATGCCTAAAGCCGCCTTGTGCTTCTCTGCACCTTCCGCGCGAATCTCAAAATTACCCCCGGTCATGTCGCTCACCATCTTGGCAAGGATCGGCCCCGAATCGGACAGTGGAGTGAGGGTGCTTCCCCAAGTCATTGCCAGTTTCCAGCGTACTTTCTTCTGTTCGGCCATGGCGGGAACTGCCACCATCATCATTACCGCCATCAACACGGCAGCACCTGTAAAACGCTTCATGCTTCGTCTCCTCTTTTTGATATTATAGATTGATTGGACAGATACCGGGCTGGTATCTGAGAGTTGAATTGTCACATGTGAAAATCAACAACATACCTATGTAATATCTGAGACGCTGAAAGGCAAGATAGGAGGTTATAAGTTCAGAAATAAAAGGCTCCCTCTTCGGTGGCGCCGTATTTCAAACTTTGCATTTTTGCTCAAATCTCTTAGAATAAAAGGTTCTTATGCCGATGTCATTATAATTGCGGGCGGTTCGGCAGCATTCATTTCTTATTTTGGAGGTTCGACATAGGTAATGGCACAAGCCATAGAAATCTACGATACGACGCTACGAGACGGCACCCAGGCCGAAAATTTCAACCTCTCGGTCGACGACAAGGTAAGAATCACCCATGCGCTAGACGATCTGGGAGTCGACTACATTGAAGGCGGCTGGCCCGGATCGAACCCGATGTCGGTGGAGTACTTCAAGAAAGTCAGCGGGGTGCAGCTCAAGCATGCAAAGATCAGCGCCTTCGGTTCCACACGCAGGATTAACAACTCGGCCGACAAGGACACCAACACCCAGGCAATGCTTCAGTCGGAGACACCGGTCATCACGATCTTCGGCAAGAGCTGGGACGTGCATGTCACCGATGCCCTTAAAATAACTCTTGAACAGAACCTTGAAATCATTGAAGATACTCTGCAATATCTAAAGAGCCGCGTCGATGAAGTGATCTATGATGCCGAGCATTTTTTCGACGGTTATAAAAATAATCGGGATTATGCCCTGGCGACCCTGGATCAGGCGGTTAAGGGCGGAGCCGAAACGCTGGTGCTCTGCGATACTAACGGAGGAACGCTGCCTCACGAACTTCCCGAAATCCTCGAGACGGTCAGGAAGAGATATGCCGGATTGAAGTCCCCGATAATGCTCGGCATTCACACCCACAATGATTCGGAGACGGGGGTGGCCAATGCCCTGATCAGTCTTGATCACGGCATCGAGCACATTCAGGGCACCATCAACGGCTTCGGAGAGCGCTGCGGTAATGCCAACCTGACCTCGATCCTGCCCGCCATGATCTTCAAGATGGGACTTGACTGCCAGGCCAAGGATCATATCGAAAACCTCTATCCTACTTCGCGGCTGGTCAATGAGATGGCCAATCTGCGTCACAACCGTTATCAGCCCTATGTGGGGGAATCAGCCTTTGCCCACAAGGGGGGGATTCATGTCAGTGCCGTCAAGCGCAATCCCCTGACCTATGAACATATCGAACCGGAAAAAGTCGGTAACCATCGCCGCATCCTGATCTCTGACCAGTCCGGTCGCTCCAACGTCCTCCATAAAGCCGAAAAATGGGGAATCAAGCTGAAACCAGAGGATCCATTGCTGGCCTCGATCATGGGAGACCTAAAGGAGAAAGAGAATCAGGGTTACCAGTATGAAGCGGCAGAGGCCAGTTTTGAGCTTCTGATGCGTAACGCCCTCGGCATTCAGCGTAAGTTTTTCAGGGTCGACGGCTTTCGAGTGATGAACAACAAGTACCGAATGGACAGGCCGCCGCTGACCGAAGCCACCATCAGGCTCTATGTCGGAGGGTCAGAGGTGCACACTGCCTCCATGGGAGACGGACCGGTAAACGCATTGGACCGTGCCTTACGCAAAGCCCTGACCAGGTTTTATCCGGTTCTTGAGGAAATGGAGCTTACCGACTACAAGGTGCGGGTTCTGTCAGGCGAATACGGTACCGAGGCAAAAGTCAGGGTATTGATCGAGAGCACGGACGGCAAATGTCAATGGCGGACCGTAGGTGTCTCGATCAACATCATCGAAGCAAGCTGGCAGGCAATGATCGACAGCGTCAACTATAAATTGATGAAGGAGGAAAACGGCTCCGGCAGCTAACCACCCCAAACCGTTTTCCCCAACTTTCCCGATCCTCACCATGGATAAAGTCTTTCTCTCCCTTGCACTTATCATCAGTGGACTGACGCTTGGCTATGTGATTCAGAACCTGGATCGAAAAAAGATTATCTCACTGCCCATTTCGATCGTCAACCTGCGCAAAACGCTGCAGAAAATGGGACTGCTTTTTTTCATGCCCATATCATTTCTCGGCGCCGTCTGGATCGTCTCATTTGAGAATGTCAGAGTGGTTCTTCTTCCGGTGGTCGGCCTCTGTTCGCTTCTTTTCGGCGGCGTCTTGGCGCTCGCTTTCGCACGGCTGCTCAAAAAAGAGAACAAGGACAAGGCTGTACTTTATTGTTGCGGCTCTTTCACCAATATCGGTTCAGTGGGCTCGCTGGTCTGCTTCTTTTTCTTTGGAGAGCCAGGCTTTGCCCTGGCCGCCCTCTACAAAATGCTTGAAGATATCAGTTATTACACCATCGGCTTCCCGTTCGTCCGTTTTTTGAGCGGCAGTTCGGAACAAAAGCAGTCTACCTGGAAACGGTTGCTTGGCGTGATAACAGATCCCTTTGTAGCAGCCGCATTCACCGCTTTTTTCCTGGGCTTGTTCCTCAATCTCAGCGGCATTCCCAGACCGCCTGCCTTCGAGACCATTACCGGGATTTTCGTCCCGGTCGGCACTTTCATACTGCTTGTCTCCATCGGCCTCGGCATGAAATTCTCTAGTGTTTCCAGCTATATTCAGGAATCGGTCTTGGTAAGCTTCATCAAATTCATGGCGGTCCCTGTCTTCGGCTGCACCCTGGCCTACCTTTTCGGCCTGCACCTGCTCAGCGATGGCCTGGTGTTCAAGGTCGTATTGATTCTCACCTCCATGCCGGTGGCCTTCAATGCCCTGGTTGCCTCTTCGATCTACGATCTCGACCTTGATTTGGCTAACTCCTGCTGGCTGGTCACCACTCTGGCCTTGATTGTCGTACTCCCCTGGCTTTACTTTCTGCTGTCTTCTCCACTCTTGCCACTCTAGAGCACTTTACTGACACGATCCGATCGGTTCGGGTGGCAATCTATTTGCAAAATCTGTTTTAGTTTTAAATTAAATTGTTGCGCTGCTCTTTTTTCCTGCTATTATTGGCCAGCACAAAAGGAGAAGCCATGAAACTGAATCGTAGAAAATTTATATCCGGCACTGCCGCGGTGGGAGCCCTCACCTTTCTTCCGAATGTCCAGGCCCGGGCAGCAATCAGTGACGATTCCTATGCAACCCTGATCGACCTTACAAAATGTGACGGCTGTATTGGTAAGGAACAGCCGCTCTGTATAACATCGTGCCGCCAGGGAAGGGAAAAAGATTTCCCCAATCCTGCTCC